>QYYE01000001.1 GCA_003589585.1 Candidatus Bathyarchaeota archaeon
ATCGTCTCTTCTTCCCAAAGGCCAAACTTTGAGTCTGGACCAGCCGTTATGCAGTGGCTGTGGTGCCCTGCACCGATTTCTGGGTTAACCCGCACCGAAACGACAGGGGGAACTGAAAACTTTAGCAGCCTTTCCAGTTCCGACAGCGAATCCACGTTGACGGTGATGTTTGCGCCTGAAAGAAACTTTAACTCGTCATTTCTAACACTGGTGCCCGTGAACAGGATACGGTCGGGAGTAAACCCGCTGCTTAAACCCATGAACACCTCGCCTGGACTGACAGTGTCTAAGTAGGCGCCTTCTGACTGAAGAATCCTAAGAACAGCCAGGTTAGTGTTGGCTTTTGCAGCGTAGTAGATGCGCACGTACTTGTAATTGTTAACTAAAGCGGTGTGGAGGCGGTTGTAGTTGTCTCTGATTCGCTTCTCGCTTAGCACGTACAGTGGCGTATCGTACTCTTCAGCCAACTCCTTGACTGAGACTCCGTCAAAGAAGAGGCTGCCTTTTCGATCTTCTAAGGGTTCACGAAGCTTTCTCTTGACCATGCCGTTTACACCAGACTATCAATGATGTGATTGCAGTTTAGGCTAAACCGTTAACTACATACAACTCCGCGCTAAGAATGCCTCCGCCTGCAGCGCCCCGAACCGTGTTATGCCCAAGGCACATGTACTTGAAAGTCATAATCGAGTCTGTGCGGATTCTGCCGACAACTACACTCATGCCGTTGCCCAAATCGCGGTCATAGCGTGGTTGAGGACGATTCTTTTCACGGCGAACAATTATCGGCTGGGCAGGAGCAGAAGGCAACTTGAGTAACTGTGGAGCGCCCCTGAAATCTTCGAACGCCGCCTCGATTTGCTCAAGCGGTGGTTCCTGGTCTAGCTTTACGAAAATGGATTCCAAGTGGCCGTCTTTGACGTTAACTCGGTTGCAGCTGGCGCTAACCTTGAAATCCGCATAGCGTATTGCTCCGCCTTCGTAAGTGCCAAGTATCTTTAGAGCTTCAGTCTCCATCTTGTCCTCTTCCCCTGATATGAATGGAACAACGTTGTCGATGATGTCCAGCGAGGGAACACCGGGGTATCCTGCACCGCTGAGAGCCTGCATGGTGCTAACCATAACCTGCCTAAGGTCAAACTGCATAAGCGGCTTTAGCGTAATCGCCATTTGGATGGTGCTGCAGTTGGGGTCGGTGGAGATAAAGCCCTTCCAGCCCCGGAGTCTCTGCTGAATCTTAATTAGTTCGACATGGTCAGGGTTGATTTCTGGAATGATTAGGGGCACATCTTTTTCCATTCTGTGTGCACTTGCCTTGCTAAACACTGGGTATATGGCGGCAAATTCAGCTTCAACTGGTCCTGCTAAATCGCCAGGCAAAGACGAGAACACCAAATCCACATCTCCAGCCTTCTCTACTGATGCCACATCAACGTTTGCTACCTGCATTTCAGCGATTTCTCTGGGCAGGTCGGTCTCCATAACCCAGTTGCAAGCGTCCTTGAATTTTTTGCCTGCTGACCGCTCTGAAGCAGCAAGCACCGAGATTTCAAACCATGGGTGCTCCTGCAGGAGTTGGATGTACCGTTGTCCAACGGCTCCGGTTGCGCCTAAAATGGCGACTTTTCGTTTCATAGACATTTTGTTTGCTTCCTATGTTCTTTTGAGTTGTTTTTCCTTGATAAAAAAGTTAATGGTAGATTTAACAGTTAAGATAACCCCAAGACATCAGCCATGCTGAATATTTTAGGTTCGCTTTGTGTGCTTAGCCATTCAGCAGCGTAAACAGCCCCCTGAGCAAGGACATTTCTGGAGAACGCCGTGTGCTCTATGCGTAGCATCTCATGCTGTCCTGCAACTATAAGGTCATGAATCCCCGGCACTCCGCCGGCTCGCAGGGCGGTGATTTCAAGCTCATCAGGCTGCCGGGGGCTTATGCCTTCTCGTCCAGTGACCGTTTTGGAGTAACCGCGAATGCCTGAGACGATTTCGCCCAGCTTTTTAGCTGTTCCGCTCGGCGCATCCTTTTTGCCTGTATGGTGGATTTCACTTATGCTGAAATGGTATTCTGTCGGGAAAACCTTCAGCGCCTCAGCCAGCTTGAACATTACGTTGATGCCGACAGAGAAATTCGGGGAGAAAACAGCCGGAACCCTGCCTGACATGGCAGCTGTGACCTGCTGGTTTTGCTCTGGTGTGAAACCTGTGGTGCCGAGGATTATGCGCTTGCCAAGATTAGCCACGATTGGGATGTTGACGACTTCTGCAGCTGGTGCCGTGAAGCTTATGTAAACGTCGGCGTCGTGCACTGCTTGGCTGATTTTGGCTGAGCTTAGGATTGCCGTGTTGGAGTCACAGATGCCCAGTTCCCGCAGTGTTCTGCCTACGCAAGGGTTGTTTGAGGCTTCCAGCGCCGCCACTATTTGATGCCCTTTGGCTACAGCTTCTTTTATGACGGCATTGCCCATTCTGCCAGCGGCGCCTGCTACTGCGAGCTTAAGCATAGGTAAGTCCCTGCCAGTACCGTTCATTGTATAAGCGTTCCTTTAGATCAACGTTAAAGTATTCAGCTATGGGTTGGAGGATTTCGGGGTTGTTCTCGTAAACTTTCCGCACGTTTGCTAAGACGACCTCTAGGCCGTTACGGGTCATTCTTCCGAGCGGTTGCCTACATGGACCTGACGGCATGCCTAAAATGTTCATCAAGGTCTTATATGCCAAGGGGTTGCGGGCTTTACATGCTACTTGTCCGAAAGGTGTTTGCTCCTGGGTTTTCACGGTAACTATGCTAAAGAGCGGCTGTAGAGCTTGGGCTATTCTGCTGGCAACTTCCTCGTTACCGTCCAAGATGTAGTGGGTCATGTTTGCTACTGCTCGAGGGGCAATGTTGGAAACGACGGATATGACGCCGCTTGCACCAATATCGGGCGAAGTCATCATAGCGTAAGTTTTATCGTCATCTCCGGAGAGTATGTCAAAGTCCTCTCCGCAGAGCTGTCTGGTTAACTCCATGTTAGCCAAATCACCCGTCGCCTCTTTCACACAGCGAACATTTGGGTACTGCTGATGCAGAACGGCGAGGTCCTGCGGATAGAGCTGGGTTCCTGTTCTGCCTGGGATGATGTAGGGGATAACTTGAACATCTGGAAACCTGCTTGCGACTGGCTCAATGTATTCTCTGCGTATTTCCAGCGAGCTTGGCCCGTTGTAGTACGGGTCAACCAGCAGAACGCATGTTACTCCTGCGTCTTGGGCGTGAGCGGTGCCTTCGATGGTTTCCTGTGTTGAGTTGCTGCCTGTTCCTGCAATGGTTAGGCATTTGTTGCCTGCGTACTCGTGTACTTTTTCGATGACTTTGCTGTGTTCATTCCAATCAAGGGTCGGGCTTTCGCCGGTGGTACCGACGGCAAGTATGCCTCTTACGCCTTCTTTTATTTGGAAGTCTACAAGGCTGCGCAAGCCTTCGTAATCTACTTGTTGATTATTATTCATGGGGGTTACAAGTGCAGTGTAACATCCGCTAAACTTTACCATTTTTCTGATCCTCTTTTGGATATTGAACATTCGCTTGGACAGATATAAATTTTGCGTTTAACGAATATTTTATACGGATTACGTAACAGAAAGTCACTCAAGAAACGACTTAATATTGTCAAAATAAGGTTTCCGCAACATTAAAATTAGCCCTTAGATTGAGCAATATGATATGCCGTGAAAACCCCCTCATAAGCAACGTAAAGACCCTGCAAGTAACCAATAGCTTCATCAACCACCAAGGCAGAAGGAACCACCAGCCTAAAATTGTCTGGCCGAACAATCTCCGCAAGCTTGCCTGTTTCCCTTCTCACTATTCGCAACCTTAAAGTGTGCGGTCCTGCCTGAAAAACCGCAAATTCTCCGCGGAACGGCTTTCCTTTTCGGACATCGATGGTTTTTTTGCCCTCTTTGAGCCATTGGAAGACTTCTTTTTTTGTAAAGAAAAGCGGCAAGTTTGCACCTCAATTTTCAGAATAGCTGCTTACTGATAAGGTTTCGGTTGAAAACAGAATAGCTGCTTGACCTAGGCATGCAGTGACCAAAAGTTTAGAGTGTTAAAAGATAGGAAAAAATGGTTGGTTGAAAACTGATTAGGGAATTTACCCTTTTCCTTTCTCTTCTTTTCCGAAATACGTCGTCCACTTTAGCTTACGAGCGTCTCTTTTGAAGGCTAACGAGCTCTTTTTGCATTTGCTTGAATCAAACCATAAAATTGAGCCGTCGTTCTTTACGAACATCATGCCTGTGCCCGCTGGAAATTCGTTACCGCAAAATGAACATTTTCTTGCTTTTGGCATGACAATCTTAACCTCTTATCTATCTGGTTATTTTCTTTGCTTCACGTTCAGTTTCTCGCAGCATCAGAATGTCTTGAACTCTTATTGGTCCTTTAACGTTGCGTGTTATGATTCTGCCTTTGTCTTTGCCTTCCATGATGCGTACGCGAACCTGAGTGATTTCGCCTGTAACGCCTGTTCTGCCTATTATTTGAATGACTTCAGCGGGAATCAGTTCTTCTGCTGCTTCTTTACTCATTACTGAGTTCCTCGTTTAACCTGCTCAATTCTAGTGATAATCTCTTTGATTAAACCTGCAGCTTCGCCTTCTCTTAGAATGCATGCTGAAGCGCATGGAACATCTATGCCGATGGATTTTCCGAGTTGTTCTTTGCTTGGGACGAACACATAGGGGATTTTTCTTTCGTCACAAAGAAGGGGCAAATGTGCTATAACTTCTGGGGGATCAACATCCTCGGCTATTACGACGAGTTTTGCTTGGGCTCGTTCAACAGCTTTTGTCGCCTCGTTTGTTCCTTTCCTAACTACTCCAGTTTTTGAAGCAATCGTTAGGGCTTCATAGGCTGCATCTACGATTTCTTTCGGGACTTCATACTTTACATAGAATGGTTTGGACATATTAGCCTCACCCTTTTAAGGCACAGTCTTATCCACACTTCTTATTTAAGAAGGTTTCTACTCAAAAAAGCCCGTATTAAGCCACCACTTAGGTGAATGTTAGAAAGCTTTAAATAGCGTCTTACGGTCACCTACATGTTTTTCGAGAGGGGATTTGCGTTTGCAAAGATTGGGCAGAGTGCTAAATGTAACTCCATCAAAAAACGTTATTGTAAAAACCGAAAAAGCTCCAAAGTTGGGAGCAGACGTTGTTGATGAGGATTTAAGAGTTATCGGAAAAGTTTTCGATATCATCGGTCCAGTGTCGGCGCCTTATGCGGTGGTGAAATCGGCAGTCAGGGAACCTGCTAAACTTGTGAATAGCCCAGTATACTTGCTCCTCTCGAAGACGAAACGGAGCAAGAGATAATGAGTAGAGAAAGCAAGCTTCATGAACCAATAGAGTCTGCAAGAACCGAACCTGCGAAAGTTCAATCATGCCCTGAATGCGGCAGCACCCGACTAATGCGTGACTATGAATGCGCGGAAATCGTGTGTATGGACTGCGGTTTCGTGGTTGCAGCCAAAATAGCCGACCGTGGACCTGAATGGCGAGCCTTTGATGATGAGCAAAGGTCAAAACGCACAAGGGTCGGTGCACCCCTGACATATACAATTCACGATAAAGGTTTGTCAACAACGATAGATTGGCATGACCGAGACGTTTACGGCAAAAGTCTCTCGCCTGGACAGAAAGCACAGGTTTACCGCCTGCGCAAGTGGCAACGACGAATCAGGGTTTCTGACGCAACTGAACGTAACTTGGCGTTTGCACTTTCGGAAATCACCAAGATTTCAAATAACCTGAACCTTCCAAAGAACATTCTCGAGACGGCCTCAGTTATTTATCGTAAAGCAGTAAAAGAGCGTTTAATCCGCGGCAGGTCCATTCAGGGCGTTACTTCAGCAGCTCTGTATTTGGCATGTAGACAATGCGGCTTACCGAGAACCTTAGATGAGATTTCTCAGGCATCAACCGTGAACAAGAAAGAAGTTGGACGCAGCTACCGCTTCCTTATTCGAGAACTCAACTATTCTATCCCGCCGCTGCGACCCAGCCAGTACATTACAAAGTTTTCTAATCAGCTAACCATGCAGGGCAAAGTTGAAGAAATCGCCCATAAAATCTTAGCCGCAGCAAAAGAACTCAAGCTCACGTCCGGTCGAGGACCAACAGGGATTGCGGCAGCTGCTAGTTATGTTGCTTCGGTTCTGACAGGCGAGCGTAAGACACAGAGGGAAATTGCTGAGATTGCGCAGGTGACGGAGGTTACTATCCGAAACCGCTACAAGGAACTTGTGGAACGATTAATGTTCCAGATAAGCATCTAATCTTTCCACCTTTTTCTTACTTTTATGCTGAGTGTGAGGCTGCTTATTGATTAACTACCCTGATGCTGAACCAAAGGAACGCCTTGAAGATCTAATCCAAAAAACCAGAGAAATCCATCGTGGGCTTAGACAAAATCTGGTTAATCTCAGGCAAAACCTTGAGGAGCTTTTTGATCAGCCAAACTTATTGACCGAAATGGTGAGCGTCAAAAGGGACGCTGAGTTAAGGGCTAATAACCTTGAGAGTGAGGTTAAACGTTTACGGGAAGACCTTGAAGCTCTCAAAGAGCTCTTAGGTTTAGACTTAAAAAAGCCATAACACAAGAGATTTTCAGGGAATTTCTCTCATTTTGGGTAGGTATTTTTTTAAGCATGCTAAGCGCATATCCTTAAAACATGCCCTATAAGTTCACTTTCGACCTTTCCAAAGTTCCGCGCTTCTTCTTCACCGAAATTGCAACGGTGAGTTACCAAAAGGGCATGCACAAGACCCTGCTCAATACGCTACATGACTTAATCTTGAAATTCAGAATTCAAGAAGCAACCGGCCTAAACCTTGCGGATGCTGTAGTTTTAATTCAGGACTTGATTGATTTGCAGGCGATTAACATGATGGAGAGGGGCAAGTTCTTGCAAACCAAGAAACGAGCGCTTTTCCTGCCTCATTGCTCACGCAAATACATGGATAGCCGCTGCAGAGCAATTTTTGACGCTGCCGTACCATCTTACTCATGTGCGCACTGCTCAGCGGACTGCTTAGTTAACAAGGCAGACGCGGTTGCCAAGAAAAAAGGGTATGACGTTTACCTATTGCCAGGAGGCTCCTGCATTCCAAAAATTTTGAAGTCCAGAAGTTATGAAGGCGTTATCGGGGTTGCTTGTGGTGAAGAGATGAGGATGCTGGGTCCTCTTTTGAGCAGTATGGATGTTGCCGGGCAAGCCATACCGTTAATTAAGAATGGCTGTGCAAACACGGCTTTTAACATGGAAAGCCTAGTTAAAGTTCTCTGACATGCCGGTAATTGTGCTGGGCAATTGACGCTTTGGCAAAAGCTTATAATTTTAAACATCTGCAAGAGAGTAACAACTGATATAATATGACAAAGCAAATAAAAAAATCAAAGCCGAAAGCAAAACCAAAGCTAAAATTAAAGGCAAAGTCAGAGCCAAACGAAAAAGCAAAAACAGGGAAAAACGCCAAAAAATACTATCGAACAGGCGAAAAATGCCCAGAATCAGGCTTATATTCACACTACTGCAGGGAAAAACGTGAAAAATCATCAATTCCGCTTTCAAAAACCGAGACGTTTCCGCCTTGCAGAACATGCGGTTCGGTTAGATGGACACTAGTTATGGCAGCTTAACCTTTTTGACTTAAAGAGGATAGGCTCATAGAAAAGCAGTAACTGTACAGCCACTGAGCGGGCTCTCTTTCGTCGTTAACTAGAAAAACAACAAACGGACAACAGTTTTAACGAAAAATCAGAAAATGTATCCCTCATTTTTGTTCTAAGAATTAGCAATATAAGAACAAACAATCAAATCCAATATGGGAACCCGATAAAATGAGCAAAAACAAAGGGGCAGTTTTGGCGCTTGTATGTTTTTTAGCAATAGTAGTTTTTTTAGTGGTTGCTTCTGGTTGGTTTAACACTGCCAACCTAACTGATGCAACTGAACCCAATTCGGAGTTAAGTGATTCTTCCCAACCAAACTCGGAGATTCCAGCCAATCCAAAAAGCCCCACCGATGAAGCTGCAAGCAACATGCCTCAACCAAAAACTAGCTCTGCTCAGTGGGTGGATTTTACTTGCAACGCTGGCAGTAAATACGCGTTCACGGTAACTGTTAAAATTGACTTGAGTGATGGAATGGACAGTGCTGAAGCCGTTACTGTAGCCAACGCCATCTTTAAGCATGAGATGACAGAGGCAATCTATGAACTTAAGTCAACGAAAGCTCATGACGACGGCATCTGGAGCGTTAATCTCTCATGGGAGTACTCACCGATGAGGTCTACGACTGGAGAACAAGATGCTAGTCCACCTTTTGGTCATTATTTCGAAGTAGTGATAAATCCCCTAAACCAAACAGTCACATACAGCCGATGCTATTGACCTTAAAAATGCTCCTGCCAAACTCTACTTTTTCTTTTTGGTTTACGGTAAAGAAGGATTTGAAAGTAAAAAAGAAAGGAAAGTTTAGATTCTCTTGGTTTCAGCTGCGTTTTCCAGAGCCACAACGCCCGGAAGCTTCTTGCCCATCAAGAACTCGATTAGAGCGCCGCCAGCAGTGCTTATGTAGCCGACTTTGTCGCTCAACCCGTATTCCTGTATGGCTGCGATTGTGTTTCCGCCGCCTGCAAGACTGAATCCTTTGCTGTTTGCGATGGCTTCAAAGACCTTTTTGGTGCCATAGTTGAATTCTTTGTTTTCATAAACGCCCATTGGACCACTAACCACAATGGCCTTCGCATCTGCAATTAACTTTGCATACTTGTCCACAGTTTTTGCGCCAATATCGAATATGGGGTATTCGGTTGGCAACTCGCTCACATCGATTTCTTTGCGCTTACCATCCATATCCAATGCTACGTCCACAGGAACAACCACTTTCTCGCCGTACTGCTCCATCAATGCCTTAATGCCGGGAATCAAACCAGTCAGTTCTTTCTTAGCCAAGAAATCCATGTTCTTCTTGCCTAAATCCACGCCTTTTGCTGCAAGGAACAACTGGGAGGTTACACCGCCAACAACAACAAAATCCGCAATGCCATTGCCGAGAACATATTTGCTAATTTCCAAGCTGTCATCCGCTTTTGCTCCACCCATAACGTAAACACAGGGCTTCTCTGGTTTCTCTAGCGCTTTGCTTAGGGACTTTAGTTCGCGTTCCATGATGCGGCCAGCGGCTGATGGCAACACAGCAGTGAAGCCAACCATGGATACGTGTCCTCGGTGTGCTGCTGCAAACGCGTCGTTCACAAAAATGTCTGCCAATGGCGCCAGGCTTTGGACAAGATCGGTTTTTGAGTGGTCTTCCGGTGTTCCGCTTTTGGTTTCCTTGTCCCAGCTGCGAACGTTCTCGAGCACCAGGATTTCGCCGCTCTGAAGGCTCTTTATGGCAGCCTTGGCTTTATCGCCGAAAACGTCATCAACATATTTTACTGGGCAATTTAGGATATTCTGCAGGATTTCAGCATGTTGCTTTAGCGGTGTGTAGTCTGGATCACCCTTTCTGCCTTGATGCGCCAATACAACGGTTTTAGCGCCTTTCTCTGCCAGTTCTTTCAGCGTGGCCTCGGCATGCGCTTTTATGCGTACATCGCTTGTAACGTTCTTTGTTTGGGGGTCAATTTCTGAGTTAAAGTCCACTCTCACAAGGAGGACTTTGTCTTTTATTTCAAAATCATCTAAGGTTTTGTACTTAGCCATTTCATTTCACTTCCTGTTAACCGTTAGTGTAAAAAAGAAAAAGATAGGAAGGATTTAAGCCTTGTTTGCGCTTGCCTTACAGACCAGCTTTCTTGCCGATCATTTCGATGAGTTCAACCATGCGGCAGCTAAAGCCCCACTCATTGTCATACCACGAGAGGATTTTGACAAAGTTGCTTTTCTCGCCTAAGACCATGGTTGATTGTGCATCAAACACACTTGAGTATGTGCTGTGCAAGACATCGCTGGAGACAATTGGGTCTTCTGTGTATTCTAGGATGCCCTTGAGTTCGCCTTCTGCGGCTTTTTTCATGGCTGCGTTAATTTCTTCTTTTGTGGCTTCTTTGCTTAACACTGCAACTAAGTCAACGATGCTGACGTCTGGTGTTGGGACACGCAGTGAAATACCATTCATTTTTCCACTGCAACTAGGCAGGACTTCTCCAATGGCTTTTGCTGCGCCAGTGCTTGTCGGGATAATGTTTACTGCTGCTGCTCTTGCACGTCTTAGGTCCTTGTGGACTAGATCCTGGGTTCTTTGGTCGTTTGTGTAGCTGTGGCAGGTTGTCATGAATGCTTTTTCAAGCCCGAAGTTGTCGGCTAAAACTTTGCTGACTGGTGCTAGGCCGTTGGTTGTGCAGCTGGCGTTTGAGATGATGTTGTGTTTTTCATGGTCATATTGGTCAGCGTTAACACCTAAGACGAATGTTGCGTCTGGGTTTTTGGCTGGGGCGCTGATGAGAACTTTTTTGGCTCCTGCAGCTAGGTGTTTGCTTGCACCTTCACGGTCTGTGAATAAGCCAGTGGATTCTACGGCTAGGTAAACTCCAAGGTCTTTCCACGGTAGTTGTGCTGGGTCTTTTACGCTGAGGACTTTGAGGGTTTTGCCGTTGACGACTAGGTCGTTGCCTTGGACTTCGACTGTTCCTGGGAATCTTCCGTGGACGCTGTCATACTTTAACAGGTGTGCGTTGGATTTGGCGTCTGCAAGGTCGTTGATGGCTACAAAGTCAATGTTTGCGTTTCGTTCGAGTGCTGCTCGGTATAAGAGTCTTCCGATTCTTCCGAATCCGTTAATTCCAACTTTTATCGCCATTACAATTCACCATTTTATATTGAGTTTGTACAATAGTTTTAACTTAATTAGTTTTCCCCCAGAAATATTAAGCCCTAAGGAGAGAGCAAGCGCTTCCCTAGTTTTCAAAAAAAGGCTGAGCCCTTAGCTAAGCGCCATAATGGAAATAGTCCTCTCAGAGATGCATCTCTTTTGGTACAAAGTATAAACCACATTATCTGTCGTTATTCCGTATAAGCTTCGTTTGTGATCCAGTCTTCAATGTCTAGACAAGAAGTCTTCAACATCTTCGATAAAATTCAATGCGCCAGTCTCAATCTGCTTTGTTAAGGCTTCTAAGTTGCCAAAATCTGGGTTCTCAACCAAAACACCCTCTATGATGAAATCAACGCCTCTTGTCGCTGAAGGAACCCGGTACTTGTTCCAACCGCTTTCTTTAAACAATTCCCAGTACTTGGTCTGAACCTGCTTGTTTTGCCCTGCCAACCAAACCTCAAACCTAAATTTATCATAGACAAAAACTATTGCAACTTTCAGTTTTTTCGGTTTCAGTGATTCTGTGAAGAGGGCAAAATAGGTCATGTCCATATATCCTTGGTAAATTCCAGATATGGAATAATTGTGATATTGGCTCTCGAAGTGCGACCTCAATTGCATGAGGCAATCCATTAATCCCCTGTATGCTTTTTGAATGTCACCCTTCTCTAGCTGTTTTCTATATTCATTCATGTAATCACTAAAGGACCTCATAGCCCAAGCATTCCTTGACAAATGCTAGTTAGTTTGAGGGATTTATCAAATTATCGCCATAGGAAAAAGCAGTGCAAAGAAGCGTGCAACTTACGTCACGTAAGTATAAAACACTTGCGGCGGCAGAACTTAAAAACACTGTAAACAATTCCCCGCTAAAGAATAGAAAGAATTTACACTCTGTCTGCACTTAAAATCTCTTGAAAGTTTTTGGTCTCTTGATTGAGAGTAAAGGGTTTTACGAAAAAAGATGAAAAAACTGGAGAAGTGGCACCTTTACGGTTGCCATTTTTCTATGAGATACTTAGGTATCTCGCTGCTGTCTCTTGGTCCAACTTGGACTTTCCAGCCGCTGAGCTCTTCGATTTCGCCGCTGATGCGCGACGCCTTGCCCGGGATAATGATCCGTCTGTGCTTGACTTTGCCTTCTACACCGCTTTCTTTTATTGCATCCGCGACTCTCTCTGCTGTAAGTTTTCGTCCTGCGACTCCGCTGTCGATTGCTGCACCTTCGGTTTCGACCACGATTAGGTAGGCGTTGAGTTTGTTGCTTTCAATGTCTGAAGCTACCGTGTAGTATGTCAATGCGAAGTTTGAGGTAAAGAGCACGGGCGAGTTCTCGTCTGGAGTTCCGAACACTTTGAGTCCTGGGGCTACGGCAACGGGTTTTCTTGGGTCAGTGTAGATGTTTTGCCTAAGCACAGTGATTGGCAAAAGTGACCAGCCATCTGAGCCGTGCATAACAAGGATGTCTGCAAAGCGAACCACAAGCATAGATGCAAGGTATGATTCGCGCCATTTGAGAAGGTCTTCAGCTGTGTCACCGTTACCCATCCATGCAACCATGGGCACGCCCATCAAGGGGTATCCTGCGAGTTCTTCGCCGCCTTTGGTTGCTGCTCTGCGAAGCATTGTAAAGTTGTTGATTGTGTCAGGTAAACCTTCGTTTGCAAAGGTTCCGGGGTCTAAGACCAAGTCTTGAACGCCGTAAGCTGTCAAGGTTTTTGCCAGTGAGGCAAGGGCGTTTAGATCGTTTGGCGCTGAAGCTACGAGTGGGCAGTTGTACATGAGTGCTAGTTCAGCCATGTCTTTCCAGTTCTCAGTTGTTGCCGCGTAAAGTAGTGGTTTGGCTTTGGGGGCTGCCATTAAGCCTGCTTCAACAACGCTTGGATTCAAAGCGCACAATATCAGCGGCAGCTTTGTTGATTCAGCCACTTTCTTGACTGTTGCCTTGAATTTTTCTGGGTCGCCAGAGACTGAGCGGACAGCAACCATGTTCAGCTTTAGAGTGTAGCCGATGTATTCGTAGCTAAAGCCCTCAGTCTTCTTTATGCGGTTTTGCACTTCTGCTTCAGGCATTTCGTCAGTAACATCAATTGCTATGGCTGTTGGGTTCATGTAGGTGAATTCATGGCGGTACATGACTAGTTTTCCGCCGAGCTTCACTGCCAAGTCGCCTTCGCCGACAACTACTTCTTTGACTGCGGGTTTTAGCAGTTCTTTTAGTTGCTTGTAGGCTTTCTCATGCTCTTTCTTTAGCAGCGGCGGGCAGGTGTCTAGGTCGATTTCTCGGTTGACAATTTTTGTGGCAAACGCCATGCAGTTTTCTTGACCGCATTCTTTACAGTTAATCTTTGGAAGAATCTTGTAAACGTCTATGGGGCTTAGTTCTTTTAATCCAGCTTTCTTTTTCTCACTCATATCCACCGTCTCCTTAAGCTTTAACCGAAACCCACTCAAGATATTTTGAGTGGTCGGCTTTTTTGCCGCTAACCAAGTTGTTTGTCACGTCTTTTAATGTCTTGACGGCTGCAGGATGCATCATCATAAACAAGTCAACACCAGCCAGCAACAGCGTCAGTGCAGTTGTTACTTCCCACAGTGGACCTCGAAGTTCACGGGGTTCCCATTCAGCGCTCATTTTCAGCCATGCTTCGCGTGCTGCCCAGGCATTGGTTGTGCCTGAAGACATTGGGTGTGCCAGTTCAGTGTCGCCCATTAAGCCGCCCATTCTTGCGCGTTCCATGTTGGTGAATGCGTAGTCTAAGCCGTAGCCTAAGGCTGCTGTGGTTAAGTCCATAACGATGTCTTCTCTGCCCAAAAAGTCGTATAGTCGCCTGTTTAGTTCACGCGCCAAGTTCAAGTCCATGGGAGTGAAGGACAGGGCTGCATGACCGTTCTTCTTGACGTATTTTGCGCAGCGTTCAACATCCATGTCACGGGTTATTGAGCTAATCAGGAAACGTTCATTGGGAAAAGCGTTGCAAATTGCCTCAAAAACATCAGCGTCCTTAACGGGATCACCGCATCCGCCGATAACGAGTGGTACATCAACGGCTTGCAGGATTTTCTCAACAGTTTTCACAGCGTCTTGTGGTTTGGCGTCTTTGAGTAAGGGGTCAATGCTGATTAAGTGAACAGTAACCATGTCTGCGCCGAATTTGTCAACTGCAAGTTTTGCCCAGGCCGCTGGGTCGCCGACAACTTCTTTAACGTGCATCTTGACGGCTTTGGACAGGGGAACTTCCATGTCGAAAACATCAAGGGTGACTACCGGTTTGTGGGTTACTGGTCGCTCAAAAGTGTAGAAAGCAGGAGAAACCTCTCCGCCGATGGTGAGGGTTCTGCCGCGTGTGCCGCCTTCGCTTCTTGTTCCACCAAGCTTCACTTCAGTGATGGCGTTGGGGTAGGTTTCGATTGGAGGCATGAAAGCTACCTGAAGCATAGCAGTTGGTTTTCCGCCTGCTACTGCTGCTGGAAGCTTGAGCTTGGGCATGATTTGCCCAGCCATGCCAGGTTCAAAGATGATTTCTAGGTCTTTGACTTCCATTTCGAAATCTTGCAGCTCAATCTGCTGGAATTTTGCGAGGGCTTCCAGTAGGTCGTCGCTTAGTTTTAATCCTTCAGCTTCTTTTTTCTTGTCGCCTTCATGATGAGGCAAGGATGTCACCGCTTCTCTTTGTCGCTCTTTAGGGTTTGTATTATGACTTTGTTGGCATAAATCTTTGCGTCTTTGAGTATTATTTTGAATCCGCCAGCCATTATTGGAAGTGTGCCTGCTGTTGCAACCGGCATCATGGTGCCTGCTGCTTCCTCGGTAACTTGGATTGCTTCTGCTTCGGCTGCTGGAGCTTCTTCAGCTGCCCATTTTGCGACTACTGGGTGATTCTTTTCTTTTAGGAAGGCTTTGAGTGCATCTACGCTGGTGGCATCTTCTTCGGTGGCTACTTTATCAACCAGTTCTGCAGGGATGAAGTCTTTGACTTTTTCTTTGACCTCTTTTGGTATCCAAACGACGCGGTTCCATCCGCCGTCTGCTGCAAAGAATTTCTTGCTTCGCATGTATTCGATGGACATGCCGTGGAAACCGTCGATTTGCCGTCCGCCTGCTGCTGAGTCTGCGAGTGTGCTGAACGGTAAGCCGTTTACTGCGGCGCCTTTGAAGCTTCTGTGAACGACGCCTAAACCGTCGACTTCGGGAATGTAGAAGGTTACTGCTTCGAAGCATCCGCATGAAGTGTGTGGGTAGTCAAAGGCTGTGTAGAGCCAAACTTTGCTGACTTCGCCCATGCTGCGTTTCTTTGCCATCTCGTTGACGCCGCTAAATTCACCTTTCTCAGCGTTTACGAGTTCTCCGCGGTCAATGGCGAAAACTGGACCTTTGGGGTCAATGCTTGCGGAGGCTTTGCCGTCAAACCAGCTGATGGCACCTCAGTTGCTGTATCTTTGTGGGGTGATGACGCAGACGTGGCTTGGAGCAAATGATTGACAGAGGGCACAGCCGTAGAATTGCTCGACTTCTTCGTCTTTGAGACCTCTGGCTTTTGCGTCACGTGCCTCATAGTCAGCTACAGCGCCAGTGTACATCTCTTGGATTTTGGTTGGGTCGGTTATGAAGGTAATTTGCACTTTCTCAATTATAGGTAATTCAGTTTTGAATAAGCGGTAGAGTACTTTGCCGATTGGTTCAAAGCTGTTTAAGCCTTTTTGGAAGGCTTTTTTGCCAAGGCGTATCCAGATGTCATAACGCTGGTTTAAGTGCATAAAGCCCTCGATGTAGTTAAGGTAACCGTGAATTCTTCTTTCGATGACGCCTTCAAGTCCTTGGTCAAGGGTTGCGCCTGCAGCTTCAACCAAGATGCCAAGGGGGTAAGCAGTGCCTTCTTTCATTTCTTTGATGTCTGGACCGATAATTGTGACTTTTCCGTCTTCGATTTGTTCCATGGGTTTTACTTTTGCAAGTTCGAATTTTTCTTTGACAGTTGGACCGCCAAGTTCAACTTGCATGTCGTTTCTTCGGATGCGTTCTCCTTCGTAGATTACGCCAACATCTACTGGTATATCTTTAAACATTGACATTTTCTTATTGTCCTCCTTCAAATTTTGAAGTCATGACTTTGAGATTGGTTGCCCACTCTTCAAAAGAGGCATTTGGGAATGACCAGCTTGCATGCGCGTGGAACATGTTGTCAAGGGTCATGGTTCTAAGGTCTGGTGCAAAATGTTTGAGTCCTGCCAAGATTAGGGCTTGCATGTAGTAGGGCATACCGACCATTATGACGAGGTCTGGGCGGCCTTTGCCGTCTAAGCCTTGCCATGCGGGGTCTGCGACGCGTTGGCCGATTTCAAATGCGTTCATGAATGCTGCGGGTTGGTATCCGCGTTTTATGAATTCGCCGACCATGTGGGCTGTTGCTACCACAGGGACTTTGGATGCGTTTGCAAGGTCGATAATGTATTCGATGGCTTGTTTGCCCTCCATCCAACGTTCAGTAACGTTGCTGCCCACAACAAGGATGGGGCGGGAGGCTTTTTTGATCATTGCTACGGCTATCTCGGGTTTTTGGATTGGGTTTGCTTTTTTACTTGTGGCTATTTCTGCACATTGCCAGGGTTCACAGGACATGTCTTATCACTCCTTCATTTTACGGACCATTCTTGGAAGCATTGTCGGGTCCGGGATTACGGTTTCTTTCCAGTTGTTTGCTTCCAGTATTTTGACGAATTCGTCTTTCATGGTCATTGGGACATCAGCCATTGTTCTCACGTAAAGGTGCAAATCGTTTGGCATGACGCCTAAGTAGCGTTTGCTCAAATCCACGTAGTGGCTTAGTTTTATGCTGCGTCCTTTCCAGGTGTCGTTGGGTCGGATGCAAAGTTTTGCGATTGCAACCATGCATTCCTCTTTAGTCTCAATAGTGTTAAAGAGGTGCTCTGGTGCTGGACCAACATTCACTTTGTCGCCAGTGCGCGCGTCAAGGACTTCCCAGTTCTGCGGGTCTTCTTTTCTGCCAAGGAGCATACGGCGGTATTTGCTGCCGTGTGGACCAACAAGCACGGGGATGCCTAAACGCCAAAAGCCTGCGCCGATGGCGGCTGCTTTCTGTGAGTATGCTCCCCAAGCTAACCCGACTGCGCCTAGACGATTGTGGATGTAATCGGCGATTTCTTCGTAGTTGCCTCTTAGGTTGCGTTTTGCGAAGATGTTTGCTACTTTGATGGCTGCACCTGCAATGTGGCTGTTTGCGACGCATGAGCCGACGTTGAGGACTCCTCCAGCGGTGAATTCACCTGAGAATTCTTCGTAGAGGGTTTTGCCTTCGCTGTTGCGGTAGCTGCCTGCAGACATGGCTGAGCAACCTGACAAGACGACGATATATCGTCTTAGAGCAAATTCTCTGGCTATGTCGTAGACGTCTTTGCCGCCTTTTGGATAGTTGCTGCAACCGACGATTGCGACGATACCAGGGATTTCTACTAGCACGATTGGGCTGCCGACGTTTCGGATTTCAACGTCTGAGACTGCGCCTCTGCCAACACGGCACAGGTTGTCTTCGCATTCCATGGCTTTTTCGCCTGCTTTAACGATGAGGCTGTGAATCATGATTTTTTGTGGGCATGCTTCTTCGCATCTTCCGCATCCAATGCAGTACTCGTAGAGGTCTGTTAATAGTGACAGGTCGCCTGCTGCCGCGGCTTTCATGGCGGCTGGAATAGCGTAGTCTTGTGGGCAGTTGCGTTGACACTGTTTGCATTGCGTGCAGGTCTTGGCGATTTGTGTGATTTCTTCAATTGACGGAAGGACATTCTTTCTCTTGCGAGTTGGGGCAACCAGTTGTGCCACACGGACTGCGACTTCGCCGACTTTTTCTGGGTCAAGAATAAGCACGCCTTGAACTTTGCCGCTAACAAGGTCCGAGACGATTTCGTCTGCTGGGTCGTCTGTGCGGTTCTTAAAGCCCATACAGTTCTTCTCTGACGCGGCAATCACTGGAGCGTTAACTTTGGCGGCTTCCTCATAGATGTCTGTTCGGATGCACTGCTCGTCAAGAACCACGACATCGGCTAATCCTGCGCGGATGAACCTGAGTTCCCAGCTGATTGGCCCGACAATTCTTGCACGGTTGTAGTATCGTGCCATGTCGTGGGAAGTGCAGCATAAACCGACGACTTCAATTTTTTCGTCAACTTTAGTGTCTTTTGCGTAGTCAATTATTCCGACTGACGGGACCACGTTGTGTCCAATGCACATGATTACTGGTTTGGTTCGGTCGACACTGCTGATGCCCAGTTTAACGAGGGGGGTATCAGCTTCTGCTTTTGGATAGCCTAACGTGGAAATTTGTGCGATGTCACCGACTTCCATGCCTACGTGGTCAACCATGCCTATGTGGAAGGCTTTGGACTCAAAATCTAGGTTGCTGCCTTCTTGACCGGTGTGTCCTACGGCAAGAACTTGTGTGATTTGCTCTTCGGCATAAGTTAAAATATCTTCCAAGTCGCCGAGTGTTTCAGGCTTTATGCCGGTAACAAGGCGGCTGACTGGAGCCTCAACTTTAATGTTTAAGCCGCCGATGTCTAAGGGGTATCTGCGGCCATATTTCTCAATTAAATGGTGAACAAGATGGCGTGAGTGGGCTGTGTGGCATGCCGCTCCGATGGCACAAGCCAACATGACAATACGGGAGGACTGGGTGGCGATGTCTAAGCCGCAAGCGCCGCGTTTTCCAGCTGTCAAATCGCATTTTCCAAAAGTACACAGACAGCAAGAGTCACAGTCGGGCATATAGAAGGGCTTGTACTTGTTGAGGAGTTTCATGTCCCAGTCTCGTAGGGTGGTCATGGAGGGCATTGGAGTTGGACCCATCGGTTCAGCATAGTTTTCGTTGATAACTTTGCCAATGGATAATTCAAGATTTTTAATGAGACCGCTACTGGTCTTCATTTCGTCAATTTTCACATGGACGTTTTTACTAGTCAAAGTGGAAACCTCTGTAAAGGTTTAGTTAGTACCAGCAAGACAATCTTTTTAAACCTTTCCAGATTTCTTAGCTAAAAGTCATGATGAAGCTATAGATATGAAATGTTTTTAGAAAATTGTGTAAAATTGCGCGGGGCTATAAATATCCTAAGGTTTTCAGGATTTCCATGACAGATAGGTATGCCGTGTTATCGTTTGGCAGGTCCAGCAGAGATTTTCCGGTAAGAACATGCTCATCTAATTGTTCATCTTGAGCTATTTTGCCCAGATACTTGAATTTCAAATCAGTTTCCGCCTGCAGCCCCAGTTCTGCGGGGAAGCGGTAGCCGCCAATCAGGTAAAAGTTGTCGAATTGTATATCGACTTCTTTTGCTATTTTGTGGGCTCGCTTGACATGGTCTAAGGACTTCTTTGAATGGTCAAGTATGTCAAAGATATCGTTTACTTTTGAGGTGATTCGCCTGTTCAGATGCTCAAGTCCTGCTGGAGAATCAATAAGTACATACTTGTAATTCTTAGTTAACGATTCAAGGGCACCTTTCAAAGCGGAGTTTGGCATGCAGTAGCAGCCTTCAACCCATTTTGTGCCGACCGCAAGGAAATCAAAATGGTCACTCTCATACAATCCGCTTTGCCAAATTTTGCTCTCTATACGTTCCGTAGGAGGAATTCCAACGGTTGTGCCACCCTGCTCGATGAAGGTGCTGACGATTAATTCGGCGATGGTTGCTTTGCCTACTTCTTTGAGGTCTAGCCCCAGCATCTCGGCAAGGTTTTGGTCAGGGTCTGCATCAACCAGCAATATCGGGGCTTGTTTTGCTTCTATAAAGCATTTTGCCATTAAAGCAGTGTAGCTGGATTTTCCTGTTCCACCACGACCAACCGTTACAAGAGTTTTCATTCTCTTTTAGACCTCAAGCTTGTGATTCTGTTTTCTTTAGCAAAAGCTCGCATATATTGTCTATGGTTGAAACTGCCTCGATTTCCCTGTTTTTAAGCGGAGTTACCCCGAGCATGTCAGCCTCAATTACTTTCTGGTCAAAAGGTACAAAGGTAAGCAGAGACAACCCGTTTTTGTCTGTGAAGCTTTGAATGGCTTGCTTTTGGGTCTCATTCATGACTCTGTTGCCGACGAGATAGAGCTGCTTCATGCCAGCCTCCGACGCCAAGTCATGGATGTGCTTGGCAATCTCCAGCGACTTCAAGTTCGAGTCAGCAACGATAAGCAGGGCGTCTACCTGTCTTGCGGTGCCTCTGCCGATGTGCTCTACGCCAGCCTCAAGGTCCAAAACAACCGCCTCGTTGGTCTCTACAACTAAATACCTAAGCAGCGCACGAATAACCGCCGTTGGAGCGCACATGCATCCTGCACCCATCGACCGAACGGTTCCCATAACAATCAAGTTTACGCCTAATGGAGTTGGCACAGAATACTGCTTGACAATGTCATCCACTGTAAAATTGAGGTTGTAGACGCCAGAGTAGCCTGTGCTTGTCTTAGCCTCGATGAGCTGCTTATTATCGGAAATAGGAGTAATTTTTCGGGTTTCCTCAGCCGACAGCCCGAGAGTCAAGCCTAAATTGGGAGAGGAATCAGCGTCAATCCCGATGGTTTTCAATCCTCGTTCGGCAAAGCCGCGGGCTAAACCGCCTGCAATTAGGGTTTTGCCCACGCCTCCTTTACCAGAAACAGCAATCTTCATGACATTCACAAGCTAAAAGACAATTCCGCTTGCCAAATTAATTTACGTTTCCTAACAAAAATGAGAATTCATCAAAAAAGACGCTGAAGAATTTAAAAGCTAATCCAAGGATACCAGCCAAACCAACCAAAAGGAAACCGCAGTTACTGGTTTTTCTGCCTTCAAAAGGGGGAGGGGGGTCTGCAGAGAGCAGTTCAGTGAGTCCGTGGGATAGGTGCTGGAGGTTGCACTTGTACATCAGGTTGTTTAAGAGGCGCTAAATTCTTGGTTGCTCGTTTCTTCTTGAAGATTGCCAGTTTAGTGATTTCTTCCTTGTCGACAATGCCCTTGATAAGCTCAGCGTTCTCCAGAAGATTATCTCCAATGTCTGAGCGAACGATGATGGTGGAGAAGCCTTCGTCACTGCCTACAGAGCCGACTGAGACATCCGCATATTTGTTTGTGAAGTCATCACAGAATGGGCAACCGTTTTCGATGGCAGCACTTAACGTTTTCACCGGAGTCGAATAGTCTTTTCCGTTAACAGTTGCTATAAACTGGCCTTTGTGAATCTGAGTTTTCTCAACGCTGTCTAAGTCAACGCCTAACAACTTTTGAACGGTATCCTTGAGTTTCTCATAATCAAACGCTTCAAAGCAGAACAAGCCAATAACAGTAAGCTGCAAGTCGGGATACTCTGGAAGGAGAACTTGCTGAATCCTTCGCGCAGCGCGGACCTCGCACGGTGTACCTACCACGGCAAGTTTATTCTTGCCCATTTCTAGCAATTCTTTGAGTATCGGCAGCATTTTAACCCGCAGATACTTGGTTCCCCTAGCCTTGATAACGTCATCGATGTTTTCTGCAACAACTGCTTCTGCTTCATAGCCTTCTTTTCGCTGTACAACAATTGCTGAATCGAACATGCCTTTCTGCAAGCCTGAGACAAGCAAAGCCGTGACTACTCCGCCGTCTTGTCCACCGTATGGCCCTTTTGCTGAAAGAATGCTCGTATAAACACCTATGTTTTCATCGAATGTTCCTTTCAAGAACTGAGCGTTTATTTGCTTTGCATCTTCTTCCAGCACAGGATAAGTGTTTATCCTTGTTCTTTTTGATTTAGTTGGGCAAATAATAGCGCATGCACCGCAGCCTATGCAGTCGTCTGAGAAGGCATAGTAAGGAGTAGTGACTTGACGTTCTACACCCCTGTTGGCAAAATCGATTGCGTTTACGCCGACAAGCTCAGCACACACACGCGTGCATAAGCCGCAGAGAATACAATCCTCATTCCCATCAGCTACCCAAAAACTCGGTTTCTCGATTCCATATTCACGCGCTAACTCCTGTATCTTTGGAACATTGGGGGTTCTAGCTAAAAGAAGCTCCAGCAACGTCTTGCGTGTTCTGATGGTTTTGTCAGAATTAGTGTAAACGACCAACCCTTCCTCAGCCGGATAGTTACAGGAAGTGACAATGCGTTTTCTTCCACGTTTGTCAACGATTTCCACAGAACAAATACGGCAGGAGCCATAAGACGATAGCGCCCTGTGGTGGCAGAGCGTGGGAATGTTTATGCCTACGCTTTTTGCCACTTCTAGGAGGGGTGTTCCTTCTTTAGCTCGAACTTCTTTGTCATCAATTTTAAGTGTGATTTCTCTCATGTTTGCTTCCATACCATTTGCCTCCATCAATTTCCCCTCTTCACTGGCTTTCGAACTCTC
The DNA here is from genome assembly GCA_003589585.1 of Candidatus Bathyarchaeota archaeon. Classification (GTDB taxonomy): domain Archaea; phylum Thermoproteota; class Bathyarchaeia; order Bathyarchaeales; family Bathycorpusculaceae; genus Bathycorpusculum. The sequence goes on from QYYE01000001.1 coordinate 22,250, forward strand.
TGTTCCTCTGGAATCGGGAGCGGAACCGGTTGACCCGAGATTTTTTGAATAGCTTTAAAGCGGCATGCTTCAAAACAAGTACCGCATTTTATGCATTTATCTTGGTCTATAATGTGGATTTTCCCCACAGCACCGTCAATTGCAGCTACAGGACAGTTTCTAGAGCAAAGCGTGCAGGCGTTGCATTTTGCTGGGTCAACATAAAAGGTTATCAGTGGCTTGCAGGATAGTGCGGGGCACCTTTTTTCCTTGATGTGCGCTTCATACTCGTATGCAAAATAGCGCAGAGTGGTAAGCAGCGGATTTGCAGATGTTTGCCCTAGGGCGCATAGAGCAGCAGCGTTGGATGCTTCAGCGATTTGCCTAAGTTTCTCTATGTCGTTTTCTTCACCTTTGCCCGATATGATATCGGTCAGTATTTTTCTCGCCTGTTTCAGGCCCTCTCTGCAGGGTACGCATTTGCCACAGGACTCTTCACAGAGGAAGTTAACAAAGTAACGCGCTACATCAACCATGCAGGTGTCGTTATCCATGACAATCAGTCCGCCAGAACCCATCATTGCACCCAACATTTTGAGTTCATCAAAGTCCACAGGAACGTCAAGATACTGCTCTGGAATCATGCCGCCTGAGGGTCCGCCTATCTGGACAGCTTTGAATTTCTTTCCGTTGCGAATGCCGCCTCCAATTTTGAAGATTATGTCCCGCAGGGTGAAGCCTAACGGAACCTCAACTAAGCCTGTGTTGTTAACTTTTCCCGCCAAAGCGAAGATTTTGGTGCCCTTGCTCCCTGCCGAACCTATCCCAGCGAACCACTCTCCACCGTTGGTTATGATTAGTGGAACATTCGCCCAGGTCTCCACGTTATTTAGAACGGTCGGTTTGTCCCAAAGCCCCCTTTCTGAAGTATGAACGTACTTAGGTCTTGGTTCACCTACTCTGCCTTCAATCGCCGTCATGAGCGCACTTGACTCGCCGGAAACGAACGCTCCAGCACCCCAATGAATCTTTACTTCAAAGTCGAAGCCTGAGCCGAGAATGTTCTTTCCAAGTAGCCCGTAAGCCGTCGCTTGTTCGATGGCATCCTGCATGTTTTCCACTGCAAGTGGGTATTCTTGACGAACGTAAATGAAGCCCTCGTGTGAGCCAACGGCATAAGCGCCAATTAAAAAGCCTTCGAGGATACAGTGCGGATTTCCCTCCATCAAAGCGCGGTTCATGAAAGCGCCAGGGTCACCCTCGTCACAGTTAATTATAACGTATTTGGGGGTTTCAGATGCCCTTCGTGTTGACTCCCACTTTTGGAAAGTCGGGAAGCCTCCACCGCCTCGTCCTCTAAGTCCAGATTTCTTAATTTCCGTCATCACTTCGTCAGGAGTCATCTGTGATAAGACTTTGGCTAATGCTTTGTAGCCGTTTAGTGCGATGTAGTCTTCTATGTTTTTGGGGTCAACCTTCGCGTTATTATCCATGAGAAGCCTATTCTGATATTTATAGAAAGGCACATCAAAAAGATGATGCGCGGGCAGGCCTGTGGTTGGGTCAATATAGAGCAGTCGTTCAATTACCTCCTTGTTAAGCAAGGTTCTTGACACTATTTCCGGCACGTCAGACGCCTGTACTCGGAAGTACGCGATGTCCTCAGGATGTATTATGAGACGTGGTCCTTTTTCGCAGAAGCCCAAGCAGCCTGTTTCCTTTATATCTACTTTGCCTTCTAAGCCTTGCTTCTTGAGTTCTTCTTTGAAAGCTTTTATGACTTCTTTAGCTCCGAGGGCCTCGCAACCTGTGCTCCCGCATAATGCGACCGCCGGCTTCTTGAGGTCTGTTATAGCCAATAGTACCCGTCGAAGCTGCTCAAGATCATCAGGCGAGTTTAAGAGTTTTTGCATTCTTTTTCTCATCCATCCTTGCTTATTTATACTTGGAAAGGAGTTCTCCCAGATTTGCTGGTGTTAGCCTTCCATAATATTGTCCGTCTAGTTCAATAACGGGTCCTAAAGCACAGCAACCCAGACAGTTGACAGTTTCTAAGCTGAAGCGACTGTCGCTTGTGGTTTCGCTAGGCTTTATTCCTAACAAGCGCTCCACAGAATCCAGAATTCTTGTTCCGCCCCTTACATAGCAGGCAGTGCCGAGGCATATGCGCACTAAATGACGCCCTCTCGGTTTGAGGCTTAACGCTGTATAGAAGCTTGCAACCCGATAGATTTCGCTGACAGGAATTTTCAGCCTCTGGTTTATCCTCATGACGGCTTCTTTGGGTATCCATCTGAGCTCTTTCTGCATTTCCAATAGAAGTTGAATCAAAACACCTTTTTCGCCGGTGTATTTGTCGATAATTCTGTCAATTTCCTCTGAGAATTCAGTTTTCTCTAAAGACAAGCGCCACCCTCACTTATCCTCGGTTATTTATATCGCTGTTATGACTTAAAGGTCGTATTAGGCTTAAGAATTTTTCCTAAATTTTCTTGTGCTGGCATATTTGTCCGTACATTGCAAGAGCATAGCGTGATAAGTTTTGGAGCAAAAGTACATAAAAAAACGCGACGCGATTCAGAAAGATATTTAACTCTCCAGTTTCACGCCTAATTTAAATAAAGGGGAATGTTAGTGTCAAATAATAATCCCTCAATCGCTGTAATCGGTGGGACAGGCAAAGAAGGATACGCACTGGCTGCAAGGTTTGCTAAAGCAGGTTTCCGCACCATTATTGGTTCACGCTCTGCCAGCAAAGCCGTAAACACCGCATATAACCTTAACACGGAATTTCATGTTCTTACTGCTGAAGGCTGCTCAAATCGCGAGGCAACTGCTAAAGCTGATATTGTGATTCTCGCTGTTCCCTATGACGGCATGATGCCTATACTTGAAGACATTAAACCAGTGTCGACAGGAAAAATAATTATTAATATAGCCTCATCTCTGGATGCCGAAAAGAAGAGCAGAGCAAGAATTAATCCTGCAGGGTCAATTGCCAAGGAAATACAGAATTTCTTCGGTGCTGACGCTAAAGTAGTCGACGCATTCCAGAATATTAGCCCTGAGCAACTGGAAAAATATGACGAAAAAATTGAGACCAATGTTTTGGTCGTTGGTGCAGATAGAGAAACGCGGGATAAGATTATCGGTATCATAAACAAAATCGGTATAGACGCTTACGATGCAGGTTCAATTCAGAATGCTGTGGTAGTTGAAACTATGACCGCCGCCCTCATCGCCATAAACATCCGCTACAAGACTAAGGGTGCAGGCATTCGCCTAGTCGGCGTATCAAGCAGCTAACCCCTTCTTTCTCTATTTTCTCTTAAAAATTCCTTTGCTTTTGGTTATCTTGGGCGATTCTTTCTAGAACTTTTCTGCATTCAGTTTTGTTTGGGATATTGAAGATTATATTCAGGTCTTCGGCTGAGTCAATGTCCGCTGCTAAACCTGTGGAGGAATAAAGTCGAGCGCTGACACCTCTGCCATAGGCTGAGCGAATGTGGGCAAGAAAGCTTTTTGGTCCGAAGCATGCAGGGATCAATTTTGGTGGAGACTGGTAAAGCGCGTTGGTTCCACAATCCTTTGAAGGAGATAAAACAACCACTGGGTAAACACCCTTTGCAAGCTTGATAATTCGATCTATTTCTTTAGCCTTTACGAGTGGGATGTCTGCTGGCAAAACAAGAACTGCCCCAGCGCCTTTTTGCACACAAAAGGATGTCGCTTTTTCAATAGCTGAATTCAAATTAACCCTGTTAGCGCAAAGGTAGACAGCACTAAACGTTTCTGCTAGCTGCTGAACTTGGGGGTCTTCCCCTACCACAACAACCTTGTCAACTATGGAATCTTTCAGTGCGTTCAAAACATCTGATAGCATCGCTGATGTTAGCATTTCGCGTTCCTGCGGTGTGAAAACTGTGGAAAGCCTCTTTTTGGAATTCGCTAATTTCTTTACTGGGATAATTGCGTAGATAGCCACTTAAATCGCCAACAGGTGCCAAGCAAGCTGGGTTATTGCTGAATATACTCAAATGTATGCAGGCTTGCCTAAAAATATTAAAGAAGATGGCTTATCCTTATGATTTGTCCTCTGAGAGATGCCTGGGATTTTGATGGTCAGCATAGTTTCAGAAAAGTTATTAGCCGCAATGGAGGCATTTATAGAGTTGATGTCCAGCGCGGTTTTTTCCTCTTCCGATAATATCTTTTTCTTTTTTTTTAGTCAGTATTTGCCTTAGAGATTTTGGCGGATTATTTGATTAGGCACTTCTTCGGTCTTGCCACGCTTTTATGATATGGCACCAAGTACTTATTGAGGCATCTAAGTTATGAAGTGCTTTTTTCAATAGGCGTTGGTTTGGTATCAGATTTGCTGCGCAATCTAAGCATTATGGCTTCGTACAGGAGGAACCCTCCAAAGATTCCGATTGCACCCTGCATAGCATTGAAGATGCTAAACAGCGGAAGCAGAACAATCACGGCGGTATACGTTGTATAAAAGGTTGGCATAAAAACGGGCAGCAACAGAACATTCGCCACATTCATCACAATGATACGAGATAGGATGCCTGAACCCACAGCTGTCGCTTTCCACCAGCCGTTGGCGGGTCTTTTCGCCCTCAAAACTAAGTAAATTCCCAAAATAGTAGCGAACTCAGCGAGAAACTTCATGAACCCGCTGAAGGGGTCGCGCGGTGCAATGCTTATCATGGCAATTACGCTTGTCGTGAAACCTGAATAAATTCCAAACAGAAAGAAGGAGACTAAAACCAAAACGCCCAGAAGGTCAAACCGAAGAAAAGTGAGAAAGGGAAAAGGAATCTTTAATCCAGCCACTTTGAAGCCCCAATCAAGAACAAAAACTAGAGTGCCTAACAGGGCGGTTCCTGCAATCGTCACACTTTTTCTTTGTAGTAAGAGCTGACTCATCAGCGTTCACCTGTTTGGAAGAAGGCTGGTGCACTAGCTAAAAAATTTTTTGATAGCATGCAAGAAAAAAAATGCATGCCCTAGGCTGATTCTGCTAGTCTTTGTTGAACTGGGGAATGATTTTGGCGCCGATGAGGTCGATTGCGGCTTTTACATTCGGACCAACCGGTGATCCGACTACAAACTGACTTATGCCGATTTTCTTCAATTCCGCGATCTTTTCAATACACATATCAGGGGTGCCGCAGATTGAGAATGCATTGATCATCTCAGGCGTAACTGCACCCAAAGCTTTTCCGAAGTCGCCAACCTTTAGTGCTGCGCGGATTTCATCAGCCTTTGCCAAGTTTATGCCATGCTTCTCCAACACGGGGGGTGGACTGCCAGCAACGATGAAGGCGACAACTGGTGTTGCAGCTTTAATGGCTTTCTTCATGTCTTCGTTAACGCTAAATGAAGTATAAGCTGCTATGTCCACGTCACTTGCAGTTTTGCCTGCCTGCTTCATGCCTTCGTTAGCCATTTTCACTGCGTATTCTATGTCGCTTGGATGACTTGCGTTTATGAGAACACCGTCTCCGACTTTTCCTGCCATTTCGAGCATTTTTGGTCCTTGGGCGCCAACGTAAACTGGAATCTTGTTTTTAGGTTTGAAATTGAATTTGGCACCTGCCGTTTTGAAAACTGTCCCTTGATAGGCAACGCTTTCGCCACTCATCAGATCTCGGAAAATGTCTATTGTTTCCTTGACTGCTGCAAGGGGTTTACCCATTTCCATGCCTACTGCTTCGAGCGTGGTTTTATCGCCTGCTCCTATGCCTAGAACCACTCTGCCTGGAGCTAGCTCGTCGAGAGATGCAATTGCTTGGGCTGTGATTACTGGGTTAATCATCCATGGATTGGTCACACCAGTACCGAAGGTGATTTTGTTGGTAAAAATGGCTGCGGCAGCAAGAGTTACGTATACGTTACGGTTTCCGAAGTGGTCGGTTATCCAGAGGTTGCTGAACCCGTTATTCTCTGCAAGGATTGCGTATGCGGATATCTTCCAATAGGCTTCTTTAGGGACAAATTCTATTCCAAATTTAAGGCTCATTCTTTTCATCCTCCATACATATACTGTACAAATTTTTCAGCCACATTTTGCATCTGCAGTTCTCCTAGAGCAACCACAGTTTTCTCAGCATCCAAAAGAATAGCGGCTTCTAACAAAACCTGCAAGCCTGCTTCGCTGTTTTCGGTGTGGTTTTTCATGTGTAGGAGAAAAGTGTTGGCAAGTGTGCTGGGCATTTTTTCTTCTTTTTTGGCTCCTAAAATAACACCAATTAACTTATTGGATAGTGGTTCCCGTTTTTCATAAGGAACCATTGCTACGAGTTTGTCGTAATCCATGGTTTTTCCCTTAGAAAAGTAGTTACAGTGTGAGAGCTTAAAAATCTGTCGTCTAACTCGATCATAGTTGGATTGAAGTAAAAATAGTTTACAGCCTGTTTGGTTCTAACGATAAGGTTTACATAAGCGAAACCTAATGGTTTCCGTACATTCATACATGCCAAGTTAATGCAGAGAGGAAGGAATATGGAGCCAATTAAGGTGATTGCCGTTGAAAATCTACCGTTAATACAGAAAGGTGACAACATCGGCAAGCTCATTGCGGAAGCAGCAAAAAACCAGAATACTCCCATCCAAGAAAAAGATGTAGTGGTGGTTACGCATGTTGTGGTCTCCAAAGCTGAAGGAAACGTAATCAACCTGGACCATGTTACGCCGTCGGAGAGGGCAAAGGAGATAGCGCAGAAAACCAATAAAGATCCAGCATTAGTAGAAGTTATCCTTCAGGAAGCCAAAGACATCGTCCGCATAGGGCAAAACAGCATAATAACCGAAAACATAAACGGCGTAATCTGCGCCAACGCTGGAGTAGACCGCTCCAACGTTTCAGGAGACCGAAACGTCGTGCCACTCCCAAAAAACCCCAATGCATCCGCACAGAACATTAGGCAGGAAATTAGGCGTTTGACAGGCGCTGATGTGGCGGTGATTGTTTCTGATACACATGGCAGACCACTTAGGATGGGAGAGATTAACGTGGCTGTGGGTGTAGCTGGAATCAAGCCAATACGGGACAGGCGAGGAGAAAAAGACCTGTTTGGATACATCTTGAGAATAAAACAAACAGCCATCGCCGATGAGTTGGCGTCTGCCGCAGAACTTGTCATTGGGCAAGCCGCCGAAGGCATACCAGCAGCCATCATACGCGGCTACAATTATCAGACCGCAGAAAACACGTCAGCAACCGACCTCACCAGACCCAAAGAAAAAGACCTCTTCAGATAAACCCTGCCTCTACTCTCAATAAAGTTCAAAAACCCCACTGCCTTAAGATAGCGGAATCCGCGGGATGAAAGGAATGGAAGCTAAAACACCTAGGGAGTTTTTTGAAAAAGCCTTGCCGGAGAGGTTTAAGCCAGAAAAAGCCTCTGGTATAGATGTCACTGCTCAAGTCAAAATAACTGGTCCTAACGGCGGCGAATGGGTAGTCGCCATAAAAGACCGGAAAATTCAGGTTACTGAGGGCACTGATGCCGCGTCTTCTTTGACGTTGGTGATGTCTGAGAACGATTTCCTAGATATAGTGAACGGTAAGTTAAGTGGTGAAAAAGCCTTTTTCACAGGAAAAATAAAGTTCAAAGGAAACATCGCCACAGCACTAAAACTCAAAGAAGCCGGTTTCCTATAACCCAAGCTTCTCAACGAGCTCCGCGGGCAGGTCGTCCTCGCCGATTTTGAAGGTTTGGGGTTCCTCAATTTTCACAATCGCCCGCAACTCTTCAGCGTCAAGCTCACAGATTAGCCGTGTCAACTGGGCTTTGGCAATTTCAAAGTGCTCCTTAAAAGCAGCCTTGTCCTCGTAGAGGGTTTGGGCAAAAGCGCATATCGCAGATTTCTTTAGGAACCACTCAATCTTTTTGGTTGAAAAGTTAACGTCGAAGGTGACGGGGCCAGCAACGCAGGTTTCTGGCTTCACCGAATGCACTAGGCATTTTCCTGTTTGCTTGCTGAAGAGGCGGCAGAACAGTCGTTGGTCAGCTGCAGGGTGGCAATAGGCTTCTTTTGCGAAGGGTTGGTCGATGTGGATTTTGTGCTCTTTTAGGTATTTTTCAATGATTTTTTGGCGTTTGCGGGTTAGAGGCGGTTTGGCGTCTTGGCAACAGATAAGTCTGCATTGGCTGCAAACGTTAAATGAGCAGGTTTTTCCGTTGTCTTCAGCCATTGATGTTTCCCTTTTTTTAGAAGTACGGTTGATTATCATGGAGGCACCTAATAAGGGTTGAATAAATATCCAGAATTGCCTCCTTGAAAGTGGTCTTTTGAGCCCGCTGCGCGACCCTTTGGCGTATGAGTTCGGATAGGTTGCCTTCTTCAAGCCGCCGCCCGACAAGCCACAAGTACTTTTTCTCCTCCTCATCCGCGTGCCTGGTTGCCAGGTTGAGGTAGTGTTGGCAGGCTTGCCACGCTGTTTTGCCGTTTGGATGCTCCACTTTGGCGTTTAGCCCATCCTTGATTATCGAGTTAAAGTCTCTGACCAGAATATCATGCGGCAACAACTCTGCCTTCTCCGCAAGCAGGCCCCGCAGGGCAGCACGAACAAAGCAGCTTAAAGCCACATCGGATTTTATGCACTCTTGCTCATCCATCACTCTGACCTCGAGGGCTTTGCGGTCAAACCTAAAAATTACGCCTCTGGAATTGACCCACTCGCGGTTCAGCAGGGTTTTGTCTGCGCCCTCTCGGGCTAAATCCTCTGAATACCTTTCAATAACATCCCGCCTGTACTGGTTAAACGAGGAAGCATATTGTGGGATAACATCGCCCGTTATTGAAGGCACCTCTTTCTGGTTTACCCGGTAGAAACGCAGCCTATTGTCAATGTCTGGCCCGTTTTTGCCTTCAAAAATCGGCGAGGAAGCCGCTATGGCTGGTAGATAAGCGCAAAGATTAGCGAGGTAATTGTGGATTTGGAGGGCGTCAGCTTCTTTTCGGTAGGGCAGGTTTAGGTGGAAGCTTTGGATGTTTAGCCAGCCGTGCTGGTTTAGGTTTAAGATTTTTCCGTATTGACGGTAGATTTTCTGGTGGTAATGCGGCCAGATGCCTGTTTCTTCCAGCTGCAACAGGGGATGCATGCCTATCCCAAGAAGGCGGTAACCATACTTTTTTTCAAGAAGAGCATTGAGGGTTGTGACGGCGGTTTGCATGGTTTCCTCAAATTGCAGGGGTGATTTGAAGGGGTTGTTGGCTTTGACTTCCATTACGTGTAGCTGCATTTCTTTGCCGAAAGTAAAATCAGGCATTTCTATGAAGTTGACGATTCTTCCGCAGTAGTCTTTTATGATTTTGTCTGTTAAGGGCTGGATTTTCAGCTCTTGGTTTACTATTGAATATTCATGTTCCGGACCCAGAACTTCAAGCGGTTTATACGTAAATTGGCGCCTTCTTTTTCTGTTGAACGACATCTTGAGATGCGTGTATAGTGCATAGTTAATCTTAAATATGACTGCAGAAATATCGCCTTTGACTATCTGGTGTCACATGGGTGCTGGTCGTCTCTAGTATCGACCTAAAAGAAAATCTTCGAGTGATGAAGCCTTCAAAGTTTTTGGCATCGACAATAAAAGAACCAACAATTAACATAAACAATGATTATCGATATTTGAAAACCGGCTATTACGTTTCACTGCACGCAGAAATCTTGGGCAACATGGTTATCCCCTCATGCGAAGACATAATTGACTCAAGCCGAACCCCAATTTTGTTGCTCAGGGCAGAGAAAGCAAAAATTCCTACCTTGCCGTTTCTTGTCACTGACTCAGTCAAGAAAATAATCGCTGAGCTGGGTTTGCCTGTGGTTCTTTTCGCCGTTAATCCGTTCATACATGAAGGGTACAAAACAGCCAAAAACAAGAGCGCCCTGTACCGAGCCATGAAGAGTTTAGGGATGAATTACAAGTTTACGGTTTGCGCTCAGCCGGTTAAAGGAGAGCTGTTTTCGGTTAAATCGTTTTTCGGCAAATGCCAAATAAACGATGAAGAAGTATGCGGTCTTGCAGCAAAAGTTTATGCGCTTTTCAGGATTCCCGTCTGCAAGTTGCATGTGCAAAAGGTTGAGGGAAAAGCTTACTTGTGTGCTCTTCAGCCCATAGATGAGCAAGAGCTATCGAAAAGTGATTTAGAAGTAATTTCAAGGGAGATTTTGCTGATTTCTCAGCAGGGTGACCACTTAAGTGTCTAAGATTGCATGTTTTGTGGAGAAATACAATTTCTCTGACCCTAGAGAAGAAGCTGCACTTTACAACTTTAAAAATGCTGCTGAAAAGGCAGGACACCAATTCAACTTCCTATTCAGAGAAAACATCGCAGAGATTCCCAAGTATAATGCTGTTTTCATCAGGGCAACCACCGACCCCCTGTTCACCGCATACATTGTATCAAAGACGGCTTGGGAGCTGGGCTTAAAAGTGGTTGACGACCCCGAGTCCATCAAGATATGCGCCAACAAAATCCACCAATATGCCTTGTTTGAAAAATACAATGTTCCACGCATCCCCACCGTTTTCCTAAGCAAAGACGATTTGCACCATAAACAAATAAAAGAAATCTTTGACACTCTCGGAAAACCTGCTGTGATTAAAGCTCCCTACACTAGCTTTTCTAGGTACGTGGAGAAAGCAGCCTGCGAAACCAGTTTTAGAGATGTCACTAAGAGATTCTTTAAGAAATCCGATGTTTTGGCAATTCAAAAGTTCACTCCGACAGCGTTTGACTGGAGAGTCGGCGTACTAAACAACGACACACTATACGTGTGCAAGTACATGATTCCAAAGGGCAAATGGAAGCATGGCGCCAAACTACGCGGCAAACCCACTGTGGTTTGGGGTAGAACCGTAGCCGTTGGTAAGCAAAAAGTTCCAGAGAGGCTCAAAGAAGTGGCGTTAAAGGCGTGCAGCGTTATCGGAAAAGGGCTCTATGGCGTGGACCTAAAGGAAGTTGACGGCGACTTTGTGGTGGTGGAAGTTAACGATAACCCAAGCATCTACGCTGGCTACGAGGACTCCAAGGACAAAGACATCTACCAGCGCATCATCAACTACCTGTCAGACTAACCCTGCCACTTTTCGACACCTATTTATGGACAGTTACCCATCAAGGTGTGTACGAGGAGTAAGCATGCACAAAGAAGAAGCACACAAGGTACCAGTGAAAGACTACGAGTTCACCAAAGACTTGACTGTAGACGAGCTTGTCTTGCAAATGGATGCTGCGTGGGGTTTCACCGCTGGCAAGCTTGCAACAGGCGTCAGCATCATCGAAGCCATGGTTAAAGCGAAGGGCTGCATAAAGTTCCTCTCATTTCCCGCCGACATAATCGCCACCGGCACAAGAGGCGTAATCAAAGAGTTGGTGAAACGCAAACTCGTTGATGTCATCATAACCACCTGCGGAACCCTTGACCATGACGTTGCCCGCTGCTTCCGCGACTACTATAAAGGCAGCTTCATAATGAACGACTCCAAACTTCACCAAGAAGGCGTAAACAGGCTTGGAAACGTGCTTGTCCCAAACGACAGCTACGGCATAGTGCTCGAGCAGAAAATCCAAGCGTTACTCTCAGAGCTCTACAAGGAAGGCAAAAAGGAACTGTCAACCACTGAGCTGTGCCGAGAAATCGGCTTGCGCTGTTGTAACGAGAGTTCGATTCTTTATTGGGCAGCAAAAAACAACATACCCGTCTTTGTGCCAGGCATAACTGACGGTGCAGTTGGCTACCAACTCTGGTTTTTCACTCAAGACCACCGGGACTTCAAAATCAACGTGCTCAAAGACGAGGAAGACCTAAACAACATCATCTTTGACGCCAAGAAAAGCGGAGCCCTAATCGTGGGCGGAGGCATAAGCAAGCATCACACGATTTGGTGGAACCAGTTCAAAGACGGCTTAGACTACGTCGTCTACGTTTCAACGGCGGTTGAGTGGGATGGCAGCCTCAGCGGTGCACGACCCCGCGAAGCGGTTTCATGGGGAAAAATCAGCGAAAAAGCAAAACGCATAATGATAGAAGGCGACGCAACAGTTGTTCTGCCGATAATGACCAGTGCGCTAATAACAAGGTTAGGCAAAAAGAAAACCTCCTAAGTGATTGAAAAGCTGTTATGAGTCCTCATATTAGCGCTTTTTTGGAGCTATTTTCATAAATTCGTTAACTGACACTATTTTGACTTGTTTATAGCTGGCTAATTTGAGTAGGTGCTTGTCGTCGCTAACGATATAATCCGCTTGCCCAGCTAAGGCAGTATCTAGAACTATATCGTCATCTGGATCTTCCAGCACTATTTTGGAGTTGGAATGTGTTGAAACTACGATTGCTTGGCGTACTAGAACAGAAATATACCTGTCAATTTGTGCGGTTGTAACGTTGAATTTGTCTCTTGAGAGAACATCGGCTATTTCAGCCAGCATCTGACTGGACAAAGTTACCGTATGCATATCTAGCAACTTGAGTACAAGCTTTCTTGATTTTCCCTTATTAAGAAAGGTGGATACCAACACATTGGTATCAATCACCACTCGAGCCATCTTAGGCGCCTTTTTTGGCTCGCTTGTCAAGGCGATAATTCTGAATTTCCTTTAGGATTTCTTTTTCTGTTACTCGCTTGCCCTTTGTTTGTTTATCAACTTCCTTGAAGAGGTCTTGCAGCTCTTCCCTCAGAGGTGGAATGGCAAGTTTTGTTACCACGATTTTATCCCCTTGCTTGTAGACTACGAGTTTGTTTTTGAGGTTATTTTTAACTCGTTTCGGAATCGTTGCGGAATAACTATTTGGCCCTTTGTTCCCACGATTGCAATTTCGGCCTCAGATTCGATTTGCCCCATTTCAACTCCTAAGTATAACTTTCATACATGCATAAATTTTCCTCTGAAAGGCCAAAAATACGCGTGCACCTAACCTTAGGCAATGAAAAGTCGAACAAAGTATTAAGTGTAACCGATAATATACATTTGAATATGCTGAATAAAAAAGTAAAATTGGCGGGTTACTCTACGCCCTTGAATAGCCAACTCATGTCTGGCCCTTTCCGCTTCTCCGGCACCCGCTCGCACAATGCATGAGCTATCAGCGGCAGCGCAATTGTGGCGTCGCAGTAACATACCGCACGTTTTCCTGTTTCACTGTTGATTTTGCCCCAGCTAATCGCCTCCTCCAGCGTGCAGCCAGACAATCCACCCCATTGCGGTGAGTCGGTGGTGATTTGTATGGCGTACTTGTGTGGGTAGTAGTATTCTTGCAGGCTCTTGCGCAGTCCGCCGCTTCTGCCTTCTACGCCTTGGTCGTTGGTCATGGGTGAGACGGATATGGCGATGAGTTGTGTTAGGTCTTTGGGCACTCCGCCGCCGATGTAAACGACGCCGATGTCTTTTGTTTTTGTGCCTATGGTTACGAATTGGTCAAATTCTTTGACTGAGTCGAGCATGACGTTGTGGCCTTGGTTTTTTGCCAAAAGGAAGGTTTCGCCGTATGCGCTGTCAACCATGGCTGGGCTGAAAATGGGCACGCCGTTAGCTGCGGCGACTGCGGTGATTGCTGGGATGTCCTTTTTGCCAAGATACTTGCCTAGCAGATACAGGAACTCTGCGGATGAATAGTTGTAGTCGGTTTTGAGAGTCATGACAAAGTCGGTGACTAGCTCTTCCATTTTGCGATAATCAGTTTCCTTGCCGAAAACGTCATAGTAACGGTTCACGTCCGCTTCCAAAAGCGCCTTGTCATCCACCATGTGGCTTCCCTGCCAGTAACCCAAGCCCATGGCATCAACAATATCCTCAGAGACGTTTGCACCCGTGGAAACCAACACGTCGATGAAGCGGTTTTCCATAAGCCAGTTAATAATGGTCCATTGTCCGGCGGTGCTCATGGAGCCTGCAAAGCCTAGAGCTATGGTTAGGTCTTTTTCTTTGAGCATGTTTTCCCAAACATCAACGGCTTCCCCAAGTTTGCGGCCTTGGTAAGCGGTTCTGCTCATTTCGGCTAAAAGCTGTGAGATTGGTTTTTGTTTTGCGACTTTGATTGGTTCAAGTTTCCTTTGGAAATATGAGTCATTACCCAATATTGTGCACCTCGTTGTATGTTAATAGGCTGGTATTTGAAATTTGTTATGGCAGCAACAAGCAATCAAGTAACATACCAACCTAAGCCATCCGAATAGTTATTACAGGATTAATGGGGCTATTCAACCAGCGTCAAGTATACAGGCAACCTTTCATATTTGCAGCCTATTAGAAACTCCTTGCAGAAGCCTAAGAGGGGAGGTTAGTATTGACGGTTTCTGCGCTCGTTAACATGTTAAAAATCAGTGCTTAATATAGGAGGATGAGGGTCTATGGCAGAGCAAAAAAGGCTGAAAAGCGCCAGAAAACAACAGAAAAGACCTAAATTCCATTTCCAACAGGTCAGCGCTCTACATTTTTTCTGGCGCAACAATCCCTATTAGGTTTAGGGCGTTGTGCATGACAATTTGTATGGCTTGCGTCAAAACTAAACGTGCATCGCTAAGCTCCTGAGAGTCAGCCTTAATCACTGGCAGCGCATTGTAGAAAGTGTTAAACTTATCCGCTAGTGCATTCGCGTAATCGGCGATGTTGTTGGGTTTTAGGTATTCTGTTGCTTCAATGAACATGTCGGGGAAGCCTGCAAGGTTCAAAATCAACTCTCGCTCAAGCCTTTCAGCAAGCAAGTCGTATGCTGGTTTTTCGGGTTCACGTGCTGCTTTGCGTAATATGCTGCAGGCTCTGGCATGAGTATACTGAACATAAGGCGCACTGTTAGTCTCAAAGTTGAGCACTCGCTCCCAAGTGAACACGACAGGCTTGGAAGAATCCACATCCACAAGCGCATACCGCACAGCCCCAATGCCGACAAAGTTGGCGATGCTGCGTTTCTCCTCCTCGGATAGCTGTGGTGAACGCTTCGAAACCTCTTCGTAAGCTCGCAAAACTGCTTCGTCCAAAACCTCATCAAACGTGATGTAGTGCCCACGTCTGCTGCTCATCTTGTAACCTGGCAAAGTTACCAAGTTGTAGGCAAAATGTACAAAATTATCCGCAAACTCACCGTAACCCAACGCGTACAGTGCCAGCTTCAACTGCAACTGCGCCAAGGATTGCTCCATGCCAATCACGTTTATGACCTTCTGCGCCTGACCAAACTTCCAAAGCGTGTAAGCTACATCACGAGTAGTATACAAAGTGGTGCCGTCAGCACGCATAAGCGTCAGTGTCGGAATCTCATGCGTCTCACTCAAACCCAACTTAGACTTTAACTTGAAGATTTGCGCTACCTTCTCAGCGTCAAACTCCAAAACGCCTTTCTCAGTGAAAACAAACGGGGAAGTCTTCAGCTTCTGCATGACCTCGCTGACCTGCGTGCTCCAAACAAAATCGCTCTCCCAATCCCACGAATCATAAGAAACCTCCACACGTGCCATGGTTTCCTTAAAACCCTCAAGGCACAAATCGCTAACCTCACGTATGAGCTGTTTAGCGTTAGGTTCACCATCCTCATAAGCACGGTTCAAACGGTTAATCTCTTCCTCAGGATTCTCGTCTTCGCCGATTTTAGCCATCAACACCTCAAAAAGCACAGGAAACTTTTCCTTTAGCTCAGCGGCAATAGACATCCACTCATCAATCTCCTTATTTGTCTTAACCAACTCCTCAGCTGAACGTACAGCCACAGCCACCTCACGAGCCCTCTTTAACCGGTTAATCTCCACAAGACAACTCGTAACCGTATAGATTTTACCCACAAAATGGTCTGCTTTCTCAGTGGGCTTTGGTCTGCCAAGCTTCTGGTAACCGTAAGCAACAACTGACGATTGCCTACCAACATCATCAACATAGTAATGTCTGGAAACCTGGTGCCCCCTGTACTCCAAAATCCTTGCGAGCGCATCTCCCAGCATAGGATTTCTGGCTTGCCCAATATGGATGGGGTGCAATGGGTTCACGCTGGTGTGCTCAACAATGATTTTCTGGGGGTTAGCGGTTTTGACAAAGCCATAATCATATTTTAGCTTCTTAATGGACTCCAAAGTTAGTGCCGAGAACTTGGTGAAATCCACATGGAAATTGATGTAGCCTGCACCAGCAAAAACAACCTTCTCAATCAGGTTAAAGCTTGACTTGTCGATGGCTTTAACAAGATGCTCGGCTACCACGATGGGTTTTTGGTTAAGCTTCTTTGCCAAATCAAAACAAATCGAAGATGCAAGCTGCCCAAACTCAATGTTAGGCGTTTTGTTTAGCGTTATGGTTGGCGCTTTGATTTCGGGCAAAGTTTTCTTTATGGCTTTAGCTAAGGCTTCTTCGCACTCTCGACGAAACTGCCCAAAGGGATTTTCGGAAACCATGCGTTTTGTTCTCCAGTTTTAAAGCGTTAGATTTAAGTGGAAAGTTATATTTTAATGTGAAAAAGCATCTCTTAACTGTAATGGATGCAAAAACCAATGAAGACAAAAGTTGCTTTCTCAGAGAAATGCTTGGGGTACGGCACATGGCATATCGAAGGACCACAAAGAGTCAAAGTAGCTTATGAAATCTTGAAAGCCAAAGGCTACCAGTTTGTAGAGCCAACGCCTGCCAGCGAAGACGACCTGTTAAAAGTGCATGACGCAGAGTACTTGTGGAATGTCAAAAAAGGCTTAGTGGAAGACCCCGATACGCCTGCATACGATAATATCTACGAGTTCGCCAGGCTTTCGGTTGGAGGGGCAGTTTTGGCCTCACAAATCGGGGGTTTTTCGCTTATGCGTCCACCAGGACACCATGCTGGAATAAGGGGTGCTGCGTTGGGTAATTACACGCGCGGGTTTTGTTACATGAATAATGTGGCAATTGCTATCCGAGTGCTAGGAAAGCGTGCGTTGATTTTGGATGTTGATGGGCATCATGGGAATGGAACGCAGGAGATTTTTCAGGGAGACGAGAGCGTGATTTATGTTTCGCTGCACCAGTCGCCAAATTATCCCGGAACAGGCTTCCGCTCAGAAGGCAACTGCATCAATTTTGCCCTGCCAAGAGATTTTGGTGGAAAACGGTACTTGGAAACACTAGACAAAGCGTTGGGCATGGTTGATTTGGGCAAAGTGGAGGTTGTTGCTGTTTCCGCTGGGTTTGACACGCATCTTGGTGATTTGGCGTCTTTGGGCTTGGTTGAAAAGGATTACTTTGAGATCGGCAAAAAGGTTGCCTTGCTTGGGAAGCCAGCGTTTTTTGTTTTGGAAGGCGGTTACGCTGGCGAAAATGTAGGGTTAGATGTGGATAGTTTGCTTCGCGGCTATGAAGAAAATTTGTAATTGAAAAGGAGGCTATTTTTGTTTTTTAGCCATTGCCTTCTTGTTTAGGGCTTCAAGCTTTTCAGTGACTTTTTCAGACCGTTTCTCAGCATCAGCCAGTAGCGGTTTCCAGTCTTTGTTTTTGACAATTGTTGTTAACTTCTCGGTTTGTGCCGGCAGGTTTTCGAGTGCATTGCTGAAGCGTTTGTCTGCTGCCTCGTCAGACTCAACCATTTCAAGGGCTTCTTCTGGGCAAAATTCAACGCATTTTGGTTCACCTTGGCACAGGTCGCATGAAATGGCTTTTCCCGTGTCGGTGTGAATGGTTATTCCGCCGTGTTCACAGGCTTGCACGCACCAGTCGCAGCCTTTGCATTTCTTATCGTCGATTAAAAGTAAACCTGTGCTTTCTGATTGGCTCAGGGCTTTTTCTGGGCAGGCTTTTACGCATTTGGCATCTTCGCATGCTCGGCATGAGAGGGCAAAATTGAAGAGAGGTGTCATGCGGACTACTCGGATTCTGGAGCGGAGTGGGTTCCAGACGGCTTCGCCTTTTTCTAGTGTGCAAGAGTACTCGCAGATTCCGCAGCCAGTGCACTTGCTTGGGTCAACAGAGACAAATTTTCTTTGCGTTGTTTTAGCGGATTGCATTTTGTAACCATCCAGTTTTTAGAGGTATGTAATATGACTGTACAGCATTGGCTTTTAACCGTTACTTAAGAAAACAGGTTTTTTGATGGAAAAAATTGTTTGCAATCATGTGAAAAATTGGCAAACAAGTGATAGTAAAGGAGAAACCTCAATTTAGGCTTAATTTCCCAAAATGTGGTGCGGAGGGTGGGATTTGAACCCACGAACCCCTGCGGGATAGGAGCCTCAGTCCTACGCCTTTGGCCATGCTGGGCGACCTCCGCGCACGTTTGCGGAAATATAGAATCAGGGCACATTTAAAGGCTTTACTTTGCAGGTTGGCTTTTGTTGGCATTTTGGGGGATTTGTTTATTATGGTGTAGGTTTTCTTTTCTTTAGGGCGGGTGGTAAGGTTTATTATCACCTGCTACCCATAGCACCGTTATAGCATTAACAGTCAGGCGATAAATATGCAGAAAATAGCCAACAACGTTTTGGAAACCATAGGAAAAACCCCTCTTGTACGCCTAAACAAACTCGCCCAAGGCTCAAACGCCACCATCATAGCTAAACTGGAATCCCGAAACCCAGGCGGCAGCGTCAAAGACCGCATATGCAAAAGCATGATAGAGGAAGCTGAAAAACAGGGCATACTAAAACCGGCGCAACAATCATTGAGCCGACAAGCGGCAACACAGGCATAGGCTTAGCCATGGCAGCAGCCGTAAAAGGCTACAGGCTCATCTTAACTATGCCTGAAACCATGAGCATCGAACGCCGCAACCTGCTCAAAGCATACGGCGCCCAGCTTGTACTCACGCCTGGACCGGAGGGCATGGGTGGCGCCATCAAAAAAGCCGAGGAACTCACCGCAAATACCCAAGGCAGCTTCATGCCCCAGCAGTTCAAAAACTTAGCCAACCCCAAAGTGCACAGGGAAACCACTGGACCGGAAATTT
>QYYE01000010.1 GCA_003589585.1 Candidatus Bathyarchaeota archaeon
AGCAGCAGGCGCAGGCTTTTTGATGCTATACAGAAAAAATGCCTTGACGCTAAACTCTACCCTCAAATACTTAGTCATGATAATCATCGCCTCAGCATTCGTTGTTTTTGGGCTATCCTTAGTCTACAGTTTAACGGGAAGCCTCAACTTCTGGGATGTCCGAGAAGCTTTAGTGACTTTAGCTGATAAACGATTACTTATCATAGCCTTCGTATTTATAGCCGGCGGATACGCCATTGAAGCAGCAATCGTGCCCTTCCACTTCTGGCTCCCAGACGCTTACACCGCGGCACCTGCATCTTCAGCGGCTTTCCTTTCAGCGCTAATTGACCAGGGTAGCTACTACATCCTAATCAGAGTCTTGGTTTTCATAGTGACGCCTCCTGGCGCTTTGGATTGGACTTTCATGCTTGCCATTATGGCTGCGTTGACGATGATTGTGGGCAACTTGTTTGCGCTAATTCAAACCAATGTTAAACGTTTAATTGCTAACATTTGTGTTGCCGACGTTGGTTACAACCTTGTAGCCATAACCAGCGTAACCGCACTTGGACTTATGGGTAACCTTTATTTCTTCCTTATCGGCGGCATAACTACCGCGCTCTCATTTATGGCAGTAGGTATCATAAACAGTTACGGGTTTAGGACTTTGGATGACTTTTCTGGTTTAGGCAAAAAAATGCCCTTTGTCAGTTTAGCTTTGGTTATGGCTGGACTATCGTTTGCAGGGGTTCCGCCGTTTGGTGGTTTCATGGCTAAATACCTAGTCTTCACCGCCGCGATTGAAGCGGGCATGAGTTGGCTGGCAGTTATAGGGGTCTTGACAAGCGTTGTGCAGACTGCTTATCTGTTCCGGCTAGTGAACTTTATGTACGCCAAAAAATCTAAAGATGACGTGGTAATAAAAGAGCCAAAACGCATGCTTGTTCCAATCTTCATCTTGGTGGCTGCAATACTCATCTTAGGCTTGTTCCCGCAAATCGTCTTCAACCTGCTCAATCCCGTCGTAAGCCAACTACAATTCCTCGTACCCATGCCATAAGAGCTAAGAAAGCAATCTGTCCCTTAGCAACGTTGACAAGCGAAATTTGCACCAGCAATTTAATCGCTCATTATTTTTCAAATTTTACAAGCTTTAGGATTTGGGCCGAGCAAGAGTCTTTCCAGAATCATTTCAAGACATTTTTTGAAGACGATAAATTGAAGAGGGCTTGAAAAAAGCAACATGGAGGGTGTGTGATTATTTTCTGATTTGTCCGTTGCCAAGTATGACGTATTTTGTTGTGGTTAGGTGCTGTACGCTCATGGGTCCTCTAGCGTGGAGTTTTTGGGTGCTGATGCCGATTTCTGCGCCTAACCCGAATTGGTTGCCGTCTGTGAATCGTGTGGATGCATTCCAGTAGACTGCTGAGGAATCGACTTCTTGAAGGAACCGTGTGGCTTTGCCAAAGTCTGTGGTTAGGATGGATTCAGAGTGTTTAGTGCCGTACTTGTTGATGTGCATTATGGCTTCATCTAGGCTTTCGACGACTTTCACGCCGATTATCAAGTCAAGGTATTCTGTGTACCAGTCATCTTCAGTCGCCAGCTTGATGTCGGTAACAATCTTTCGGGTTTTTTCGTCGCCTCTAACTTCCACGCCGTTCTTGCGTAACTCGGCAATAATCACAGGCAAGTAAGACTCAGCGATTTTGCTGTGAACCAACAGTTTCTCGGCTGCATTACAAACTCCAGGTCGCTGGCACTTCGCATTTATCACTATGGGCGTTGCTTTTTCTAAGTCAGCATCCTCTTCCACATACACATGGCAGTTGCCTGTTCCAGTCTCGATAACGGGAATACGCGATTTCTCCACGACTGTTTTGATTAAGTCTGCGCCTCCACGGGGAATAAGCACGTCAATGTACTCTCGCATGCCCATCAACTCCTCGGCAACACTGCGTTCAGGAGAATTCACAACTTGAATAGCATCTGCAGGAACGTTCGTGCCTGACAAAGCCTCTCTTAGCACTTCGCCGATGGCAACATTAGAGTTCAAAGCGTCTGAGCCACCGCGTAAAATCACCGCATTCCCCGATTTGATGCAGATTCCCGCCGCATCAGAGGTGACGTTTGGTCTGGACTCATAGATTACTCCAACAACGCCCATTGGCACGCGTATCTGGCTGATTATCAAGCCGTTAGGTCTTGTCCAACTGCTTAAGATTGTTCCAATAGGGTCAGCTAAGGATGAAACTTCCCGCATATCGCTAGCCATGCCTTTGATTTTCTTTTGATCTAGAGCTAAACGGTCAAGCAGGGCGGCTTTGAGCCCTTTTGCTTTGGCGGCGTCCACGTCGGTTTTGTTTGCTTCTAGAATTTTTTCAGCGTTGGCTTCTAGGGCGTTTGCCATTCGGCATAGTGCAATGTTTTTTGTTTCAGCATCTAATTTTGCCATTTCAAATGAGGCGGCTTTGGCTTTTTTACATATTTCAGTTATCATTTTTCTTCCTCTATTAGGTGAATATTTCGATGTTCGATGACTTCTCTTGGCTTAAAACCAAGTTTCTTCTCTACATCTGTTATTTGTAACCCTTTAATTAGGTTTAACTGGCTGCTGTTGTAGTTCGGGTTACCCCTCGCAAACTCCCCGTGGTTTTCATCCTCAATACTAACTACATCGCCCACGTCAAAGATGCCGACAACCTTGGTTACGCCAACAGGCAGCAAGCTGGAACCCTGCATAATCGCCTTTTTCGCGCCTTCGTTCACGTGGATTTTGCCCTTCACTGCTGCGCCATAAGCAATCCAACGTTTAACAGCTGGCATTCGGCTTTGAGGCTTAAAGTAAGTACCAACCTCTTTCCCGGACAGAACATCCAAGAGCACGTTCTCTCTTCGGCTGTTGGCTATGACGACGGGGATTCCGCAGGAAGTGGCGATTTCTGCGGCTTTGATTTTGCTTTGGATTCCTCCTCTGCCAAGTTTGCTTTTGCCGTTAAGTGAGCTTTTAAGTTCAGGGGTGATGGCGTCAACGGTTTTTATGAGTTCTGCTTCCGGTTCTTGAGGGTCCGTCGTGTATAAGCCTTCAACATCTGAGAGAATGATGACTAAGTCTGCGCAGATTGCTCCTGCAACAAGAACCGACAAAATGTCGTTGTCGCTAAAGTTAACCTTGTAGCCTTCTGTTCGCATGAGTTCATCAACTGATGTCACGTCGTTTTCGTTAATGATTGGAACAACGCCGATTTTCAGTAGCAAACCAAGTACGTCACACGTATGAACGTATGAGGCTCTGTTGGATAGGTCTTCGGCGGTAAGCAGAATCTGCGCTACTTTAAGGTCATGTTGCTTGAAGAATTTGCGGTATTTCGCCATAAGCACGCTTTGCCCGGTTGCCGCTGCAGCTTGCTGAAAAGCAACATCTTGGGGCTTGGGAGGGATTCCCAGCTCGGCAATGCCTGCTGCAACTGCTCCTGAAGTTACAAGAACCACCTTGTCGCCTTGTTTGGTTGCTGCGGCGATTTGGCTGACTAGTTTTTGCATTTCTTCTTCGTCTAGTTTGCCTTTTTTTGTTATGCCGTTGGTTCCTACTTTGACGACGATTAGTCTTTGAGGCATTGGTTTACTTCCTTTTTTGTGTCAAGTACTATGCATCTGTTGGAGTTATATTGATTTTTCTTTTATAAACTGCGTTATTTAGGCATCAGATTGGAACATGCTTTGCATAGCCTTTTTTACCTGCAAACACATTCCAACTAAATAATACTTACTGAGATGCTAACGTCGTGAAGATTATCGAAAAAAACCTAAGGCAAGGATTCGTGAAGGTGGTTCCTGAATCCCAAGATGACCTATGGCACCTATACAACGTTATCTACAAGGGTGATGAGGTTTACGCTTACAGTTCAAGAGCCATAAAAACTGACACTGAGACTTCTCGGCCAAAAAGTGCAGAGCGCATGTCTGCTTTTATGGGTGTAACTGTGGAGTCGGTGAGTTGGGACAAGTTTCTTGGGAAACTGCGTGTTCATGGATTGATTTGTCATGCGCCTGATGTTATTCCTACTGGTGCACACCATACGTTAAGTATTGCTTTGAATCAGCCTTTGACGATTGTAAAGAAGGAGTGGCCAAAGCACCTGCTTGACAGGCTTGTGAGGGCAAGTGAAATTGAAAAGTCCATGTTAATTGTCTCGATTGATGACGAAGGGTACGCGATTGCTGAAACCAAGCAGTACGGCGTGGAAATTAAGGTTGAGGAGCGCTTTAAGCTGCCTGGGAAACATGAGGCTGAGAAACGTGCGGAAGCAACAAAAGCGTATTTTCGCCGGGTAACCAATACTCTAAACCAGCTGTGGATGGCGAACCGTAACCCGATTGTTATTATAGGCGTGGGTTTTGTCAAGAATGATTTTGCCAAGTATCTTTCCGAGGAAGCCCGAGAGATGGGCAAGTCAGTGGCTGACATAAAAAGCGTCAACAACGGTGGCACAGCAGGAATCTACGAAGCGTTGCGGTCAGGCGTTTTGCTCAAAGCTGCCCATCAACTGCGCGTGGTGGAAGAAACTGAAACTATGGAGGAAGTCATGAAGCGTCTTGGCAAAGGCGAGGGTACAATCACTTATGGGCTGGAATCGGTGGAGAAGGCGGTTTTGATGGGTGCAGTTGAGAAGCTTGTGCTTGCTGACACTGCGCTTAGGGATGC
This sequence comes from Candidatus Bathyarchaeota archaeon, assembly GCA_003589585.1. Taxonomy (GTDB): domain Archaea; phylum Thermoproteota; class Bathyarchaeia; order Bathyarchaeales; family Bathycorpusculaceae; genus Bathycorpusculum. The sequence continues at coordinate 4,688 of QYYE01000010.1, forward strand.
GGATGAGCAGCAACGGCTAAAGCTTGAGGAGCTCATGCGGGACGCGGAAAGACATAACTCGACAATTACAGTAATCAGCACGGAGCATGAGGCGGGAGCAAAACTCCTTGCGCTAGGTGGAATCGCAGCCTTGCTCAGGTTCCCAATCTACACAGAGCCCAAAGCACAAGACTAAACCTTCCAGAGATAGCTGACTTTTTTTGCCCCTTGTTTAAAGAGCAAAAGTGGGCGCTGGAAATGCTGCTTGCTCTGCCACAGACCATCTGCACTGTAAATAGCAAAAAGCGGTGTATTGTTTCTACTATGTTAATGGCTGCAGAAATCGCCAATAGCCCTCCCCCTCTTAGGTTTTTTGCATTCTTTGGCTATTAGGCTGCAAATATACTGCTAAAGTTAGCGTTTGCAGTATCCAACCGTTAGAGAGGGCGATTGGGAATAGTCTTTTATCTTGCAAGCGGAAATTAATCTGAGAGGTAAAACTGCCCTTGAAGGTTTTTGAACGCCCCGGACCTGTAAACACTGACGAAACAATACATATCCTGCAAAACGCCCCACGTGAGCTTGAGTTCTTGGTAGTGGCTTCCGTGACTGGCGAGAGCGCCGTAAAAGCTGCAGAGCGCATAAAGAACCGCAAAATCATCTGCGTCACCTGCCCGCAGGGCATGTTTTGGGAAGTTAACGCCATGAACGCTGACCTTTTCGAGAAGATACCTGAGCTTAAGGCGAGAAGAGATGAATGGGCTAAAAAACGCTTGGAACGGGTTCCCTTGAGCATCACAGACGAAAATAAAATCAAGCTAAAAGAGCTGGGCGTTGAGGTTGTCCGCGGCACCATCCCTCTGTTTGGTCCCACGTTTTCGATGCGGCTGCACCTGCGCAAAACCACCTCGCTGGACATTGTCGCCAAAACGCTGGAGTTGATTTCGCCCGGGACACTGGTGTGTTTGGAGGCGGTTATGATGGCAACCGACGCCGGCATAATCCCTGAGGGCGAGTTGGTTTATGCTTGCGCGGGCACGGAAATGGGCTTAGACACCGCTTGGATAGTTAAAGCCTGCGCGTCCGCCAACATGTTCCACCAAACAAAAGGTTTTCGCTTCGTGGAAATGCTTGCTAAACCAGCGCTGGCACTGGCACCAAGCATAAACATAAACTACCTACGATAAAAATAGACTTTCAATGGTTTTCTATCTATAGCTTCCCGGTTAACGGCTCTATACACGCCTCTATTCTAATGTTGAGAGCGAGTTACTGTTTGATTCTGCACCAATTTGAAAGTTCATTAATTTCCTTTGACCAGCGTTTTTCAATGATGAAGTAGTCAAAATCTGAATTGCTATCTCTTTTCAACTCATCAAGCAAGTGCCTTCGACCAACCAGCCTCTCTCCGGGCTCATAGAGGACGACGAATCCAAGTCTGGACTTGTCATTACGCTTCTTTAACATTTTTAGTAATCCGTGTAGCATCAGGCATTGTTGTATATCGGTTGTTATTTTAATTTCGATTACAGTTTCTGGTTTGTCTACTGATGGTATTGCACAATCGACATTGAAAAAGCAAGAATCTGTTAAAGCTATTTTTCCCTTTTGATTCTTCCGATTTTGTCCAATCCTCTCTCGTATCCAATCTTCAAAGGCGTTACCTGTAGCTTTTCCACGAGCTCTTGATTCGTGAGTTTTCATGACAGCATCTTCATACCTTTTATTTAATTCATTGAGCAAACTCAAATCATTTGGATTTGTTAATATTCTCCGTTGACGACCCACTAAATTCAAAAAAACGCTTAAACCGCAACTTTGAGGACAATTATACTGCTGGTTCTTAGACAATGCATATTGATCTCTGAAATTACATTGTAACAAAAACAATCGCCTTTAATCTAATCAATTATGCAAGAAATTCATTAACTTTTTCATTGCCCATAAAGGCTTACATTCATTTTTTTGGAAGAGACAGGCAATTTTTTCAGTATCTGGGGCAATTTCTATCGATAGCATGGTAATGTTTTAATTGTTAGTGGCTTTTAGCAGTAAATCGGAAAGTGACGTTTAGATTGGGTAGCGAAGCTAAATGCAGCAAGCCTGAATGCGACAAGTTCGTTGCAGTCAACGAGCTAGCCAAACGCAGAGGCTTTTTCTGGTCATCCTTTGAAATTTACGGTGGCAGCGGCGGCTTTGTAACGTACGGTCCCTTGGGCACAAGGCTAAAGCAGAACATCGAAAACAAGCTCCGAGAACTCTTCGTCAAAAAAATCGGCATCTACGAAATGGAGTCATCCGTGATTGCGCCCGGCAAAGTGTTTGAGGCGTCAGGGCACGTTGACCACTTCAAAGAGCCCATGGTGGAGTGCCAAAACTGCAAAGGCAGATTCCGAGCAGACCACCTGCTAGAAGAGAAGGGCATCAGCTCGGCGGAAGCTGAAAAAATGACTTTAGCTGAGATTAAAGAGGAGCTGGAACGCCATGGCATCGTTTGTCCAGACTGCGGTGGACCATTCGGCGAACCACAGCGGTTCCTAACAATGTTTGAAACCACCATTGGTCCTTACTCGGGCGCGGTGGGTTACGGCAGGCCTGAAGCTGCACAAAACATATTCGTCGAGTTCGACCGCCTCTACACCGCGGCACGCGAGAGGCTTCCGTTTGGTGTTATCCAGATTGGTCATGCCTTGCGTAACGAGATTTCGCCGCGTCAAGGCTTGATTAGGCTTCGAGAGTTCACTATTGCGGATTTGGAGTTCTTTTTTGACCCAGAGGAACCCTGCTGCCGATTTCTGGGCGAAGTGGAAAACGAGGTACTACCCATTCTTCTATGCGACACACGGCTCAAGGAATGTGAAGACACCACTGACGTGACAGTCCGCGAAGCTCTTGACCGCAAAATCATCCAAAACGAGTGGCAAGCCTTCTTTATGGCGCAGGCAAAACGCCTCCTCGTTGAACTGGGCGTCCCAGCGGAAAAGCAGCGTTTCATCGAGAAGCTCACTTGGGAGAAAGCCCACTACAGCACACAGAGCTTTGACCAGGAAGTGCTGGTGGACCGTTGGGGCTGGGTAGAAGTCAGCGGGCACGCTTACAGAACAGACTTTGACCTTGCCAGTCACATGAAAGCCAGCGGCGCCGACATGACCGTCTACAAGGAGTACCCAAACCCAGTTGAGAAAGAGGAGCTTGTGGTGAAGCCGATTATGGCTAAGCTGGGGCCAATCTACAAGGGAGAAGCCGCCAAAGTAGCCGCCTTGCTCGCCAAGGTTCCAGCGCAAGAGGTGACGGATGCCATGGAAAAACAAGGCAGCATTATGGTGGAAAACTATCAGGTGTTTTCAGAGCAAGTGGACATCAGCCGGCAAAAAACCACTGTTCGCGGAACCCGTTTCATACCGCACGTGGTGGAACCCAGTTTTGGCTGTGACAGGCTTTTCTACGTGGCGTTAGAGTACGCTTACGGCATAAAAGAGGACCGTGTCGTCATGGGTTTCCCAAGAAGCATCGCGCCCGTGCAAGTCGGAGTTTACCCGCTTATGGGCAAAGACGGCTTAGACACCAAAGCATGCCAAATCCAAAATATGCTGGCAAACGAGGGTTTCATGGCAGAATTCGACGAGACAGGCAGCATAGGCAGACGCTACGCAAGAGCAGACGAAGCAGGCGTACAACTGGGCATAACAGTAGACTACGACACCCTAAAAGAGGACACCGTAACCATACGCGACCGCGACTCATGGCAGCAAGTGCGCACAGCAATCAAAGACCTGCCAGCGCTCCTACACGATTACTTCTATGGGAAAAAAGCCTTTAAAGAGCTTGGAGTTTTAATTAAAAGTCAGTAGCTACCTTTTTTAACAATCACACAATAGTTAAATGATTATATCTACGGATGGTTATAGCGGGGGAAAAATTTGGTACTTCCAGCAGAAACAGAAGAACGCGTGAAACGCAGAGCACTAAACGCTTGCCAAGACAACCTACGCAAGGTTGTTGATGTCTCAAGAAAAATCCCACAACTCGTCGAGCACTTTGCAAGCGGCGACAAAGACAACGCCAGAAGACTCTTTAGCGAAATCCGAACAGGCGAAGAAGAAGTCATCAAAGCAAGACGCATGGTCAGCCAAGAACTAGCCGAAATAGGCGCCATACTTATCGCCCGAGAAGACTTCCTAAGGTTCACTAACCTGTCAAGCGAAATCGCCGACTTCTCCGAAGGCATCGCCTACTACCTTGTCGAAATCATGGAGCACAACTGGGCAATCCCCACAGAAATAAAAAACGACCTGCTCAAGCTGTCCTTAGCCGTTCTTGACAGCGTTCTCAAGCTCAGGGAAACCATGATGGTTCTCAACTACGGCTCACAAAAAACTCTTGAGAGAGCCAAAGATGTGGAAATTGCCGAACGCATCGTAGATGACCAGTACCGCGTCCTTGCCATAAAAGTCCTAAACAGCAAGCTTGAAGTCCCCGTGCTGCTTCTCTTAAGAGATGTCCTGCAACTTTTGGAAAACTCAGCTGACAAAGCTGAAGACGCCGCAGACGTGGCACGCATGCTCTCATTCATCATGTAAAAGCCTCAGAGAGCGAAAAAAGGGATGGAAAAAACCAAGGTAGAGCTCATCGAGAACTTTCTTGTCGTCTGGAACCACACGGAAGGCTCCAGCCTCTACAAAACCGGTTACTACGGCAAACCACTGGGTATTTCTAAACCGAAAATCCCCGAGTTCGAAGTCCCCTTAATCCTTGACCTTATGGAAGGCGTCTACTTGGCTGAGAACCAAAAAATCGCCGTCTACGAAGATGAAAATAAAGCTGTTAGTCTCAAAAAACTGCGGCAGAAAGCCAAGCAACTCTACGATGAATTTGAAGAAAAATACGCTGTTTACCGGGACCTGCGAAACAGCGGCTTAATTGTTACGCCAGGCATAAAATTCGGCTGCGACTTCGCCGTCTACAAGTACGGACCAGGCGTTGAACATGCGCCCTACATGGTTTCGGTTAAAAAGGCAGGCTCAGACATATCTGCCACTGAGATTGTTAAGGCTGGAAGGCTGGCTACGACGGTGCGCAAGCGGTTTATCATCGCTGTGCCGGACTTGGCGGAAGAGAAAATTAAGTATTTGATGTTTAAGTGGTTCAAAGCCTAACTAGGCCCATTAAACGATAATTTTACTATGCTAAAAGAAAAAAGGGGTTTTTTGGGGCTATTCTATTTTGACTTTCTTGCCTTCCACTGGTTTTTTCAGCGGAAGTCTAAGCCTTAGCAAGCCGTTCTCGAATTTCGCCTCTGCCTTATTCTCATCCACTTCGTGAGCCAGCATATAGCATCCTGCATACTCAGCGTCGTCTCTGGAACCAGACACACATAAACTCTGCCCACTGACCTCTAGCTCAATGTGTTCCTTGTCAACTCCTGGCAACTCAAAATCAATGGCATATTCTTTTTCATCGTGACAGAAGCAGGCGTTGGGGACAATTACGGGTCGTGTTTCAGCCATTTTTAAAAATCAACTCCTTTTTGTTTAATAGCGCAAGGTAACGCTCAATAAAGAAATAGTGAAAAATTGAATATAAACATTCACTACCCTTTAAAGAGTAGTAAGTTTCTGGAAGAAAAAGGGTTTACACTCTAACATGTTGAGCGTTAGTTGGCTATTATGGTTTGGTTCTGGAATATGCCTCTGATGTGCTGGTGAGGATACACCTTTGAAGCCGTAAGAGAGCACCCTTCCTCCAAAACCACGTCGTCGGCAACCACTGAAATCTCGCTTAGCCTTGTTGGTTTACGCTGGCTCGAATTGACGGCTACATGCCTGCCGATTATGCTGTCATGCACCTCTGCCCCATCCCCGATAATCACCCTGTCCATCACCGCTGAATCGGTAATCACAGCGTTCTTGCCTATACGGGTAAAATCATCGATGCACGAGTTGATGATTCTTGCGCCGTCCTCTATTTGGCAGTGCCGGCCAATCAAAACCGCACCCTCAATCGTAATCTTCTTTTGCTTAATCTTTCGGATAATTTCTTGTCTGCGTTTTTCGGAGTCAGCGCTTTCCCCCTGTACCCAGATGGGAACGCCCTCAGATAGTCTTCCGCCGAAATCGTTCAGAGTGGAAAAGCCGCCGTTAAGTAGGTTTTTCATGGCTTCCAAGTAATTCTTAGGCGTGCCCACGTCAAACCAGCTGCCCTTAAGCGTGTAACCGTACACTGGACGCCCAGACTCAATCACATACGGAATGAAGTCATAACCGAAATCTAAGCGGTTTTTTTCTTTAATGATTTGTTGGATGCCTTTTTCTTTGAAAATCTTTTTCACTTCAGGCGAAACCACATACAACCCCGTGTTAGCCAAGTTAGAAGGGGCGTCTTGAGGCAAAGGCTTTTCCACAAACCGCAAAATCCGCCCATCCTTGTCAATGTCAGCGATGCCTAAGCCCTCAACGTTATCTACTTCTCGAAGCACAATGGTTAATGCGGCGCCTTTTTCCTTGTGGTAGTCGATGAGGCTTTTGACTTTGATGTCAAAGATGTTGTCGCCTTGCACTGCAAAAACCGGCGAGTTCAGCTCGTAGTATTCCATGTTTATTCTGGCAGAGTCAGCGCTTCCCAAATCCTCAACGTTCGGCTGGTATTTTATGTGGACTCTGGGTTTAATGTTATATCTTGCAGAGAAACCGTACCCTGACTCAAAATAATCATAGAGGTCTCGGTAGTTGGTGTAGCCTTTGACTCCGAAGATAAAGTTGCGTATGCCTTGGCTGGCAAGAGACAGAAGAGAAAACTCAACCAACGGCCTGTTTAGCAAGCGCAGGCAAGCCTTGCTGGTCTCTGCTGTCAAATGCAACAGACGGGTGGCTCTTCCGCCTACTGGAATGATTACTCTGAGTTTTTCTGGAGCATAGTTATCGCCGACGAGGGGGGCATAATTGTCGCTCAACACTTCACCAACAATACTGTGTTATGGAATAGGTGTGCTTTTAACCCTTTTTAAGCTATCTTTTCGGAACGAAAGTCTTTAGAGATTGGCCGTCAAAAAATTCAGCAGCGTTGCGGTTTTTACTGCTTTGAGTCACCCTTACAGGTGGGCAACCGCAAGAGGTGGACGCTAACACCTACAGCAATTACCAATAATACAACCTGCATAACCCAGATGTGGCTTATTAAAAAGAATATCGAAAAGAGAATCGATGCCCACAAGACGGTAATAGCGGTAATTTTAATCTTCAAGGGTATGCCTTTTCCCTCCTGATAATTTCGAATGTATTTCCCGCAAAACCTGTTGTTTATCAGCCAACTGTACAACCGCTCGGAACTCCGCATGTAACAGGCTGCCGCAGCCAGAAAAAGCGGCGTAGACGGTAAAAGAGGAAGAACAATACCGATGATACCTAGCACTAGACAAAATGTACCCAATGCAATCAAAAGCGCCCTGACTGCTTTGTGTCTTTGCATCATTTTGGGAAAATTTTGCGAAGGGGTTTCTTTTGTCATACTGTCCTTTTGATTAAGAGTTTGCTGTCTTAAAAACCATGCGAACTAACAAGTTAATAATCTACAATCTTATAACTAACTTCATTCAACTACATTAGAAAACGTTTAGGAATGCTTATGCGTAAACTCAATGGCTTCATACGACTGATGCGACCAGTCAACTGCACCATGATGGGGTTTGCCGTCTTCGTCGGCGCCATACTCGCTAGCTCTTTTGGAAGCCTAAATTGGGTAAATATACTCCTTGGCTTTTTAACAGGATTTACTTTCTGCGCTGCCGCCATGGTAATCAACGACTACTACGACCGTAAAATCGATGCCATCAACGAGCCGCAAAGACCCATCCCCAGCGGCACAGTCAAGCCCAAAGAAGCCTTGGCTTTCATGTCGGGGCTGGTTGTTGTGGGCTTTGGGTTTGCGTTGCTTGTGCAGCCTTTTGGTTTGCTCTGTTTTATCGTAGCCGCTGCCTCTTTAGCCCTAACCGCTACTTACCTCACAGTAGGCAAACGCAGCGGATTGCCGGGCAACTTTTTGGTCAGCGCATGCGTAGCCATCCCCTTCATCTACGGCAGCGTCACCGCAATCGGAACAGTCGGGTTAAACGTGTTGCTGTTTGCATCCATGGCGTTTCTTTCAAACACAGGCAGAGAAATCACCAAAGGCATCGTGGACGTTAAAGGTGACAGCGCTTTGGGCGTAAAAACGCTGGCTGTGCGATTTGGAGAAAGAAGTGCGGCGGCTGTGGCAGTCGGCTTTTTTGTTTTTGCTGTTGCGCTGACGCCTATTACTTGGTTTTTGGGGTTGGTGGGCGTCTGGTTTATACCGTTTGTTTTAGTCACAGACGTGGGGCTTATCGCGTGCTCAGCGCTTCTGCTGCTGGACCATTCACGAGAGAAAGCACGACACATCAAGAAGTTGGTTTTGCTGCTGTTCTTGTTTGGGCTGTTGGCATTCATTTTCGGGGTTATCAAATAAGGACTGGTGGAGTGTTTTGAAGCGGGAAGAAGCCGTATCTCTCATAAAGGAACTGCTCGACTGCTGCAAGGGTCTGGATGGGCACACTTTCGAATTAATCGCACCAAGCGTTTCCTCGCCGGCAACAGGAGGGTACAAGATAATCATTAAAGGCGTTCTTGACCAGGAAACAAAAAACCGCATAATAGACATACTGCAAAAGCATCAGCTTGCCTACCAATCGGGCAGCCTCTGGAGGACAAAGCAGTCACTAAACAAAGAACCCGACACACTCATAATCTACAAACACAAAGTAAAGAATAGTGATTTCTTTCTTGAAGGCTCTTAGGAAGCAGACTGGTGTGAGGGCAGTAAACTGGCGCTATTCCCTCGTAGTCATTTGTATGCACATCAGTTTCAACCACTATTAGAATTAAGACAAGAAAGGCGAACACAACAGGGCACGCTTAGCCATCTGTACAGTTCTCCTACGAGAAAACACCAACAAAAACACTAAAACAACCACTAAAACACATAGCCATGTAATTGCCACCTGCTCCAGGCTTAGGCCAAACACTACACCTGTCTGCGTGGATGATTCAGTTGGTTCTGCTGTCGGAGTCTGTGCAGGTGGATTCTCTGTCTGAGCTGGTGCAGGTATAGACGATGTGTATGGCGTTGGTGTTGGTTGGTTTTTGTCTGGTACTGCTGTGGTTCCTGCCTCGCCTATGGTTAATGTTTGTATGCTACTCCAGTCGCTTTCTTTTCCATAAAAGTCATAACCAAATATCATGATGTTTCTACCATAGGGAAGGTAAAATCCCGTGAGTGCTTGGACTTGAAAGTCTATTTGTGCGTTATTAGGATAATCTGCCTTGCATGAAATAACTGTGTATTCAGAGTCTAACTGAGCTGCAACGTTAGCATAAGAAACACTTGGATAAGTTATCTGCGGTGTTGTCCAGTCATTTCCAAAATGACCTTTGACCCTAACGTTGTAGTATAGATTAGCGGTATGATTGCTTTTAATGCGAGTTGGGGCGTTTTCATACCAGTAATGGCTTACGGGGGTATACTCGGTGATATTAAAGGGTGTAAACTTTGGGTTTTTAATTTTTATTTCTATTGACTTGTTTTCCACCTGGTAGCCTGGTTGAGTGGTTGTTGTTTCTTTTCCAGTGTATTGGTCAATTGTGGTGGTAGTTTCGGGTGGTACATCATAGGGGTGGGCGACAATTTTTACTGAGAAGTCAGGAACAGATGGTTTAGGCATTGAATCCACCGTGTAAGCTTGAACAATTATTATGTTTGATGCCAGTAAAGCTTGAACAAGCAGCAATATTACCAATTTGCTTTTGTTCCCCATGCCCATTTGCCTTCAAAAAAGCTTCGGTTAGCTTGGGATAAAAGGGTTCTCGTCAAAGATTCTTGACTAACACAAGTCAAGGTTTCTTGACTAACACAAGTCAAGGTTTCTTGACTAAGATATGTTGTTGAAACCAACTCTTTAATCTGAAAGCGAAATTGTCAGGCTGTCGCTTAGCTATTTAGGCAACCACATTTCTCGTTTCCACTCCAAGCAGGAGAGGCATCAAGTTTTGGTCAAGAACAACGATTTGGTGAACGTCTGACCAGAAGGCAGCCAAAGGAGCGTAATATTCCGAGTAAACCATCTTCATCTCCGCGACATAGCAGTCGGAGAAGTTCAAGTCAAACCCCCAATCTAACCTTTGATAGCCAGACTGATTCCAGTAAAAAAACTTCATGCTGCCTGAATTAAACTGGACTGAACCATTAGAGCTAGACATGACGATGGTGACATTGTGCCAACTCACACCTTCAGGCGCTGGACTGTTATAAATCCGAAATTCAGGTCGCTTGGTGGCGTTTGCTTCATAGGTCATTTCTATCGCTTTAGGGTACTTAGGGCCTTCTTTTCCCTGCAGGTTGTCATAGCGTGTTTCATAATAGTTTAGGGCTTCAGAGTCAATGAAGTTAGCATACGTATACGAAAGATATATGCCTGGGTTAAGGTAATCCTCGGGGTCACTTGAACCGTCAAAGCGTTCGGATGAAAGAATAGCTGAGTAATTGGTGGATTCAGCCGCGACTAGTGCGTTTTCTTCTTCTTGGCTTTCGAAATTTCGAACGATGCTTTTATTGTATTTCGGGGGAATTTGCGGACTTGACAGGCTCCAGATGAGTAAAGATACGGCAACTAAGGTAACCACGCCTATGGCAAGTATTAGGAGAGCTTTTTTACGCAACTGCCTAAACCTCAACCCCATCTATATGCTCCTATTTACACATAAGTCTTCACTAAGTCATCAGTTTCTAAAGGTAAAGAAAAGCATATCAGAAAGAGAAGAAGCTAAGCCTTGCCTTGTGTTAAGCAAAAAAGTTAAATCAATAAAGTTATTTGATGGTGAAGGAACATGCGAGCAAATTGGTTAGGCTTAATCTCCTCCGTTTTGATACTTGGCAGTTTATTTCTGCCTTGGCTTTCAGCTACATTCTATCAGATAGAAGGAACATTCCCCAGCTTTAGACAAGATTTTTCGCTTAACGCAGGGCTGTCAGTGCACTATTTTGGAATCGTTGCTTTTGCCAATGGAATTACCCAATTATTGCTTTTCCCCTACTGGTTTAACTGGGTTTTCTGCATGGTTCTATTGTCCGCCGGCTTAATTGCGATTAAAGCCAGTTTTGCTGACAGACCAATGCGTAGGTTAATGGTTTTGGCGGGGGTATTGGCTATAATTTGCAGTCCCCTCTTCTACTTGGCATTTGCATCTACTTTGCTTAGCTCACCTCTTAGGTCTAGTAGCTTGCTGTTCAATATCTTCTCGCCAGGAGACTTTGGATTGACCACAACAGATATGCCCAGTCTCCATACGAAGTCGAGTCTAAATTTTTATTGGCTTTCAGTCGCTGCTGGAATTCTAGCTATTGTCTCTACTAAATGGATGCCCCGTAGAGAGTCACTTAGCAAATAAACCAGCAAATCGGGCTCATTAGCTTGCGTAGATTTTGTGCCACCTGCTTGTGGAGGATTGCACAACCAGCCAGCAACCAAAACCAAACGCAGACAAAAAACAACTGTTAGCACAATCAGCAGGTTGTTGTTGTGGAGGGGGAGGGGGTCAGCAACAACAAATAGTAGAAAAAAGCCTTCAACGTATATATGCGCATGTTAGCAACAATTAAAAGCTCGCTAAGCTGTATCGCAGTTCAAAGAGGAATGTTAACATGTCTGAACGTTTTGCAAAAAAATGGGAACCAAAAAAGGATGGGGAATCACTTTTTGATGCCATACGCTCAACAGCTCAGCCACAGCCGCCACTAAAACCACGCCTAGACCTTGCCGTCAGAAAAATTGACAACCAAATAAACAAACTTGACCAAGCAAACGAACGATTCACACAAAAAGACAAAACCTTATTCGCCAAATTAGTTGACGCTTACGGCCAGCACGACTCAGCCCACGCAAACATCTACGCCAACGAACTTGCCGAAATCAGAAAAATGACAAAAATCATAATGAACGCGCGACTCGCACTGGACCAAGTTTCACTAAGAATAAAAACCGTGACCGAACTTGGCGACGTCATAACCACCCTCGGACCCTGCATCGGCGTACTACGCAGCGTCGGCGCTGGCATGCGCGGAGTACTACCAGAGGCAGAAAACGAACTAGGCGACATCGGAAACATGCTAAGCGGCTTAATGTTTGAAGCAGGAACAAACAGTGGTATGTCACTAAACTTTAACTCAGTAAACGAAGACGCATCAAAAATCCTCGCTGAAGCAGCCATAGTGGCTGAACAGAAAGTAAACGCCAACCTCCCTGATTTGCCTCCAGGAATGCCAACAGGAACAACAAATAACAAGACAATAAGCTAAACGCACTCTTTTTTTCGGGTTAAACCTCCAATCTTTTTCTATTTTTCAAAATCGCTTGTTCTAGCCTTTCTAGTTAGATAAAAAAGCAGTCCAGCACCGACCAAAACCAGCGAAATAGCCACCAAAAAAACAACAAGCAAAATCCAAGTAGTAGCCGAAGGCAGCGCTTGAGCATCTGTTTGCGGTATACCGCTTTTGTATGGAACCTTAAAATTGACGGTTTCTGACACTCCAATATTTCCCGCCATGTCCATTGCAAAAACTCTTATGCTATGGTCACCATCAGTCAAACGGGTTATTGTCGCATTAGAATTCACTGCAGACATCTCCTGTCCATCAAGACAGTAAGCCTTCCACAATACTGGCTCATCAACCGTAAAATTCAAGGGAACCTGATTAGTGTAATATTCTGTTTTTTCAGGCAATAGAACTTTAATTTTTGGAGGAACAGTATCAACGGTAAAGGGTATAGTTCTCTTTTCACTTCCAACGGCGGTTTCAATAACATAAAGCAAACTATGGTTTCCTTCACTTAAATCTACCAAGTTCAGGAAATATGAAGCGTTATTAGCATCAAAGGAAAACGTGATTCTACTCCAGCCCTTCTCATCATCAGGCAAATCCAACTTGTAATAAAGGACAGCGGAAGCAGCATTACGATAAGGCGAGGTGAAACTGAAGTTAAACAGAACCGAAGTAGAATTATAAAATTCGTTGACTTTTGGAGACGAAACATTCAGGACTGGAATCTGACCAATTGAACTCTTAACGCAAAATTCAGGAACGACTAACAGAACCAAGAATACGACCAATAAAGATAAAAATCCTCTGCCCCGCAAAACGAATCAATTAACTTTGAACAATTACTTGATTTTTATTTCTTTTGCTGTATCATAAAACTATATTTTAAAAGTAAAATGCGCTTGTAATACTCAACCACCAGTTAGAAATCAAGCGCTCGATTTGAGAAACACGGAAAATTGCCTGAATAAACAGCTGTTCTAAGAATTGGACTTATATCTCCCTTGCAACGTTTACTTACACCAGAGAGAGGCATCTGCCGATTGAACCTAAACGACGAAACTGAGCTAGAATATGCTTTACGGGGTAAAGCGTGGAAAGTCTACTGGTTTCTACTAAGAAACGGAAATCCCGCGAGCGTTCGGGAAGTCCAGCGTGCTCTGCATTTTAGCAGCCCCAGCATTGCACATCACCATCTTGAGCAATTACGTGAGTTGGGATTGGTGGAGAAGCAAGAGATTGGCGGTCACTATGTCTTGGTTGGTGAAGTCAAAATTGGGGTGCTTCGTCACTACGTGAAACTTGGTAAGCTGCTTTTTCCACGCTACTTCTTTTATGCTCTGTTTTCCACTGTGTTTTACTTACTGTATCTGCTGTTGTTGGTGCAGGAATTTAACCGTGATAATCTATTCATCCTCTCGTTTGGCGCAATCGTTTGCGTGATATTCTGGTATGAAGCATATCGCGTTTGGAGTATGAGGCCATTCTAAATGTTAGAACAACCTGTTCGCAGGCTTAGCATAAAATAAAATCATCACTTAACCATAAGTAGGAGAAAAAAAGTATGGTGCAAAAAGAAGTCAGGAAAAAAACGCAAGTGTACGGAACAGTGGCAGTTCTCGTAGCCATAATGCTGGTTGCAACAATTTATACAGTCGGCTCTCCAGCAATACTCATTACCCTATCAGAAGTTTCACCGATGAATAGATTTGCCTCTATTGACGAGCTAAAAAATTACTTAATAACCAACACTAATTCCGAGTACGAAGGAACTTTCACTGGCGGTCCAATAGATGCGCAGGTTTCCGGCAGGAATGATCTAAAAGCGCCAGGCACTAGGGCTCCAATGCCTCAAGCTGCTGAAACTAGCACATTTGGAACCTACGGCATTTCTGGCGGAGACAGCTACTCAACCACCAACATCCAAGTAGCAGGGGTTGACGAAGCCGACATCATCAAAACCGACGGGAAATACATCTACGCAATATCTACAACAAACAACACCGTTTACATTATTAAGGCTGACCTGCAAGATGCAAAAGTTATCGCCAAAATCACTTTGGAAAACAATACTTACCCCGCTGGCATGTTCCTGAGCCAAGACAGCAGTAAACTGGCAATTATTGGAAGCCGATACGATTACTTCTTGTATGGCGAAAGTGTACCTGATAACAGAGTTACTATCTTACCCTATCCATACCTGCAAGAAGTTAAAACCTACATAAACGTCTATGACATTTCCGATAAGAGTTACCCTGAGTTGTCTAGGAACTTTACGTTAAGCGGCAGCTACTTCAACTCGCGCATGATAGGAAACTATGTTTACGCAGTCATTAGCGAACAAGCCTACATCTACAATGATGCCGTGAGGCTCCCAACGGTCTACAAGGAATCAGTAGCCTATGACATTCCAGTAACAGACATCTACTACACCGACACAGTGGACGCATACTTCACCTACACAACATTCGTTGGCTTAAACCTCATGAACGATGCACAAGAACCCTCTGAAATGACAATCCTCATGGGCGGAACAAGCAACATGTATGTCTCACCAAGCAACATGTACATAACCTACCCCGACAGCAAAGGCGAAGGCACAGAAATCTACCGCATAGCCATATCCGGCAGCGAATTAACCTTTGAGGCACAAGGAAAAGTCCCAGGATACGTCCTAAACCAATATTCAATGGACGAGTTCAACGGCAACTTCCGAGTAGCCACAACTACCACAACAGGTTCATGGATAGACAGACAGCAACACAATAATCTCTACGTGTTGAACATGAACTTGACAGTCGTTGGGCAACTTGAAGGTCTTGCAGAGGATGAAAGGATTTTCTCTGCGCGTTTTGTTGGAGACAAATGTTATCTGGTGACTTTCAGGCAAACTGATCCCTTCTTCGTAATTGATCTAAGCAATCCGACATCACCTAAAGTTGCGGGCGAGCTCAAAATCCCCGGTTACTCAAGCTACCTGCATCCATACGATGAGAATCATGTGATTGGTATTGGCAAAGAAAACAGCACAGTAAAGCTTTCGCTCTTCGACGTTACAGACATGAATAACCCAAAAGAAATAGCCCGGTACATTGTAGATGGTGACTGGACAGAATCAGAAGCGCTCTATGAACCTAAAGCATTCCTCTTTGACTTAGAAAAGCAACTGCTGGTTATCCCAGTTTCAGTAACCAACTATGGTGTCATTGAGCCTTCTGGCAAGGAACCTGCAAGAGATGTTTTCTCGGCTGGCACTGGTGGTTTCTGGCAAGGAGCATACGTCTTCAAACTAACGGTAGCCAATGGCTTTGAACTCAAAGGCAAAGTGACCCACCAAGAAGAAACTAACACATCGCCAAACTATTACTGGGGAATGGATTACAACCAAGCTATCTCGCGGTCACTGTACATCGGTAACACGCTGTATACGCTGTCTAACTCTAAAGTGCAGCTAAACAACCTTGACACGCTGGCGCTGGTAAGCAAAGTAAACTTGCGTTAAGCAACCATTTTTCTTTTTCTATTTTTTCGGTTTTCTATCGTGGTGTTGACCCCCTCCCTTTTCACAACAACAATCAGTGCTTTACGCTAAAGATTGCTTTTCAGCAACACAATCAGGTTTGAGTTAAACTCGGTTGTGCAAGTTGCCACAAGCAGCAGGAGAGAATTTTTGCCTGTGCTGTTACAAGTTCAAGTTATTGCGATCCTTTGGTAAGGGCAAGCGGTTAGCTTAAAGAAGTCCAAGAGCGGTTTTGTCGCCATAAAGGGGAATTGCTCTTATGGGTCCCGGTAACAGTTAATTGTTATGTGCATTCTGGTTCTATGTGAACCGTAACCACAGCGTTAGTAAAATGCTCTCTGGTTTCCTTTTCCAGTTCTGTCGCAATCCTGTGCGCTTTAGTTATCAGAACCTTGTTTGTGAAGCAGCAGTCAATGTTGATATAGCGTTTTCCATCTGCAGCATAAGTAACTATCCGTTTAATACGCAATTTACCAGCAACACTTCTTGCAACGTCATAAACCACCCTTCTAAGCTCTGCCTCATCCACTTCAGTTCTTGCAAACGGCGTGCCCGCGGGCTCCACATGCACAGTTACATGCTCAAGCATCCGAATTGCGCCATACATTCTACGCTCGATATCTTCGGCAATTTTGTGTGCTTCTTCCACTGACAACTCTGGATTAACATAGGCGTGCAGTGTAATGTAGAGTTTGCCGCCTGAGTATATGGTGGAGATTTCATGCACTTCTTGTACCCCCTCTACTGTTGCCAGCTTTTCGGCAAGTCGCTCCATTTGTGCTTCTTTGTCTGAGGGCTCGATGTGGATTGTAGCGTCAACGTTGCCAAATGTGCCTTCCAAGTCAGCTTCAATTTTTGAGGCTAACTCATGCGCCTCCTCTAAGCTCATGAGGCTGGAAACCTGTACGGTTGCTTCTATAAAGATTTTTGAGCCCACTTTTCTTACTTTCAGGTTCTCGCTTTTAACCACACCCAACCGTGAAAGAATTATTTTTCTCACTTTTTGTATTATTTCTTTGGATGCGGTATCGCTAAGTTCCATCACGCTGCACCTAACAAGCCTAAAACTCAGATAACTAAGCATGACGCCTAAGAAAATTGACGCAAAAGCGTCTCCACCATAAAAGCCTATTGTGGCTAAGCCAAAACCAACCAGCGCAATAACTGTTGAGCCAAAATCAGAAAGAGCATCATAAAAGCCTGCCCTCATAGATTGGCTTTCGGTATGTTGGGCTCCCCTAAAAATTGTCACCCTTAACACTGCAATGAAAAGAGCATAGCCGATGGCGACGAATCCAGCAAACCCTAAACTTGTCTCAATAGCAGTATTTTCTGCTAACCTGATGGCTGCTTCGTAGAAAATGAAAAATGCCACTCCGAAGAGAATAATGCCTCCGATTAATCCTCCTATGGCTTCAAACTTCTCATGGCCATAAGTGTGTTCCTCGTCAGGTGGCTTAAGCGAAGCTCGGACGGCAAGGAATAGCAAAACGCTTGATAACACATCAAGAAGTGCGTGCAGTCCATCACTGAGTATGGCTAAGCTGTTGACTATTAACCCGATTGTAACCTCGACTAATACCACGCTAAAAATTGCTATGGCTGAAATTTTAAGGGCTTTAAGTTTATATGCTCCTTTGTTGGGGCTTCTCATTTTTGCAATCAAATTATGCTCATTGTAAGGGCGATTTAAGAATTGCGTAAGCTTGCAACAATGTTCCCTAATATTAAACAGCTTTCTTTTGTCGTAATTTAAATAACTCCCTTGCTGATTGCATAAGGACAATGAAGCTTGCAGCGCTTTTCCGTGGAGAACAAGCCGTTCTACGAGGCAACTTTTTACTCATCACCCTCAGCTGGATAATAATGTTCTCTGCACAGCCCATCCCCGACACCTATGCTAGCCTTTTCTATCTTAATTTGGGTGCCGACGCCTTTCTACTATCTGTTATAGGTTTTGCTGGTTCAATCGCTGTGGCGTTAGTTCAACTCCCAGGCGGTTACTTGGCAGATAAGCATGGTAGAAGGTGGCTTGTAACAACCATGACTTTCGGGCTAGCAATAGGTACTCTTTTCTTCATTTTTGCGCCGTCATGGCATTTCATAATGATTGGTTTGATCGTGCAAAACTTGTGCGCTATTTATGGTCCAGCGCTGATGGCTATGGTAATCGATTCTCTGCCCCCACAAAGCAGGGGCACAGGTTTTAGTTTTCAAACAGCTATCACTACTCTTGTGCTTTTGCCAGCTCCACTTATAGCTCAGTTCTTGGTGGTAACTTTTAACTTTGATTTAGGAATGCGTGTAGGTTATACAATAGCTATGGTGGCTTATTTTGCGGCTGCTATCTTAAGGTTAAGACTCAAAGAGACCCTGCCTAATGGCGATAACGGTAAACCGGACCTTCTGAAAGCTTTGCGGGAATATCCTAAATCAGTGCGCGAAAGTATCTATGTTTGGCGTAAGGTTCCCAAATCCGCATTCAACCTCTTCTTAGCCATCATAACCATAAACGGGCTTGTTGTGAGTTGCCAGACCTATTTTGTAGTTTACGCTACACTGCATCTTGGAATAACCATGCCGCAATGGGCAATCATCGAAACCTTCAGGTACCTAAGCATTGCCCTACCTGCAATAGTGGCGGGTTTAAGCATGGATGTCATGGGTAGAAAACGCTTTCTAATCCTTGGTTACTTATTGTATGTTCCAGGTATGCTTCTTTTCATTAACGCTGACTTCAATGTGATGTTGCTGGCGTTTTTCTTTTTCGGCTTAGGTAACCTGTTGCAGCTAAACAGTTATAATGTTTTGATGGGTGATTTGATTCCAAGAGGACTACGAGGAACGGCAACTGGCTGTCTTCAGTTCTTCATGTTTATGATGCAGGCGTTTCTTCAGGTTCTGATTGGTTTTCTTTATGCTTTTGTTGCTCCTCAACTGCCTTTTCTTTTGCTAGCTGCAACCGCTATTCCTCTTTCCGTCTTCGTGTTTTTTAGGGTTTACGAGCCAACAACTAAAGAAGAATAACCGAGCAAAGCATTAAGAAACAATAGCACTCGGCATTAGTGTTCCATCGTTAATTTGTGTTATAAATGGTTTCGCTAAACTGTTCGAGTAAACAACGTTTGCTCTTGTATGGTTCCACGCCTTCTTAAGGTGCTCCACGTATACCTCAACAATGTTCTGGTCATTTGTCCACAGAATGCAAGGGAAACCTGATTCTGTTCTTTGTTGGGTGGCAATCCAGACTTCTCGGCGGTCAATAATTTGATAGTGCTTGAAGACATTTTTGTCTATGTGTTTGGCTGTGAAGTCGCCCTTGGACGGTGCCATTTTTTCAACGGCTTGATTCACTAGCTCTTTTTTCTCGTTGGTTACTATGAGTAATGAGGCTTTAACTTTAGTATTTGCAAGTGTTTGAAGAAACTCTTGATAATAATGCATAATCGGCATATTCAGTATCTCTAAATTGGTTACTAAGTTAACTGCTCTTTTCACTCTTCTAAAAGACAAGTTTATCCTGTTCATTATGGCGTCATCTGTGGTTAAAAGAGTGAAGCGTGCTTCCTCTTTTCTTTCCGGTTGCTCTTGTAGTGCACTTATCATTTCTTTCAGGCTTTTTTCTAGGCATGTAATTTTGTCGTTGGCTTTTCTTCTTTCTTTGGAAATCAAGTTGTCTAAGGCTTTTTCAACAGAGATTGCTTCAATCATAAATGGCTTATCGATTGTTTTTGTTATTAGACCCATTTTTTCAAGTTTAGGCAATAGCTTGTATATGTCTTGTCGATGCAGCTGCGTGTTTCTTGAGATTTTTCCTACTCGAGTGGGTCCAGACTGGATGATGCTTAAGTACACTTTTGCTTGGTTGACCGTGAAGCCAAAATTTGTCAACTTCATTACAATGTCTTCTTGCATTGGATACACCTTTGTTGTGGAAGGCGTTTTCCATATAGTTGATATGATAGCGAAGGCTTGATAAGACTTTCTATTGTTCCTCTCTTGAATACTGAGTTGTCGTCAGTAGCCACTTGCATTCGATTTATCCCGGTCAAAATCTTTTTAAGATAAATACTGAAATCGATAGGCATTTAGGTTTGAGAATGATACTTAATGGAAACGGTTGATGAAGGATGGCTTTGGTAAAAATCGGTCAAGTCTTAGAAGGTTGCTGCTCAGATCAAAAGGTAACGGTTCGCGGCTGGGTTTACCGTAAACGTGAAGGAAAAGAACTCATATTCCTCATAATAAGGGACTCCACAGGCTTTATACAGTGCACAGTCAAGAAAGCCAGTCCCTGCTGGAACGAAGCCCAAAAACTAACCATTGAATCTTCATTAACTCTTGAAGGCACAGCTAGACAGGACAAGCGTGCTCCAGGCGGCTATGAAATCAGCGCTGAAGACATAAGCATAATAGGGTTGGCAGAAACCTTTCCGATTTCAAAGGATAAAAGTGAAGAGTTCATCCGTGACATACGACACCTTTGGCTACGCAGTCGAAAAATGAATTTGGTTATGAAGGTTCGAGCTGAGGTTTTAGAGGCAGCCCGGCAGTATTTTAGAAGCCAAGACTACACCGAGGTTTCCCCGCCCATGTTCATAAGCGCAGCGGTAGAGGGCGGCTCGACACTTTTTGGTTTAAAATATTTCGACCAAGACCTCTACTTAACCCAGAGCAGCCAACTTTACCTTGAAATACTAATCTACTCACTTGAGAAAGTCTATTGCATCGCACCCTCATTCCGTGCTGAGAAGAGCCGAACAATCAGGCATCTAACCGAGTACTGGCATATCGAAGGCGAATGGCCTTTTGCTGACATGAACGATTTAATGCGTTTTGAGGAAGGCTTGATGGAGCATGTTTGCAAAAGCATCGGTGAGAAATGTAAGAAAGAGTTTACAGAGTTAGGCGCTGACATATCTAAGTTATCTGCGGTTAAGGTGCCTTTTCCACGAATAACCTATACTGAAGCAATTGACCGCCTCAAACTTAAAAATCCCCCGTTAAAGTGGGGCGATGACTTAGGCTATGAGGATGAGAAGGCTTTAGCTGACGAGTTCGGCAAGCCCTTTTTCGTTTACGATTATCCCACGGCGATTAAGGCGTTTTACTGCAAAAACTATCGAGAAAAACCCGAAATCGCAATGTCCGCTGACATGATGGTGCCCAGAATCGGTGAAATCTCCACTGGCGGTGCAAGAGAGGATGATAAGGATTTGCTGATAAAGCGTATGCAGGAGCAGGGACTGAAGCCAGAAGATTACGAGTGGTACTTGGACCTTCGCCGTTATGGTACCATGCCGCATGTGGGTTTTGGCATGGGCTTGGAACGGTTGCTGGTTTGGATGCTTGACCTAGACAACATCATTGATGCTATCCCGTTTCCAAGGACTACCAGGCGGTTCTATCCATAAACTGCCCTCTTCTTTTTAGTAGCCTGTAAAGAGTTCAGTTTTCAGTTGTGTTCTAGGCAAGCCCAACTTTTCGATTAATGCTTCCATGGCTTTGAGCATCCCAGGCGGTCCACAAGTATAAAACACATTGTCCTTATAGTCGGGGAGTTCTTTTTTTATCATCTCTTCATTAATTACGCCAACTGAACCCTTCCAATCGTTTGTAGGCTCGTTCACTGAAAGCACCAATTTTAGTTTTTTGTTATGCTGTCGCATTTTTTCCAACTCCTCCCTAAAGGCAATGTCTTTTTCCGTGCGGCAACCGTAAAGAAGCGTAATTTTTGAGTCTAAGCCTTTGTCTGTAGCGTTCTTGCACATGCTTATAAACGGCGTTATGCCTATGCCGCCTGCCAACATACCGATTTTAGGGAATTCTCCCTCAAAAGTGAACTGCCCATACGGTGCATCGATTCTTGCCCAATCACCCACTTTAGCGTTCCTCAAAGCCATCGAGAACTCGTGGTCCGTGAACTTTTTTGTAAATTCGATGTGGTATTTTTCTGTAGGGCTACTGCTGAAGCTGAAGTGCTTGGTTAACTCTCTGCCGTCTTTTTTAAGGGTAATCATGAAAAATTGCCCTGGCTTATAATTTAGCTCAGACGGTCTTGGAAATCTAAAGCTTGTCACATCAGGGGTTCTCTGTATAATTTCTTTGAATTGAGTTTCAAACTTCAAAAAAGCAGCTCCTTGCAGCGCGATATTTCTAGTACGCTTAATGTTGCTTAAACTTTGTGGAGCTAGGTTACCGCATTAGTTCCTTTTATAATGTCGCTTATCCGTGTGAGGTTACTCGCCGCCACGTTTTTTCTGTATGAGCTGGTTAATGTTTTTCCAATCTGCTTTAACAAAAAAGAAGGCCTACGCACATGGTCAAAAAACGCTTTATGAATCATGCGCTTTATCTCACCACAAGGTACGGCTGTTGGGCAAATCTTGGAAACCGCCACTCCAGTCTCCCAATTGCTCTCAACATCCAAAAAGCCCTTTGCTTCCATCTCGTTCCAGATATCGTTTCCCGGATGTGCGCCTAAAATGTTGAATTGAGGCAAATCTATGGGGAGGCGCTTGGCAAAGTTTATGGTGTTTTGGATTTCTTCTCGTGTTTCGTCTGGAGCGCCAACAATGAAGGAGCCAACTATCACATCCACGCCTGCTTTACGAGCGGTTTTCACAGCGGTTTCTGCCTGCTGGGGTGTTATTGTTTTGTTGAAGTAGTCTAGTAATCGTTGGTTAGCATTTTCTATCCCAAAATACAGGATTTTCAAGCCAGCCTTAACCATTACCCTGAACATTTCAAGTGAACAGTTGTCTACTCTGCCCTCACATATCCATTGGAAATCCATTCGCTCTCTTACCATACCTTTGCAGATTTCTATTGTCCGTTTAGGGTTCAAGGTGAAGCTGTCATCCACAAAAATCAGTTGCTTATAGCCTTGACTTGCCAAAAGCGCAAGCTCTTCAAGTGTGTTCTGGGCTGACCTTGCCCTCCAATGATTACGAGCGATTTCTTTGCAGCTGCAGAAACGGCATGAGTAAACGCAGCCTCGGCTTGAAACTATGCTTGTGAACTTTTTTGGGGCAACGTTTGCTCCTGCCATCATACAGTGGTAGTCTACGTTGATTAGTTTACGGTCTGGAAACGGCAGAGAGTCAATTTTCTTGATTAGCGGCTGGTCATGAGTGGCTACCGCGGTTTTGTTGTTTCTGTAGTTGATTCCGTTAACATCTCTTAGTGGTTTTTTGTTTTTTAGGCAATGAGCTAACTGCAGGATTGTCTTTTCACCTTCACCTCGAACAACAATGTCCACGTCAGAGTAGCGGTTTAGGATGCGCTCGGCGTTGAAGGTCGCGTAATGGTTACCTATAATGGTGGTGATATCTGGGTTTTTTTCTTTGATATTGTGACTAATTAAGCCCGCTGTCATGCCTGAAGTGGAAAGCGCTGAGAAACCCAAAACGTCAGGGTCTTCCTTTAAGACCCATTCGACCGTCTCGTCCACGCTCAAGCCCTGCCCCGGCTGATCCAAAACAGAAACATCCTCGCCGTGCTCTTTTAAAACAGTGGCTAAGTAAAGAAGGCTTAAGGGTGGAAAAGCAGCCATGGATTTGTTTTTTTCTCGTTCGTCTAGTCCCTCGTTTGGACTAGCGCTAACTAAACAGAACTTCATAACTGCACCGCCTTCCCCAAAAGCATTAATGAAACTGCGCATAAAAGCTTTAGGTAAGCAACTGACCTCGCTTGCTTTTCCAATCGCTTAAAATTTTTGTTTGTTGTTGGTAGAGGGATGGGTCTACTCGAGGACAAGAAGCTAAAAATTAAAAAAGAAAGAATTTAGTAGGCTAAAAGCCTAACATACCAAGCAAATTATACTGCACAATCAGCACAGCAAATATGGAAGCTACAAGCGACATCACAGTAATCATCGTATTAAGCGAAGGCCCCGCCGTGTCCTTGAATGGGTCACCAACAGTATCGCCTACAACTGCAGCTTTGTGCGCATCAGAGCCTTTTCCACCATGAACGCCAGTTTCGATAAGCTTCTTTGCATTATCCCATAATCCGCCTGAATTTGACATTAGCAAAGCCAACAGCAACCCTGAGAATATGCTTCCTGCTAAGTATCCGCCTAACGCTGGAATTCCGCCAACGAATCCTACTGCTAAAGTCACCGCTATAGTCACTACACTTGCAGGCAAAAGTTCACGCAAAGCGCCAGTAGTCGCAATATCTACACATCGTGCGTAATCCGGTTTCACGCCTTCTTTTCCTTCTCGCAGGCCTGGAATCTCCCTGAACTGTCTTCGGATTTCTGAAATCATTCTCTCAGCATTGCGACCAACGCCAAGCATTAGCAAAGCGGAGAACAATGCAGGCATAGCTACGCCGATGAGAGCGCCCATGAGAACAAGCGGGTTCATTACGTCAAAGACAACCGCTTGTCCAGCGCTAGTTGCTATTTCCTGGAATGCAGCCAACAATGCAATTACAGTTAGCCCAGCAGCGCCTATAGCAAAGCCTTTTGTTATCGCTTTTGCCGTGTTGCCCGCAGCATCCAATTCATCAGTTATGCGTATAACTTCATCGCCTAAACCTGCTTGCTCAGCAATTCCTCTTGAATTATCAACTATTGGACCATAAGCATCGTTAGAAATCACCAAGCCGACAATTGAAAGCATACCTAAAGCCGCCAATGCAATGCCGAAAACACCTGCCAGATAAAACGCGATTGCTGACGCAACGCCTATTCCTAGTAATGGTGGAAAAACGCTTTGTAACCCATAAGAGAAGCCTGTGATGATGGTTGTCGCGGAACCAGTTTTTGAAGATTCAGCAGTTTTCATTACAGGGTTTTTGTCGCCGGAAGTAAAGTAATCTGACGTTACACCAATCACTATTCCAGCGGTCAGACCAGTTAAAGCAGCGCCCCACAAGCGTAAATCGTAGCCAAGATAATATGAAACAGCAAATGTCAATATCAAGAATATTATGGTTGTTGCGTAGGTTCCCATGTTAAGTGCTTTGCCAGGATTGCCTTTTGCCCCAATTCGCAGCGTTAATGCGCCTATGATAGATGCAATTATACCCAAGCCCGCAAAGACTAAACCAATCTCTAACTGCATAAGACCTATGGCTGCTCCAAGTATCATGACAGCTGTGATGCTTGCGATGTACGAGTCGGCAAGGTCAGCACCCATTCCAGCCACGTCGCCCACGTTGTCGCCTACGTTATCAGCGATGACGGCTGGGTTTCTTGGGTCATCTTCAGGAATGCCGAGTTCAACTTTTCCAACAAGGTCAGCGCTAATGTCAGCTGTTTTAGTGTAAATTCCGCCGCCTGCTTTTGCAAAAAGCGCCAATGCGCTAGCGCCGAAGCTGAAGCCTAAAACTGCGCCTGGATTACGGGTTATCGCATAAACAATGCTTATTCCAAGCAAAGAGAAGCCAACGACAGCTAAGCCCATGACTGCTCCACCACGGAAGCCAATTGGGAACGCCTTATTGAGGCCGCCGCGTGCAGCGTAAGCGGCCTTAGCGTTTGCTCTTGTGGCAATGTCCATTCCAAAGTATCCTGCGAGCGCTGAGAGGAATGCTCCAAAGAAGTATGACAGAGATAGCGTCAAGTTTTCTAATGGGTTCGCGTTTGTCCAGAACGGGATGGGGAGGAAAACTCCGACAAGCGAGCCTACAACAAGCACGAACACGGTTAGTATGGTGTATTCTCTTTTAAGGAAGGCTCTTGCTCCTTCTTTGATGGCTAAAGAAATCTCTTTCATGCGGTCTGTTCCAGAGTCCTGTTTGTCAACGTAACGGTAGAAGTATAATCCTGCTAAAATCGAAATTATCGCCGATATCGGTGCTATTAACCACGGTTCCATTTTTTCACCTTAGTTTTTCTTTTTAGCTGGTCGTGTTTATTATAACTTGCTTATTAGCTTTGTTTCATTCTAGGCAAAGACTTATAATATGAACTCACCGCATTATTGACCTTTATATCAAAGAGCGCAAAGGATGAGGCTGGAATGGCAAAGTCATGGCATAGTAAAACGCTTGAAGAAACCATGAGTGAGTTGAATGTCACTAAAGACGGTTTAACTTCCCAACAAGCTCAAGAGCGATT
>QYYE01000100.1 GCA_003589585.1 Candidatus Bathyarchaeota archaeon
ACTCCAACCACAAAACCAACCACTACTCCTACTTCAACTCCTAAACCAACAAATACGCCCACTCCAACACCAGCAACCAACCCAACGCCTACAACAACAAAAACACCAACACCAACGCCAACACCTCAACCAGGTTTAAGCCTTGAGGCACAAATCATAATAGGCATACTAACACTTCTCTTAATAGATGCCCTAATTATAGCAGTTCTTCACTATCGCAACAGCAATCCCTGGTCAAACTATAACACATACTAAACAAAGCTCTTTATTCAAAAAATCAGAAAACTGACCCTTAACCATCAATATGAAAAGTTATGGGTGAGCCTATTCCTACTAAACGCCTTTATGTTCGTAAAGAGGCGATTTTTCCAGAAGCATTTTCATGCCTCCGAAAAAGTCAAAAGAACAATTATAGCGTCTCACAGGCACTCCTCACCCGACATTTCTATAACAACCTATCATATAAAAGCTTAAGCCAAAAGCAGCTAAGGACTATGACAAAAAAGCTCCTCACGCAAGTCACAA
This sequence comes from Candidatus Bathyarchaeota archaeon, assembly GCA_003589585.1. Classification (GTDB taxonomy): domain Archaea; phylum Thermoproteota; class Bathyarchaeia; order Bathyarchaeales; family Bathycorpusculaceae; genus Bathycorpusculum. The sequence goes on from QYYE01000100.1 coordinate 526, forward strand.
AAAATAATCCTACTTTTTTAACCAAACCTCATGACTGAATAAAGTCTGCGATTCTCAAAGTAGTAGAATCTTCAGATAGCTAAAAGTGTTAGTCCACGTAGCAGCAAAAGCTTTAGAGCTTTCAATTGTTCATTCCAAACGAAGGTAGCAGTTGACACATTTACAAAACCTTAAGCATAAGGATAATATAGCCAATAGTCAAATCATCTTGACTGAAGGTGCCGTAGCAATCAAAAGCAAAATCAGCAGCATAGGATACGTCAACAAAATCCAGGAAAACATCCTCAGCATCAAAAAGAAAGAACTCGCCCCCCTATACGAGGAGCTGAAAGCTGCCGACTGCGTTATCTGCGGGGGTTCGGGGCGCTCACTGTACTCCTTGAACGCTGCCATGAGCCAGATTGCGCTAAGCCAAGCAGGATGGCGAAATAAAGTTGTCCTAACACCTGATGATCCAGGCTTCCCAGGTAAAAGCATGTATGATGCTGCCCCAGATTTTGAAAGGCGCTACAAGAAAACTTTGCTTTTGATGAATTCTGGCAGCGGCTACTCAGATGACCCGCTGGTTATGGCTCAGGACTTAGCCCGATACATTGAGGAAAAGAAAACAAGCAAGTTCTCCATGGGGCTTTTAACGTCAAGTTTACAGTCACCTTTAGCGGAGATAACAAGCAAGTATGGCCAAGTTGTCCAGCTGAAAGGGCGAGGCAGGTCCAAGCCGTCCTTTGAGTACAGCGAGACAGGTATGATGGGCGACATTTTTGAGTTGGGCACTCTTGAGCTTTTGAACAGCATGATTGAAGCTATCTTCCGAAACCTGGAAGTTGATGATGTCTTTCGCCTTTGCCTTGAAGAGTTTGAGAAAATCGGCGAAATGATAGATACAAACGTTAACTCAGAAACCTACACGCAGCTCGTAGACATAATGGAAAGACGCACTGATGTCTTTCTTGGCGGAAAAGGAACCGCAAATGAAATAGCTAAAATGACAGGCGTCAGGCTCTTCCACATCAAAAGCTTCCTTGGAGACAACGTCTACATTACCCGAGGTGTAAACACTCCTCACCCAAGAGCAGGCGACCTGGAAATTCTGTTGTCTTTCTCAGGCGAGACCCGCCCTGTAATCATCTGGGCTGATGTTATCAAAAAGTTCGCTGGAACAGTTTTTGCTATTACAGGCACTAAGGATTCAACGCTTGCTAAGAAAGCTGATTTGAAAATAATCTTGCCAGAAGAGGTTAAACCCAGCACGCCAAGACGCTTCTACACAAGAGCCGCATACGTACTAAGCCCCTTGCCAGTGAAGCTTGCGGAGAGACTTGCGCAGCGAGGGCTAAAACTGCCCGAGTACATCATTAGCTGGTACCATTCGGTGACGCAGTAAGCCAATTGCAGCCACAGCTAATTTAAACCCCTACTGGGGCATTAATAGGTAACAGCTGACCACTCATGGACCTGCTTCAAGCAATAATACTAGGCTTAATTCAAGGCATAACCGAATGGTTGCCTATCTCAAGCACAGGCCACCTAAGAATCGCAGAGTACTTTTTCGACTTAAGAGTGCCCTTGCTTTTTGATGTGCTTTTGCATGGGGGAACGTTGTTTGTGACACTGGTTTACTTCCGCAAAGACATCAAAAATGTGCTGGCATCACTTTGGCGCCAGGACCTAAAATCTGAGCATGGAAGACTGATTGTGCCCATAATCGTTGGCTCCGTTCCCACTGCGCTTATAGCCATATTCATTGGCAACGAGTTAGACGCTTACCTGAGCAATTTACTGTTTTTAGGCATTGGTTTTCTCGTGCTTGGCGCGATGCTTTTCTCATCAAAGTTCGGCGTTGAAAAAACAGACACAATCAGTTACCCCGCCGCTTTTCTAATCGGCGTCATGCAGGGCTTATCGATTATTCCAAGCATATCACGCAGCGGCTTCACCATTGGATTGGCGCTTTTGCTGGGGATAAAGCGGGAAGTTGCCTTCAAGTTTTCATTCTTGCTGTCTATTCCAGCTGTTATCGGCGCTTTAGGGTACACGCTTTATGGGTCGTATGATGCGCTTTCTCTTGCAGGAATAGGGTATGCGGAAGTGATAGCCGCCTTAATTATCACTGTAGCTGCAAGTTTTCTTGCCCTAAAAATCCTCTGGAAGACGCTTGCAGCCAAAAAATTCTACCTGTTTGCGTTCTACTGCTGGCTAATCGGCATAGCCCTATTGGTTTTGAGCCTTAGCGGTTTTTAGCCAAAACGGGTTACCCAAAAGAAACTCAGTCAAAAACTCCGCAAACGTCTCATTGGCTTGGTAAACCTCTTCGATTTCGCCGTTTACAAAAATCTTTAGGCTCTCCCGCATTGCATTTGCAACCAACTCTGCGACGCCAGCGTTTTTGCCGCCATCCGCAAGTTTACCCTTCAGCAGCTCAACCACATCGCTACTTTTCCGGGGCAACTCGACAACCCAGTGGTTTTCCTCAATGTATGGTCCAGAAATTACCCTCTTGTTGTCTGCGTATTTGGAGAGGAAGGTTTCGCATTCCTTCTCAAACTCCAGCGGCGGCCCCACATGCTTTTTGATGTTTGGCAAAAATTGAGCTTCGAGCTCAAAAACAAAGACGCTAGTGCTTTTTTCGTTGCTCCAAACCGCATCCTTGAGAACCCCAAAATCGTTAAGTTCAAGCAGAGTGTGTAGTGAACGCTTAGTTCGGTAGAGTTGCCCCCACAAAACATCGGGCACAGCATCCGATTGACTGATAACTAGGAATATGGTTTTGGAGCCACGTTTCTCCAAACTGCGCCTCAAAGCTTCCGTGGTTAGAGGCTTGGTTTTTGGCGGATAAAAGAAGTCGACATCTGGATTTTTCAAAAATGCCCTTGCTGCGCCAACGAGCGTGTAGAGTTTTTGGGGTTGCACGGCTGAAGCCACGTTTCTTCCCTTGTCCACTGGGTCAACAATTACAAGGGGTTCAGGGAACAGCAGCTTTAGCTCGTTTTCTCTGCTGGCGTAGTAGTTTTCGATGTCTATGACTGCTCGGTGCTTGAACTGGGCAAAGGCAGCCAAAGCCCCAGCGAAAGAGCCATAGTTTAAAACTAAAAGCTCGCTTAAGTAGCCGCTGAACCCGCCGACCTTGATTTCTGCACCGTAAACCCCTATGCCCTGCAGGTACTTTTTGAACAAACGCACCTGATTCTGAAGCGCACCATTCAAGCGGCTCTTAATGTAGTCTGTGTGGAAGGGTGTTCTGTCGGTTGCGCTTAGCCATTCCCCCTGCTCCACGTTATAGCAGGGAACAATGTGCACTCGGTAACCGCTAACAAACGTCTCCAAATAGGGGTGCTCGGCAAACCGCTCAACCTGCCGAAGGCCAGCAGTAGCCTTCTTAGCGATGCTCAAGCCCACATCGCCTAGCTGCTTTCTGGGAATAGAGGTTGGTAGGCGGACAAAGATGTCCACGTCAGGGTCTTCTCTTAGCCAAGTGTCTTTTGCCATGGACCCTTCAACGCGAACAATAGCTTCGACGCCTTGTTGTTGGCAAGCGGAAACAATCTTCTGCTCTAACTCGCTGATTATTGCTTGGATTTTTGCCTTGTCCCCACTTTTTGGCGTGATTTTTTTGAGAATTTGCTGCATTACCGCTTCTATTTCCGTTTGCATGGCTACCATTTTCATCAGGGTTGTGGGCAGACTTCTTTGAGGGTTGAGTAAGTTGGACCTTTAGGAGATAGTTGGCTTCTTTTAAGTTTGAAGCAATCGGCTTTTATTGTGCCTAAATCGTACTGCTGATGTTTAGTTATCAGTTCTGCAAGTTGAGCCTTGTTTTTAGCTGACCTCACCCGTGCAATTGTCAAGTGGGGGCTAAAACCCAACGGGTCTGCGGTAAAGCCTAAACTTCTTATTTGCGGCTCTATCTGGGCAAAGATACTTTTTAGCTGTTGCGCGCCATCAGTTATTCCAACCCATACGACCCGCGGATAGTTTAGGCTGGGAAAAACTCCTAAACCGCAAAATTGAACCGTAAACGGCTTAAAATCTACTCTCTGCATAGCTACAAAGACTTTGTCAACCATGTCAGGGCTGATTCCGCCAAGAAAACGAATAGTTATGTGAATGTTATGGGGTTCTACAACTTTTAGGTCTGCGCCTGTTTGAACCAGCAGTTTCTGCGCGGCAGCTAGTTTTTCCAGTACTGCCTCGTTTTGAATGTCAAATGCCAGGAAGGTTCGGATTGACTCGGACATTTTGGTTTCCTTCAAATAGTCTTAACTATACTCTGTCATAAATGCTTATTCAAAGAGTTCGGGTCATGTTTCCCAGTCAACCTCTTCCTTCTTCTTTTCTATAACTCTTAGCGTCTGCTTGAATGCTTGCCTTTTTTGGGGAGGATTATAGTCGAGTGGTTAAACTGTTCTTTTAGAGGAACAAACTGTTCTTTTGGGAGAGTTATAGGCTAGGCACTTATTCAGTAATAACCATGACAAGTAAAACGAAAAAAACACTATGGCTTCTTCTTACCGGGTTCTTGTTCTTGCTATTTACGCTTAATTTTGGTTCCTGTAATCGGTCGAGTGAGGGGATACCTTTTGATTTTAATGAAATCTCCTGTTCAATCATGGTTAGGGCACCTTCGGAGAACTCTACTTATTCAGACTCAGATATTGTTGTCAACGTAACCTTGCACATAGGCGGTCACGAATATGAGCCAAACACGCGTTACACTCCATATCAGAACATAAGTTGTGTTTATAGTTTAGATGGTTCTGAATGGCAAAACATGACTTTCGTCTCAGCCTTCAAGGGTGAATCGTTTGCATCTCCTGTAAATAAATTTTGGTATCTCAATACTTGGGTGAATTATACCACAACATTGCGTGACCTGACTGATGGTTCACATTATTTGAAGATTGACGTGAAACCAGATGGCATTCGAAGCAGAGACAGCGGTAACGTTCAAGAAAAACCTTTGATTTACTTTAACGTGATTGGTCGACATTCAACTAAACCTCCAACTCAACTGGAGAGCATACCGGTAGTTGGAGTAATTATTGTTCTTACTTTTACCGTAGCTTCTACAGTTTATGTTATAAAAGGCAAAAATTCAAATGGGCTGTTGGGGAAAAATAAGCGCTGTATAAGTTAACAATTTAACGCTTGTTTTTTAAGCGTTTAATTTGACATGCAAGTTTTTAGACTTTAAACAACAATTTGGTTAAGGTGCAAAATAGCTTACTTTTTCCAAGGGCTCTCAACATAAATGCTTTTTAATGGAAACGCTCGCTATTATGAACCAAAAAAGGGATTGTTAATGAACGCTGACAAACTAGTGGTTGGGCTAGCAGGGATGCCGGGGTCAGGCAAATCCTTGGTTGTGGAAACCGCCAAAGAACTGGGCTACGCTGTGGTTGTTATGGGTGATGTGATTAGGCAGGAAACAACCAAACGGGGCTTAGAGCTGAACCCCCAGAACGTTGGCAAAGTCATGCTGCAGTTGCGGGAAGAGGGCGGAAACAGCGTTATCGCCGATAAATGCATCCCAAAAATAGAGCAGCAAACAAACCAAAAAGTTATCGTGGACGGCTTACGCAGCCTCTATGAAGCTGACGCCTTCAAAGCGCATTTCTCCAAGTTTACCCTTATTGCGGTACATGCCTCTCCGGAGACACGTTTTAGCCGCCTTTTCAGCCGCAAAAGAAGTGATGACCCAAACGGCTGGGAAGTTTTCCACGAGCGCGACATGCGGGAACTCAGTGTTGGCTTGGGAAACGCCATAGCGATGGCTGAGTTTGTGGTGGTGAATGATAATAGTATCGAACAAGTTAAAGCTAAAGTGAAAGATACTCTATGGAGGATTGAGCAGAAATGGCAGAAATAACCGTTCTGGCTGAAGCTGAGATTAACCCGACAGAAGACGAAGACAAGGTGAAGACCGCCGTAAACAACATTTTAGGCAACGCCACCCTAACTGTTAAGCCTTCACACAAAGGAAGCACCCTTCTTGCCGAAGCAAAAGGGCAAGACTCCCTCATTAAACTCCGCAACATGCTACGCAACGACCGAATCCGTGACGCTGCAAGAAGAATCCTATACAAGAGCATACGCGGAGACAAAATCGTGTTTTACCTAAACAAGCAAGTCGCCTTTGCAGGGCACGTATCCTTCTCTGAAGAAACCGCAGAATCACCGTTGGGTCCCATAAAAGTAACCGTTGAAACCGAGCAGCCCACACAAATCGTTGAATGGCTCGCTGAAAAAACCGCTTAACAACTGAGAAAGGGTAAGGCTTGTCTGAAAGAGCAAATGTAACAAAAAGCGGCGCAGTCTTGCTAGGTGACAGCGTCGCCTGCGACGCCTTTGACGCTTCAAGACCTCTGCGGGTTGTTACGCATGCACACGCAGACCACCTTGGCGGATTGCACAAAAGCCTAAAGTGCTGTGAGAAGGTTTTGATGACAAAAGCCACCAAAGACCTTGCAGAGATACTAAACGGCTCACTTAAGCTCAAAGACAAACCCTTGAAAACTGTTGAGTACGGCAAAGTCGTCAAGTACAGAGATGAAAAAATCACTCTGGTTAGAGCCGACCATATTTTGGGGGCTGCGCAGGTGATGGTTGAGGATGCGGGTGGAATACGGATTGCATACAGCGGCGATTTTCGGCTTGAAGATACACCTGTGGTTGAAAGTGATGTTTTAGTGGTTGAAGCAACCTATGGCACTCCGTCATGTCGACGCAATTTTGACGTGGACGTTAGGGAGCTTCTTGTGTCGATGATTGAGAGGCGACTGCGAGGCGGCACAGTATACGTTTTTGGTTATTACGGTAAACTGCAAGAGGTTATGCAGCTTCTTCGAAAAGCAGACGTTGAAGTGCCCTTTGTCATGCCCGAAAAAGTGTACGAGGTCTCTAAAGTCTGCCAAAAGCACGGCATGAACTTGGGCTGCCTATCGCTTTCAACAAGTATGGAAGGGCATGAACTTTTAGACGGCAACTTGCCCTGCGTGGCGTTCTACCACATGAACGCGCGTCAACATGTGGGCTTGCGTAACGCGAGGATTTGTGTGAGCGGCTGGGAGTTTCATTCGCCATGCAGGCAAATCGGCGACCGGGAACATCTGGTTGCACTTAGTGACCACTCGGATTTTGACGGGTTAATCGAGTATGTTCGTCGGTCAAGAGCAAAACAGGTCATCACCGACAATTACCGCAGCCATGGGGCAGTGTTGGCTGGCGAAATCATCAAGCGACTAGGCATCTCAGCGGTTGCAATGCCCAGACGCGCAGGTCAAACCACCCTGTAAGCACAATGTTTCTGGCTGGGATTGGTTAAAGCTTAAAAGCTAAAAACCAGACTACCTCACTACAAGTGATAGAGAATGGCTAAGTCATCTGTGA
>QYYE01000101.1 GCA_003589585.1 Candidatus Bathyarchaeota archaeon
GGCTAATGGAACTTGCCATTTCATACTTCAAAAAAGAAGGCTACAAAGTCAACAGTGAAAACGTTGTGCTGGAAGGCTACAGCGGCATAAACCGCCGCTTTGACTTGATTGTTCAGAAGGGACGCTATGAGCAGGGCGTTTGGGTTCGCGACTGGAACCGCACCATCGGCGTAAACGTAATCATTGGCTTGGACACGGCTTCCACGGATGTTGAGTTGAGCAATCCCATTATGATTGGCGAGAAATTCAGCGACCACGCCAAGTCCTATTCGAATCGGCGCAAGATTACGCTGTTGACTAAGCAGAAAATAGCCAGCTACAGGTAAAGGTGCATGTGAACCCTTTTTTCTGCAGACGGGTGGTTGCTTATACGTTTTGCAGATACGCTTTGCATATACAGGTTGGTTTTAAAGGCAAAAATTGGTTGTTGAGGGCTGTTTGGGTTTTAGGCTTTCAGGTACTGGTCTGTTAAGCCTTCCCGCTCTAGCATGCCAAGCCAATCCACGTAGCCAGCGTAACATTTCTTGCCCCTCTCCAAAACATCCAAAATTTCGTTTACGACCTCTTCAACCTTTTTTCCTGTGACGTCTAACTCGCAAACTCGGCCGCTGTGCACGCTGATGGCTTCGCTGAGGCAGATGTCCAGGATTTCAGCTGAGAGGTTTTCCCAGAGCTTGGCGCCTTCGAAACCGCATTTTTGCATGAATTGTTTTAACTCTTTGGGGTTTCGACGTAGAACAAAGACGTGTGTGGCAAGGGTAGGAGGGACAACTGCGGTGGCATAATGTCCATCGACTATTACGTTGGGGCTGTCTATTTGGCTTATGGCTTCTGAGAGTTTGTTTTTCATTTTTTCCTCATCGATAATGGTGGTTTTGCGTTCTTTATCTTCGCCTACAATTAAGCCGTGTGTTTGAGCGTACTCTGTCAGGTTAATGTAGGCGGCGTGTAGTTGTGCAGTTAGCTGTTTTGCAGTGGTTGTTTTTCCCGTGCAAGGCGTGCCTGTAATTAAAATTACTCGTTTATTCATACCTGATAGGGTAAACCTAAGCCATTTTTAATGCTTCCGATGGAACCCTCCAAAACAGCTTGTTACTTATGTATCGCGCTTGGTTGTTTCTCGCTTGTTTTTTGCATGGCGCTAGGCAATTTGTATCTTTTTTCGCTGAAATTACTGGTTTTTGGTTTAGTGGTTAGTGATAACTCGGTTGAGCGCCCTTTCTTGATAATTCACCTGTAAATAAAGGAGAATCACCTTGGAACGCATATCGTTTGAGGAGCTTTTAGCCGCCGCGCATCTGGTTTGGGGCGATAAAGCAACAGCTGAGAAAATAGCGGTGAACACTTACTCTATTTTAAATCATGTGGAAAAGCGGAAAAAAATCTTTTATTGTGGACGGAAGGCACGAGCGCTTGTAGGCGGCTTGTTTTACCTTATGGGTTATAAGTATGATAACGTGAAGAAGCAGACTGAGTTGGCTGATAAGTTGGGCACCAGCGATGTTACTATCCGTGCGTCTTATCGTAAGTGGCTGGTGGATTTTCCTGACTTGTTTGTTGATGTGCTTGGTAAGATGGTGCAAGATGGAAACTTGAAATACTTTGTGCTTATGGACCTTAGACAAAGCATGAAGTCTACTTAAAATCCACAATTATTCCTTCTTTTTCCTCCTCAAATATGCCCTCGTCAGGCATCCTATTTTCCGTGATAAATGGGGTGTGGTCCATTTTTTCCCAGCTAAAGCACACTGATATGGCTAGTTTGGTTACATTGAATTTCTCTGCTATGGCTTTGATTCGGTTGATTGTCTGGCCTTCTTTGCCTTTATTGCAGTGGGCGATTACTATTATGTTGTGTGTGCCGTAGGTCTTGTAGAGGTGTTTGATGTTGTTTTGGGCTCTTAGCAACTCTAGGACTTCTTGTTGGTTTTGCTGGAGAACGTTTAGACCGACGTGTATGGTTGTTATGTCTAGTTTTTCGTAGTTTATGGCTGTTCGCGTTATTTTTTGTATGATGCCGTTTTTTTCAAGAAGGGTCATTCGTCTGTAGACTGTGTTGCGCGTTACTCCGCATTCTCTTGCTAGGTCTTGGTATGAGCTGATGCCTTCACTGAGGTGTTGTAGTATGCGTTTGTCTAGTGAATCTAAAACCGCTTTCTCCTCTCCAAATTTTGTTCCTTTCCTTACGGTTAAATATAAGGGTTTGTTGTCACGCCATTGCTACAATTTGTTGCATGTTTCTTGTTACAATTTTGTCTTATAGGTTGTTAACAAGTAAGCGTTCTTCCTTTTTTTCTGTAGGTAGTTGTTGCCATGACCCCTCCCCTCTACAACAACAACTTGGGGTTTGTGCTGGCGGTTGCTTTTTTGCGTCAGGTTGAGGCAGGCATTGCAGGCTGGTTGTGCAATCCTCCACAAGCCGTAACAAGAAAGTTAATCACTACTATGTTGATGGGGAAGCTATGGCAGAGCAGCAGAGCCAGACAGACCTGACTGTACAAAAGGGTTATAGCAAAAGCGCTCAGTCGAAATCGTGCAAAACTGCCTTATTGCTCCGCTTAAAAGAATAAAAGAAGGGTTGTTAGTAGTTTTCCATCCAAACTTCAAAGTACGCTTTCGGGTGAGCACATACTGGGCATTTGTCCGGTACTTCTTTCCCCTCCAAAACGTAGCCGCAGTTTCGGCATTTCCATTTTATCAGCGCATCTTTTCTGAAAACCTTGTTTTGTTCAACATTTGCCAGTAGCTTGTTGTATCGGCGTTCATGGTAAGCCTCCACTTGGGCAACCATCCGAAAAGTTTGAGCCACATCGGGAAAGCCTTCCTTGGCTGCAACTTCGGCGAAATTAGGGTAAATTGTACCCCACTCAAGCTTTTCACCTTCCGCAGCAGCTTTGAGGTTGTCAGCGGTTGAAGCAATGACTCCTGCTGGGTAAGAAGCTTGAATTTCAACCATTCCGCCTTTAAGGTGTTTAAAGAATAGTTCTGCATGCTCCTTCTCGTTACCGGCTGTTTCTTCAAAGATGGCTGCAATCTGCTCGTATCCTTGCTTTTTTGCTGCACTAGCAAAAAAAGTATATCGATTTCTAGCCTGGGATTCTCCAGCAAACGCTGCGAGGAGATTTTTTTCAGTTTGACTTCCAACAAAATCCATGAGACTATAACTCCTTATTAATAGGTTATTTCAAGCGAAAAATAAAAGCATTCCTAACCAAAATAGCCCTAACCTGCATTTACTGTGCCTAATGAACTTAAAAACATATGAAAAAGCTTAAAGGCTTTTATCTTGCGGATGTGCATAGTATTTCCGCCGGATGATGAGAAGGCATTAGCTTGACATTATCGGATGAAAGTTCAGAGTTACTCAGACGGCATGCAAATTTTACATTGTTTTGTGGGCGATAACTCTTCAGTCAACAGTAGTTTTTAATAGGACCTCTTAAACATTGATTATCTCTATTCATAGCAAGGAAGAGAGAGATTGGCAACAGGTCAAGGCATAAAAATTGTGCTAACCGCATCAGCCACAGAAATGAGTGACTTTGATAACAACCCGTTTATGGCATTTTTAGCAGGTTTCGCACTAGGTCCAATCCCAATAGGCTTCGCTAGAAGAACACTTTATCCGCCAGTTGATCGTCACCCCGACGGCAGAGCAAGATACTGTCCATATGGTTTAAGAAAAGTAGAAGCCATGCTATTGGAAAACGGTTTTACAGAAAATGAGGTTGCTGTAGTTCATCCAGATGATCTAGAGGACTTTGTTGGTCCCGAAACAAGAGTTATCGGTATATCTTCCATGGATCCAACAGGCATGGGTTATGTAAGTAAAACATACTCCAACATCATCGGTGGTGGTGAACCCATGAATGCCTTATAATTCCACAAACTCGTCACTAACCCAATCATCAAAAAGTACAAACCAAAAGTAATTGTTGGCGGCTTTGGCTCTTGGCAGCTTGAACGCAAAGGCGTATCCGAAAGTTACGGCGTAGATTGTGTTCTTATCGGTGGCAGACCAGAACCAATAGTCGAAGTTTTCAAGAAAGCAGTAAATGGCGAAGCTCTCCCGAGTGTGGTTAAAGCAGATGAATCACTCAGCAATTGGGACTACAGCGGCATAATGCCGCTAATTCATCATGTCGGAATTCACGGAGAAGTGGAGATTTCAAAAGGTTGCGGAAGAAACTGTCAGTTCTGCACTCCTACAATGCAGAGCAAAGTGGATATTCCGTTAGAGAAGGTTATGAAAGAGGTTGCGCTTACCGTGACGGAAGGCAGCGACCATGTCACGCTAATTACCGAAGACTTGTTCTTGTACGGTTCCAAGGACAAAAGGTTCATCCCAAACAAAGAAGCTGTTGTTGGCTTAGTGAAGAGCGTTGCAGATTATCCTGGCGTCAAGAGCATTCAGTCTTCCCACATGTCTCTGGCTCCTGTGGTGCAAAATCCTAGGATGATTAAGGAATTGGCAGAGATTTTGATTGAGAAAAGCTGGTATTCGCTTGGCAAAAAAGCTATAATCACCGCTGAAACAGGCATTGAAACAGGAAGCCCACGGTTAATGAAGAAATACATGGGTGGGAAAATGTTGCCTTACAAGCCACAGCAATGGCAAGAAGTTGTCACAAACGCTTTTGGAATCCTCAACGATAACGATTGGTATCCACTTGCAACACTCATTATTGGGCTACCAGAAGAGAAAGAGGAAGACATGTTGCAAACGCTGGAGCTCATGGATAAACTCAAGGACTATAATGCATTCTATGTTCCGCTGTTCTTTGTGCCGCTTGAAAACTGCGTGCTCATGAACAAGAAAGGTGCTGAAATGGATTCCCTGTCGCAAGCTCGCTGGGACTTTTTCATTAAATGCTGGGAATACAACATTAAAATTTGGAAGCCAACTTTCCTTGACAACCGCATACACAATCCACTGCTCTACAAAGCCTTTGATCACGTGTTCATTCCGTCGTTTGGCAAAATAGCAGGTTACTATTACGGTTGGACTCGAGGAGAACAGTTAAAGCAGGCTTTCTGGACGCTGAGCACTCCGCAACCAACAGCTAAAAAGAGTACAAATTAAGCGGTTTAGGCAGTTTCCTCTGCCTTTTCCCAATTTTCCTCTTGTTCTATTGCATCTTCTTGCTGCATCGGTTCTGGTTGGGGTTTGAGGATTTTTCTTGCGTGAGTTATGTAGCCAGTGTGCCCTGTCATGAGGGTTTGAGGTCTTGTTTTTCCACGCTCTACCTGCATGGCTCGCATCATACACTCGATGGTTTCTATAAAGACAAAGTTGTTTTCTTTGAGGGCTTCGGTGACTTTTACGACTTGGTCTATGGTCGGACTAAACGACACGAGGATACCTGATGGTTTGAGAGCTTCGTAAGCGTGTGGAACAACAAGCCAGGGAGTTGCCAAATCCAAAATCACCGCATCCACGTCTCTCTCTTCTATGCCCAATGTGACATCGCCGCTTTTCATCTCCACACGGTCGATTAGTTTTGAGCGTTGAAGGTTTTTGGCAGCGTTCTTTTGAAATTCACTGCGCAACTCATATGTGGTGACTTTACCTGTGGGACCAACATAATGTGCAAGCGCAGTTGTCAATGCACCTGTTCCAGTGCCTGATTCTACGACTTTGCTTCCGGGTCCAATGCCGCTGAACATTACGATTAGTGCTGCGTCTTTGGGGTAGGTAATTTGGGTGTTGCGTGAGGATTTCATGATGTAGTCGGTTAATGAGGGTTTTAGGGTGGTGAATGTTATGCCGAGGCTGCTTTTGATTGGTTCGCCGAATTCTTTGCCGATTAACTCGTCAAGTTTTAGGTAGCCTTTGTGTGTGTGGAAGGTTTTTCCCGCTTCAACTTTTATCATGTATGTTCTGCGTGCATCTAGGTAAATTAGCACGTAGTCGCCATCGCTTATTTTTTGGTTAACCAACGGTTTTTCCTCGCTTCTCGCAAGTGAAAAGTGTGTTGTATCATTTAAGCTTTGAAGTTTTGTAGCGATTTTTTTTCTATAACCCTCTTTTTATAAGTCAGGTCGGGTCATCTTTGCTTGCTCTGCCTTGACCCCCCTCCCCCTTTATAAGCGATAACAAGGCTGAGTGTTTATTGGTTACCTCTGGGAAAGAAGCAGTTGAGTTAGGCATAAAACTTATCCCTTAATCCTCTCATAATAGCCTTTGAGGTTGAAAAAGTGGCTATTCAAAGCAACCGTACTTTGGGCGGCATCGGCGCCGGCTTTACCGTAGTTGGTGCAGTTAGCAGCGTCTTGTCTATTATTCAGTACGCTTATCCCTCTTCTGTCGCGGCTAACCTTGTTTTTGTAGCGGTAAGCGGTGTCATTGGGGTTTTTGCCTTTATTGGGTTTATTCTCTTTTTGATTGCAATGTACGGTTTCTCTAGAGATTATAGTGAGCGCCGAATATTCAATTACATTTTGTATGGCCTAGTTTTCGCAATTGTTGCCGGCATATTTGTCGGAGCTATAATGGTTATAGTTTTTTTCGCTAATATAGTAAGCATAATTCCCGGCATAAGCACAGTACCCAGCACACCATCTGATATGCAACCGCTGTTTCTGCCCTATTTTGCACCTTTCATGGTTGTTTTCGGGTTCATCGGGTTAGTTTATGTAGTGTTCACTGTGCGGGCGTTAAATTTGCTGGCAGATAAATCTGAGGTACCCTTGTTTACGACTGGCGCTAAAGTGCTGTTAGCTGGCGCTTTGGTTACAATTGTACTTGGAGTAATGTTTACCGCCTTTGCAGCTACAGGGTTAATTTCATTTAGTGCTCTTTCTATTATGGCTATTCCGGGAGGTTTATTGCAAGAGGTTGCATGGTTCCTTCTTGCGATAGCCTTCTTTAGAATAAGAGCGCCAACTCAAACTTTTGAACAATACAATGCGCCAACTGTTGCTGGACAAGTGAAGTACTGCCCAAACTGTGGAACACCAAACCAAGCAGACGCCGTCTACTGCACACGATGCGGAAATAAGCTCTAGCAAAATAATCATTTGCAATCTAAATCCTTACCCAACAGGTCGTAACCATTCGGTTTTGTTAGGTATTTACGATAGGTGTGCGGTTTAGTGCCTGAAAAGCTTGCCCTTCTTTGAAAAGAAAAAGTTCCCTTTTTACCAAAAGAAAGTTAGTAATAGTATTTGATTGTGATAGTCGCGTTGTTGTTAGTGCCAGCTGGGTTCATGTTGCCAAGTCGAATTTCTACTGGACCAGGCAAGACTGGAAACAAGGCGGTTCCTGAAGCACCCACAGTTACGTTATATGCGAAGTTTGCGTCATACGAGTTGTAGATGGTTTCGGCGTATGTAGTGCTTGATGAAGCGGTAACATCAACGGCAACGAATCCTGCATATTCTAGAATGTTATCCCATACTACGGTGTAAGTGCTGGCATCTTGAGTTAACGCATACTCATTTAATAAAAGACTTGACTTCTCAAGACGTACAATCGCAAGAAGCTCTTGGTATTGTGTGTTTGCTTGGATAAGCGCTTGATTTAGCCCTGAAATAGTCTCACTATTATCGCCGGCTTGGCTTTGAAGGGTTGCTATTTGGGTGGTCAACGAGTTTATCATGTTTTGTTTTTCAGTAAGTTCCGCCTGAAGGGCTTCTAACGCTGACGCGTTGCTTCGGGATTCGGGCTGGTAAATAGCGATTACTCCAACTAAGCTAGCTGCAAGTAGTATACATATCACAGCTAGAGCGATGACTTTTTTGTTACT
>QYYE01000102.1 GCA_003589585.1 Candidatus Bathyarchaeota archaeon
ATTGGTCGTTTAGATTCCAAGCCGTAAGTGCTCGACTATAATCGGCTAGGTGATCACCTGTATAATAGCTTCTATTGCAAGGGTAATGATAAATGTTTGCTGACAATTTTTCACATCCTTTTTTAAAATTTTTCCTTTTTTTAAACCCTTTATTGATTTCTGGAGTATTAAAGAAGGCGAGACATTTCAGAAATAAACCGCCAAAAATCAAAGCCTTTTGATAATTTTAAATAGGTAATTATTCTATACTTCATTGGTTAATAGATAGACAGGGGCTTTGAAGGATGCAGAAAACGCATGGTTGGGTCTTCATAAGTATATTTGCGATATCCCTCCTGTTGCTCGCTCTTCTCTCAGTGATGCAGGGTTGCGTTGCTTTTTCTTGGGATATCCAAACGGTGGATAACGATGCATACACTCTTGAAGGTCGATGTCCTATTGTTCTGGATTCCAGCAATTTACCTCACATTGCCTACACTAATGTCCGCATTGAGCCCGATGGGTTCAAAACACCTTTAGTGATGTATGCAAACTGGAATGGCTCAGGCTGGAGCACCCAACAAATCGCGATAGGTCGCGCATACAGCCTTGTATTGGATGCTAGCGACAACCCACATATATTGTACAGTAGTTCTTGGGAGCCCCTAATGTATGCCAGCTGGACAGGTTCAGAGTGGTCCCTTCAAACAGTAGACCTAAATTACTTTACCGGTGGCGGCTTCGGAATTGTTGCCTTAGATTTGTATGGCAATCCATATATAGCCTATAACGACGGAGCAACAGTCAAATACGCCGTGTCGAAAGGAGCAGGATGGAGTATCCAAACAGTAACCAGGTTTGAAGATGGAGAAATACCTTCCAGATTATCTTTTGCAATAGACAAAAACAACACACCCTACATAATGTATAGTCCCTCCTCCTATACAGACTATGGTCAAACTGGCGGCATCCAAGCAATCAACGTCACCTTAGCCACCTACCAAAACTTCAACTGGAAGATTCAACCCCTTTCTCTGCCACCTCCAACAGGCAACTATGGAAACTTGGTTGTAGATTCCAATGGCACGCTGCACTCCGTTTTCACACAGCACCACTTCGTTAGTTCAGAAAACATGACTATTCTCAGCACTATGCTATACGCCCGCTGGAATGGCTCTGCATGGAATACTCAACCGGTGGTTTCAAACGTGCAAATAGACTCAATGAATATAGCGTTAGACTCAAAAGATTACCCACACGTAAGCTACATCACCAGAGTTTACAACGAAGCGGAAGGAGATCAGTATTGGTTGACGTATGCGAGCTGGACAGGTAATTCTTGGGATACCCAAACGGTAGCTACGAGCTTTTTCGCCGCCCACCCACTTGAACCTTACTTAGCAGTAGATTCTAACAACAACCCATACATAAGCTATCTCATACAGTCTGTAGTGGCTACTACAAGTCTTCGGTATGCTACCCTGATAGGGGCAACCCAGACGCCCTCGGCAACAGCAGCTATATCTTCAGCGGCTTTTGTGCCATTC
Organism: Candidatus Bathyarchaeota archaeon; assembly: GCA_003589585.1. Lineage (GTDB taxonomy): Archaea > Thermoproteota > Bathyarchaeia > Bathyarchaeales > Bathycorpusculaceae > Bathycorpusculum. The sequence continues at coordinate 1,527 of QYYE01000102.1, forward strand.
ATCACTTTCATAGTTGCAACGATAACCGTAATACTGGCTACGACTATAGTTGTCGTCTGGAAAAGAAAAAAATAGTCCAAAGTGAGAAGATGTTGCGAGAGCGGCCTTTCAAGAAAACTGTTTAAGCGTAAAAAAATAAAACTTGCCTATTTCCGAAACATATCGTTCTCTTTAAGACAGAATAGACAAGAACTCACTTAAGGTGAGTCTAATTTGAGAAATAAGGAAGAAGCCAAAGATTCAAAGCTCAGAATATTATGGCACAGTGTCGCTCCATGGATTGCTTCAGGCTACGGCAAAACAACAAGAGAAATCTGTACAAGATTACCAAAACATGGTTTTGAAGTGATTATCTCGGCATATTATGGTGTAGAGCCAGGTGGAATCCCTCCTTACCTGATTCCGGTGCTACCCTCAAAGGATGGGCCTTACGGCATAGCATCCGCAGCGCAATTCTGCAAACAATACAATGTCGATGCAGGCGTGTTATTTACTGACTGGTGGGCATTCAGCGAATTTCCAAAAATCATCCCTCATCCGATCCTATATAGCCCAATGGATCAAATAAGTTACCCCCAGGAAATTATTCGTTTTACTAAGGAGTATTACAAGATTATAGGGCTATGCAAATGGCAACAAAAATGCCTAGCTGAAATAGGAATACAATCCGACTATATATGCCACGGAGTGAATACCAACATCTTTAAACCCGCAAACAAACAACAAACAAGAAAGAAGTTCGGCATCAGTGAAGATAATACTTTAATTTTTGGAACTATAGCTGCTAATGGAGACAAAGAAGACAGAAAGGGGCACTCAAGAACAATGAAAGCAATGAGGTATTTCTTAGACCAAAATCCTGATGTAAAGGACATCATGTGGCTCTACCATACAAATCCTAATGACCCAAGAGGTATGCCGCTGCTTTCTATATCGCATAAACTTGGACTAGAGAACATAATTAGATTTATGGACCCTGGCATGATTAGCACTATGTTCTCTGAAGAAGACTTAGCTGCTTTGATTAACTGCTTTGATATCCATTTGCTCTGTAGTAAGCGTGAAGGTTTTGGTATGCCCATATTGGAGACTCAAGCATGCGGTGTACCCAATATTTGCCATGACTTTAGCAGCATGACAGAACTAGTACAGGGACACGGCTGGCTATGCAAATCCTTAGGCTATGGACTAAACCTTGAAACAACACCCATAAACGGAGAAACCGCTACACCAAATGTATATGACATCGCCAAGTGCATTGAGGATGCATACTTTCACCCAGAAAAGGTCGAGAAGTATGGAAAAGCCTCAAGACAGTTTGCATTGCAGTTTGATTGGGACAAAATAGTTAAGGACCACTGGGTTCCAATATTAGATAACATAGCATCAGAAATAAAACGAAGCAGCAATTGAGGCCCCTGTTTACTCTATTTTTGTTTTTGCTAAAATCGGCCTACAACTGTTTTTCTGTTCAAGTAAGACTAATCTTCTTTGAACTGAAAACAAAAAGGATTAAGGGTCGCCGTATTCTGGGTTTGGTATGTTGGTGCCGCATTTTTGGCATTTATAGCTGTGGATTTTCTTGCGGCAGTCTAGGCATCTGCTTTGGATTACTGAGGTTCCGCATGAGGGGCAGGTTAAGTCAACTACTTTCATGTTTGGCTTTCACCTCCAGCCTGCTCTGTGTTGGTGGTAAGGGATAAAGTCCAGGAAATTGGAATTGAAGCATCAAAATACTCGTCTGTGGGGACGGGGTAATAGTTCAGGGTATCGATGCCGTATTGAGGCAACAAATAATGTTCGAAAACAATTTCAAAACCCTTGCTTTTCCACTCCACCGATGCTTTTGGTAATTCCAAGTTCACTGGTTAATCCCTCACCAGAAAAATCGACAGCTTTCTTGTTAAGCAAAACGATAAGTTTCAGAAACACACCAAACATGGGGCTAAGAATTCTTAAGGGCGCTATTTTCTTGTTCCAGCGTTTTTAGAACCTTAAGGAGTACCTGTGTTTTCGGGTTATCCTTGTTTAACCGTATGACCCTGACTTTTCCGCGTCGAACCTTCACCTGGTACTCATTAATTATTAGTCCCTCTTTTTCCAAAATCAACAGGTTGCGGTTTAGTTCATTATAGGTGCTGCCGACGCTGCTGACCAGCTTCATCACTTGAAGTTCCCTTTTTTCAGAGAGCACCCTTAAAATGTTCTGTCGGACGGATGAAGCCAGTACTTTGCGGAGTTCCAGACAAGTCACCTTGAAAAAGGTAAGATTTGTTTTGCTATTAAGACAGACGGAGCATTTCAGAAATACCACTTAACTTATCAATCGATTCGTGAGTGAACTAACCGTTTGGACGTCAGGGCGTGTATTTGAGAAACATGTCGTCTCCCAAATTAACCTCAGCCCTCGCTACTATGGATAGTGATAGTTGTGACCAAAACCACCTTAACAATAAAGGGCTTTATTGTCCACTGCACCAATGCAATAACAAAAGTAACCGAACAAAGGTTCGATTGGGAAAATGCACTCATAGATGCAGCAATAACTAGTGCAGTAACATTCTTTAGCGCCTTAGGCGGTGGCGCCGTCGCAGGAATAAGCAACATAACCTTAATAGAATCCGCGGGTGTAGCCGCACTTTCGCAATTCTTTATTTTCCTTGCCCTAAAGCGGGGCTTAATACAGCATAAAGAAGCAGATTAATCATGTGCATATCATCCTAAAGGGCAGGGCACATTTTGCCTTAAATTCGCTTTCTTTTTTGGGTTTAAACAAGTTTTAGCTTGTTTCCCTGTCAAACTGCCGTCAATCCGTCTTAACCTTAAAAGAGAGATAAAGAGCTATATCTCCGAGGTAAAATTTTTTTGTATGAATTAAATGCACAGAACCCATGTCTACTCCCTCGATTTTTTACCAAAAAGTAGAAAATTCAAGTCCTAATCCCCCCAAGGATTTTCCTGCAATTTCAGGAAAAGTTAGTCCAATTAGCTCCAACATCTCCAAACCCATTGCTAAAAGCCAAAACTGATAAACCTCGACTGCTAAATTAGTTGCGGGTGCGCATTGTTGGCTCAAGACCCTGAGAAAATGAAATCCTTAATCGCTTTTAAGAAGCGGTTGGAAGAAAAACTCGCAAGCCTAGAGGCTGAAACCAAAGAGTTGCAGGATAGCCTGGATGCTGTTAACGGTATTTTACTTGAGAAAGGCTTTAAACGCGGAGACATAAAAGAAGTCCCGACTCCTCCTGTGTCCATGCCTAAAGAGGTTATTTTGCCTAAACCCGAAGCCGAAGTCCCAAAACCACCCGCTCAACACATGCCTGAGCCAGAAAGCGTCATACCCCTAAAAACCATGACTGACGAGCCATTAGCCATAATCCACTTTGATAAACAAGCCATGCACGTGTTGCCTGACGAAACCAAACATTTCAGCGTAACCACCCCACCGTTCGGCAATTTTCTTGTGGAGAGGGTGTTTGTGAAGATGCAGGAAAAAGACCAAGAACTCGCCAGGCTGGGTCAGTTAACAGTGGACAAGGTATTCTCGTTTAATATTGTGCGGGAAGGGGACCTAATCAGGGAAATATTGATTAAAAATGTGGATGACGAACGCTTAAAGGAGCTTAAACCGAGCATTCGCTGGACTTTCGAGAAAATGTATGAAAAAATGAAGAGCTCCTAAGCTCTCTTTTATGGTGAATGCTTCTTTAATGTATCGTTTATTCTGCCTTTAGGACAAAGACCCACTAGTCTATCTGCTTCTTTACCGTCCTTAAAGATAACCATTGTAGGTATGCTGAAAACTTGAAAACGCTCTGCCGTCGCCGGATTCTCGTCAACATCCAGTTTGCCTACCAAGACTTTGCCAGCCTGTTCTCTAGCTAACTCAGAAATCGTTGGTGCTAAGGCTCTGCATGGACCACACCAGCCAGCCCAAAAATCAATCAAAACTACTTTGTTGTTCTTGATTGTTTCCTCAAAATTTGCATCCGTTACATGGAAAGGTTCACTGCTCATACAATTTCATACTCCAATTTCTAACAATTAATCAAAATAGTTGTGCGATATAAACCGTTCGCGATGTCCTTCTCGGGCGATTTGTTGACTAAAAACTTATTTTCCGAAAAACCAACTAAAGGTTAGGCAACAGTTTGTTCACCTCAAAAATTAAAGCTCGCATTGGAAAAATTCCCTACTCGCTTAAAATTGCCCTTCTCATAGCGTTAGCGGCTAAACTTGCAGTTTTCTATATAGGGTACGCTACAGCCTACTCCATTGCGCTTGCCAACGGGTCCTCCACCGAGCCCCTTCAGCTATTAATGAACATGTTTGCAAGATGGGACAGCCCACACTACATGTTCATAGCAGAGAACGGGTATGTCAACCAAGGCGACCCAGCCAACTTTATCGTTTTCTTCCCGCTCTACCCGTTGCTGGTGCGGTTGATAACGTTTGATTTTGCCTATGTTAACCTGTCAGGACTCATAATATCAAACGTAAGTTCACTAGTAGCGGTAGTCTATTTGTTTAAGCTTGGAAAGCTCGACCACGGCGACAGCGTAGCCAAAAAAGCAGTCCTATACCTAAGCGTTTTCCCCACCGCCTACTTCCTATCAGCAGTGTTCACCGAAAGCCTATTCCTTGCACTGGTCATAGCAAGCCTCTACTACGCTAGAAAAGCGAACTGGAGTTTTGCAGGAGTTTTAGGCTTGCTTGCAGCGCTAAGCCGTCTTGCTGGGCTGCTTCTTTTGCCTGTGCTTCTTGTGGAGTATTTGCACCAGAAGGGCTGGAAAATAAGAAACGTTGAACCGAAACTGCTGTGGACAAGCCTTCCACTGCTGGGTTTTCTGGTTTACTTGGTGATTAATTTTCAGGTTACAGGCGATTTCTTTGCGTTTTTGGAGATTGAGCGAGTGCACTGGTACCAAACTCTTGACCCACTTGGCGGCTGGCTTAACGCCATCGGCTGGGCAAGAGGCGGCAGTTTTCCTGACAGCTTCACCATTGGCTATTCACAGGTTATTTTTGCTATTTTCGGTTTTCTGATGTGTTTTGCCGCTTTCTTGAGTTGCTTTAGGTTTAGGCTGCGTCCCTGCTACTTTGTGTTTATGCTGTTTAGTTGGTTGCTTTCGGTTTCGACAGGCTTTTGGATAAGCGTTCCCCGCTATGTGCTGGCCATGTTTCCCATATTCATAGTTTTGGCTCTTCTGTCAAGCAAAAAAGCAGTCACAACCGCCATAACTGCTGTTTCCTTGGCTGGGCTTTGCTTTTTCACGTGGTTGTTTGTGACGGGAGCTTGGACATTCTAAAGCTAGTTAAAGGGAAAAGAGTGTTTTTCAATCAATTTGCTCTTTTGACATTTTCCTGCTTCTTATTTTACTTACTAAAAGCACCGTTGCCCCAAAAACGGTGATTGATATGAATACGGCTACACATAGCCAAAGGATTGCTTGAAACACTTGCGCTTCCACCGTAGGCACTGGCATGGGAATAGGCATCCGACCTATCGATTGGTAAATCTCAAGAACGTGACCTATTGCAGCTAGCATAACCGCTAACAATATGGCTAAAGTAACCGCCATCGCCATTTTTGCCCTTTGTCCAATCACTATTTCCAGGTCCTAAAGGACTGCCCTTTTCTCAGTGTCTCTTAAGGGCATAACGGTGTATTTAACGTTATTTTTAGTAAGGGAGTGTACTACTCCTTGTACAGCCTAAGTGTAAATCAAAAGCGTACGTGGCTGCGGTTGAGGCTAGCTCTTAAATTGATGGTCACTATCTATTTTGTCCTGAGGTGTAAGAGGGTTAACTGAAAAGGAATCTGCCGACGTCTTAAAGGGCACGGCTCTAGAAATCTATCGCCTCATGCTAAAAAGCAAGAAGCCTCTTGGAATACGAGAAGTTCAAAGAGCATTAAACCTTAGCAGCCCCTCTGTAGCACAGCATCATCTTTCAAGACTTGAGCGCATAGGGCTTGTTAAACGGGAAAGCGGCAACTACGTGGTTGACAGAGTCCTGTTGGAGAACTGCATAAAAATCAGCCGCTTCCTGATTCCACGGTACCTCTTTTACACCGTATTTGCCATCGCTGTCTTGGTTATTGAGCTTACTGTTTTGCAGCCGATAGGTTTTCCAACCCGTGAATATTACTTTTCTGTTTTTGCAACAGTAATATTTCTCTTAATTTTTTGCTTTGAGACCGTGAA
>QYYE01000103.1 GCA_003589585.1 Candidatus Bathyarchaeota archaeon
CTTTTTGAGTCGGTAGAATTCGATCTCCCCATGTTAGCAAGTAAGCACAGGGACCTTTATCTAAAGTTTAAATTATTTTATAATTATTAATCTTTGGTTGATTTTAAGGAACCAATTTAGGGTAAGTTTTACCCAATCAAGGTAGTAGTTTATTCAAAAGAGCTGAATGATTAAATCAGCCCTAGAAGAGGTTTTCTGTTTGCTGAAAAAAATCTATGAAAATGGCAAGTTTTCTTATCGAAGAGCTAGACGTAACCTAATCATGTATAAGCGTTCTTCAAATTCTTGGATGAGGGAGATTCATAATTGCCAAGAGAAAATCTCTACTTTGACACCTTTTTCTAACAAACATTATAAAGAAACGTATAGGCGTTTAGAACCGCTTTTTTGGTCCAGCATTCCGGAATGGATCGCTAGAGATAACAAAGGTAGGGAAGTTAAACGAAGTCTGGATATTGGCTGCGGCTACGGTACTTTATCCCTCTATGTAAAAAAAGTACTAAATTGCGATATTTACACAACTGACTTCGTTGAAGGTTATGGCAAAGTGCCAAAGCTACTTTCCGATAGGGAGAGTAACTGGTTTTATAAAGTCAGTAATATTGAGCTTGAGGAGCTACCGTGGAATTTAAAGTATGACATAATTCTTTTCACGGAAGTATTGGAACATCTAAATTTTTATCCAGTGCCTACCTTAAAGAAAATTCATGATGCGCTGGCAGATAGGGGTAGGTTATACCTCAGCACACCAGACGCTGCGCAATGGGGAAGATTAACAAAATACTATTCTGATCTAGAACAGATGCCTCTCCCTGAAAAGGGCCTACCCATAGTCGACGATCACGTTTATGTATATACAAAGGCTGAACTTCTGCAAGTCCTATCCAAGGCAGGTTTTGTTATCGAAAGATTCGGGTATTCACCTGGTGAAGTATCAAGGCACTTTAATTTCACTTTAAAAAAGAAATGACACCGCAAGATAGCTGTCTTCGGTATCTAACCTAACAATAGTTAATCCTTTTTAGTCCTTTTTTCCTTTATCCTTTTTCTAATAGAGTTAGGCAAACGGTGGCTTCTTTTCCGATTCAAGAGTTTTTAATGCTTGAAGCAACAGCGTTGTTCTTTGATTTTCTCGGTTTAGCTTTATGTATCTGACTCTGCCATAGAATTCCGAAAATATTATGCCTTCTTGCTCTAAGATTTTGAGGTTACGGTTGGTCTCATTGTAAGTGCTGTTTATTTTACGCACGACTGCCATTACGTTCATTCCTTGCGATTTGGAGAGCGCTTCTAAGATTTTCTGCCTACAGGTTGAGGCCAGCAGTTTCTTTAGGTTCAAGCAACACGCCTCCATTTCACCAGATTGCTATTAGCGGTTTTTGCTTTAAAGCAAGACGAATAGTTACTATAACAGGGAGATAAATGAAAGTGAATTCACTTTCAGTGCACCCTCCCCTGACTAAACAAGTCCTTTGATGGCACAACTTATAAGCAAAAACCTTCAAGATGGCACTTGGAGAGCGATTTGTTTGGATTTGGAACAGCTAATAGCTTCTTCATGCAGGCGAAAAATCCTAAAGTTTTTGTGGCAAGTCGACAGCGCCAACATTATGAAGCTTATACGCAAGATTAACAGCACCTATAGCCAAGTTAATCCAAACCTGCGTATCCTATCGCAAGAAGGAATAATCACAGACCTACGCCAATGCCGTAGACGAATAATCAAGCTAAATAGGGAAAATCCTAAGACAATACTTTTGCTTCAAGCACTTAAACTTCTGAATCACTAAGGAAATCAACATAAAACCGTCTGTATATCAAACAGTACACTGTTTATAAGCTAAGCTTTTATTTGAGTTGTCGATATATAACCTGTTATGGTTCTTCCTGAGGCGCCTAAATTTTCGACTAAATTAGTCGGCGACTGTGTAAAGCAACTAGTAAGTTATAATTTGATTAGAGATGCTACAGAAAAGGACACGGAAAAAAAGCAGATTATTTGCGGTTGCAAAAAGTATGTTTTGACTGATTTAGCTGAACGCTCAATAAAAGAGCTTATACTTACCATGAGAGACCAGTTTCCACACGAATCAGCAGCAGATATACGATCAAACACGCTATCTTTTCTTTGCCTAGCCAAAATTGGCGATATGCTTGACAAGAAATTGGCTGTTTGCGTCAACATACTTGGTTACCTTGCCGAGGACAATCTCTGGTGAGGAAAAATACCACAAAATTGATGATGCCAAACCGCAGCTAACCTTTTGAAAGCTTTTGGCTATTGATTCAAGAAGTAGTCGTCCCAACAGTTTCTACCGCCGACTACTACTGAGAAATGAAGATAAGCTGGCTTAGAACTCAAGAAATGAGTAGCGATTTTTATGGCACTACTTAGAAGTAGTTGAACATTATTTTTTTCTCTGTCCCACTACTTCTAAAGCTCTAAGGAGACAGAAATCAGGCTTTCTACCTTCTAAGCAACCAAGAAAAATAATGCAACATTCTACGGTACATTTTCATTTCTTGCAATCTAATTGCTGCATTGTAAAACAGAACCAACAGATATGTGCAAGATTGAAAGAAAAGGTATAGCGCTGTGCGCTCTTAGATGGGGATGAAAAATAGGTCGAGGCCAAAGGTTTTTCATGGCAAGAAAAAACATAAAAAAACAGCCAATTTTTTCTTCTCTTAAAGAAGAAGACAACAATAGTTTGCCTGATTTAGTTATTCTCTTTCGAATTACCTGCAAGTCAACAGAAGAAGAAACAACCTTCAGCAGCTTCATCTACTGAAATCAGCTCATAAACCCAAGAAGAGCAACAACATCAGCTTTCGCGTGTTCTTGTTTTCTCAATTAAGAAGAAGTGGGTATAGAGTTTTTTCTTGCAGCTATTTTTCGCTTATTCTTTTGAGTTGCCCACGATACATCTGCACCAATTCCTCAGAAGCTGTTGCGTCTTCAGCGCTTTTGTCAGTGCGGTATTTGCCTGTGAAACGGGGGAACCTGATGGCTAAGCCGCTGCCTTTGCGGATTGAATCCATCGCACAGGTATGGATTGGACTTAGGGTTACTTCGGCGCCTAAAATCTCCAACACCAATGCTGGCTCAAACCAAACGTCAGGCTTCATCATCGAGTTGACCCGCGGATTTTTCCGAGCAATAACATGTGGCTTTAGCATACCAATGATTTTTGCTAGGTCCTCGTCTTTGAAGCCCGTGCCACATTTGGTGACGGTTTCAAACATGTCCTTTTCCTTGTTGTAGGTTGCCAAAAGCAGTGCACCGTATGCGCCGACGCGTTTGCCCCTGCCGTGAAAAGCCCCCACCACAACAAGGTCCACGGTGTCGGTCATTTCGCTCTTGTAGTCACGTTTGTATTTTATCCACAGCCAGCCGCGGTTGCCCGCTTGGTAAACAGAGTCTTTACCGATGGATTTGCACATTAAGCCTTCGCAGCCTTCCTCGATGGCTTCCTCAAAAAAGTCCTCTAGGTCCTTTGGGTTGCTGACTAGTTTTTGGATGGCGGGTTTTGTCTGGTCGGTTTCTTTAATTATTTTTTCCAGAACTTGCCTTCGGACAGGGTAGGTTTCTTGGGTGTAGTCTTCGCCGTCAACATAGAGGGCATCAAAGAGGAAAAGCGAAATTGGATACTGCTCAATGGCTGCTTGTATGCCGTATTTGCGTCTGCGATGCATAAGTTCTTGGAAGGGACGCATGTCGCCGGTTTCCAAGTCAATGGCGACGCATTCAGCCTCGAGAATGGCTTCTTTAGCGGTAACGTTTTCCTTGATGAGCTTGACGGCGTCGGGGTACTGACTGGAAATGTTCTCAAGCCGCCTGGAGAAGAGGATTACTTTGTTGTCCTTTTTGTGAGCTTGAATTCTCTCGCCGTCATACTTGTATTCAGCCATGCAATTGCCCCCCAGTTTCTCCAAAATTTCCTCCGGAGAAGCCAGCCGCTCAGACAGCATGGGGCGTATGGGTTCAAAAACCATAACTTGGAATTGTTTGATGCCTTCTAAGCCTTGCTTGGCAACCACTTCGGCGACTCTGCCAAGGTCAGAGGAGATGTTGTAGGCTCGCTCTATGAGTTGACGAGCTTCCTTGCCGCCGCCATAAGCTATTGCCAGAGCATCAAGAACCGTCATGTCCGCGATGCCCAAGCGCAGGTTGCCTGTGACTGTGCGGATAAGGTACTTTGCCTCTTTTGGTGAAGCGTCAGCTAAAAGCCCGGACAGCAGCGCCATCTTTGTGTCTACTGCGCCTGAACCTGAGGTTTTTGCTATTTTATCAAGCGTTTCATAGACATGCTGTACGGTGAGGGCTTTGGTGAAAAACGTGGCTTGCCTGCGTTTGGCAAGGATGTTTTCTGCTGCTTGGCCGATGTCGCCGCTTTTTTGTAGTTCCATTTGGATTTCGCTTTCTCGGCGTCCAGAGGCTCGGGCAAGGGCTTTTATGGCTAGTTTTTCTGCTACGCCTGTTTCTACGCCGACAAAGTCTGGGTAGAGTTTGCCTTGGGTTAAGTAGACGACTTTGCCGATGATGTCTTTGGAGGTGTTTTTTAAGAGGTCAACTAGGGAAGCGGTCATTTCGAGTCGTTTGGTTGTTGACTCGATTTTTTCGTAGGCGTCAGCGATTACTGAGTAATTCATAATTTTGCACTTACAAATCATACTTACGTGCTGGGTATTAAAATTATAGCGCCAAAGTGGGCAATGTCTTGTCTGAAATCGAAGGTTATATTAGGCTAAATAGGGCTATCTCAAATCATGACCACCTGCGTAGTTTACTTTTCGAGAACAGGGAACACCAAGCGGTTGGCACAAGCCATAGCGGACACTTCAAAAGCACCCATATACGATTTAGCATCAACCCAGCCGTCCTCTGTCGCGAATTTTGACCTCTTAATCTTGGGCACACCAGTTGAGGGAGCTAGTCCAGCAAAAGAAGCCTTTGCCTTCATACAGGCTATGCCTAAAGTGGAGGGCAAAAAAGCAATCTTATTCTGTACTTACCGCATCTTCGGGAACGAGAGAACCATGAAGAAGATGGAAAAAGAGCTGGCAGCAAAGGGGTATGAGACGGTGTTGAAGGTTTCTAAGAAGGGCATGAAGCCAGACCAAGAAGCCGACTTTACCGAGATTCTAAATCGAGTAAAGGAAGCGCTGTAAAAAAGGGCTAGAACTAAAAAAAAGAAAAAGGAAATTTAGCTACTGCAATAATCAGTTTATTGCTTGTTTTATAGTCCATCTACTAGATGGGTTGTGCCGTCTGGGCAGTAGACTCGGTCGCCTTTTTCCACGACAAGGAATCGTCTACTGCATGCTTTCATTTGGGAGCATCCATCGCAATCTCTTGATAACATTTCTTTTCCTCCTGCTGTTATTGTGAATTTTCCAGGGCAAGCGTGGGCGCATGTTTGCTTGAACTGGTGCTTACCTGTTCGCACATGTGCCTGTTACCTCTGAGAAGCCAAACGGAAATGAAACGCTTGCTTTTAAAGCTTATCCAAAAAACAGCAACCTTCCTTTAACACGTTTTAAGTGGTCAAATCCGATTTCTTCTTCTATAGCATCGGTAAACTGCTCCCACAAAAAAGACACTTGGAAAAATTATTACGAAATACAAAAGAAAAGAGCCGGATTCATATCGGAACGTTTCACGCACTAACGGAGTTGGGCCTGGTGAAGGAGTTGTTGGCCTAACTGATTCCTGCGGTCTGATTGTTAAAGCATCTACCGGAACAGGAGTAGGCGCTGGCGGTAAAGCGGGCGTTGATGTTGATTCATCTTTGAATACGTCTATGAAGTACTGTCCAACTTGGTTAGGCATGGGCGATGGGGTTTCTTGTTTCCACGTGTTTGAAGCTAGTAACGCTTGGTTGCGGCTTCCCCAAATTTCCGTGCCCATCCAATAATAAGCTGTGACACCGATTTGTTTTTCTTTAGCAATGGTGAGTAAATTGCGCCAGAAAGACAGTTCATTAACCCAGGTATCATCCCCGGTTGCTGCATACTTGTATTCGGTCATGATACCGATTTCGTTAAAAACAATCGGGATATTGTCCATGCCTGTTTTCAGTAATGTTTCAATTTGAGACTTTAACTGGTCATACGAGTAAGCCCATCTGTGCTGAGGTTCAAGGAAACCGTCTGGTGTATGGCGGTAGATGTGAGTGGTAAAAACTAGATTGGTTGGCTCGTCGTTTAATTTAGCGCTAATTATGCCATAAACCTCTTGCATCCATGAGAGGTCCTTCCAGTTTGGAGCCGTGTTCATGTAATATTGGAGGAAAATTATGTTGCTGTTGTTTTTTTCAATCCTTATCGTTTTATAAACTGCCCACAAATAGTTATAGTATATCCAACGCTGTGGGTCTCGTGCAACATCATTGATTTCTGGTTCGTTCCATGCTTCAAACATTACGTTTTGATAGCTGCCAATTCTGTCGACTACGCTGCCCCACCAATCTATCCAAAAGCTTGTTTGATTAGGATTTATTTTGGTTATCCATTCTTCTGGGCGATCATAGTGAAATAATGGTACTCCCTCGTACTGAGGATCAGTTTGCTCGTAAAAGTTGAAGACATTGTAGGGCACAAAATTAACGTATATGCCCCTGTCTTGGGCTAGTGTGATTACGGTTTCGATGTAATCTCGGTAACTGAAAGTTCTGTTTGGAAAATTATTGTCATATATGCTTGGATTTACGCTGTCTTGATACCACCAATCAACGGCTATGAAAACTCTAATGTTGTTTACTTGCCAAACATTCTTGTAGCAATCAAGAGTCTGGTTTATTCTTAGGTTCAGCAGGTTTTTATCGGTTACAAATTTGAAATCATTGGTATTGTAGGTTTCACCAATCCCGTACCATTGCCCATTTAAACTATCTAAATCACCTAATCTTCCAATGCCTTTAAGATAGATTGGATTATTGTTTGCGTCCAGTATCTTGTTTCCACTCGTATGCAACGTTGTATTGACTTTTTCGTCAGGCAGTGCTCTCAAAATATGCAGAGGCATGCCAATTACAATTAACAGCAGGAGCGCAAATACACCGAAGATTTTTCTGAAATCCTTTTTTCCAATTCGAAATCCAAAGTTGAATGCTAAGGACACAACCGAAAAATTTGTATTGACACTTGCTCCAAGCAGCTCAAAAGAATTATTTGTTCTCTTAAAAGGGCTTGAAAAAGTTTTCAGAAAACAAAGGAAAATCATAGTATTCCTGCAAGGGCTTTGTCAAAAACAGTACCGTAAACCTGCTAGTACTATTGATAGCTCTTGTATTAAGCCCTTTCTCATCAAGATTTCGATGTGTTCTATCTAGAAATTCGGTAACACTTTCTCTAGTATTGGAGAGAGTGCGGTTATTTGGACCGGGATTGGGAGAAG
>QYYE01000104.1 GCA_003589585.1 Candidatus Bathyarchaeota archaeon
TGAGCACATCGACTGGTCCATAGCCAAGAAAATCCCTCTTTACATAGTAGGTAAATTTATCCATTGACTTCTTTTTAATGTCCAGCTTGAACCGTTTAACCATTTTTTTGATATCAGCAGAAATGTACCCTTCAAGCGAGTTTTCATCCCTAAGTTCAGACAAAGAGATGTTGGTTTCTTCTCGAAGCATATTTTTAAGTTTTATAAGAGTGTCTTGCTCATGTGCATCCAGGGTTGGCTCGATAACTCTGTACAATAGCCTACCAGATGCCCTATCCAGTTGAATGCCGACATTTCCAAACGGAGGCGTTACGGCGTAGAAATCTTTGAACTGTGAGTCATGATCCTCATCCATCGCAGTTTCACTTGTCTTCTTTTTGGTCGATAGCGCGCTCTGTTTTTTCCTCTTAAAAAGATCCATGAAAATGACTGGTCTATTTTTCAGGACGGCATTTCCCGGTTTCTGGGTCATTATCATTGAGCCTCCTGCAGCACGCTTTTTCGTCCGACCGTGGTTCCGACAGATGCAAAAATAACAAAGCTTTCTTGAGAACTGCTGGTGGACTGAAGTCTGAACTGGTAGATACCGTTTGAGTCAAGTTGTACCCAAGCAGGATTTGGGATTGTCTGGTTGGTGATGGCGTCTTGAAGGTTTATGCTTGATCCGTTTGCATAGATGGATACATAAACATAGGGTGTAGGACCATCGTTAGCTGAGGTAGATGTTACTATATAGTTTTGGATAGCGCCGTAAGGCAGTGTGTCGCCGCTTGATATGTAGGTTGGTGTAATCTCTATCCAGTCAACATACATATTGAATGGAGTCGAGGTATCTTTTACAGCCGTGATTTTAAGTTTCCAAACTCCGGCGGAATCTTTAAAATTACTAGAATTCGAGGCTATGGAGCCGCTTTGAAGGTTGCTTGCATCAGCGATTGACATAAATGAAGCATACGCGCTTCCACTTGACTCGAAAGCTCCTAAAGTAAAGTTGTAGAATTGGATAGTGATGTTGATGTTATCGCTGTCAAATTGCGATGCGACATTCCATATTAGCGAAGTCCACGTTTCATTGTTTGAGGAGCCAACGAATTCAACCATAGCGGTGTATTGGTCGCTTTGACTAATTTGTCGAAGGAGTGCGACATCTATATTCCAAGAATCTCCAACAGAGTCAGTAGGCGAAGCATCCCTAAAACGTATGGTGAAAGTTGATGATGTGAGGTAGGTAGTGACTGAAATGTTGTTCCAGCCCGTTGACAAACCCGAAAAAAGGTTTTGCCATTCTCCACTTACCCACACATCAACAGCAATATCTTCGGACCTTGATTGCCCCGCTAAGTAGATAGCTAGATCGTTAGTTTGTGCAACGATATCTACGTCTGTCCACTGAACTTCAAAGTCAAGTCTGTAGCCTATCGAAGAAGTATTAGCATAGATACAGTATTGATAAGTTGCTGGAATGGCGTCAGTGGGGTCGTTAGGCGAGGCGTAAATGTTGCTTATATCAAGTCTTGCATTTCCATCTATAAAACTGGTATAGTATAGACGAATGGAGCTTGCGCTGGAAACAATCATTAGCCAATACTCCGTGTCTGGATAAATAATTGGCGGTTCAGGAAATGTAAGGGTGTACCACTCTGCAGTGGTTGTTATGACCAAGGGGTCGCTTATGCCATTTGTTAGAATGTAACCTGAGCTGTCGCAAATCACAGCCTTAGCGTTTCTGGTGCCTGAGCTGGCTCTTCCATAAAATGTTATGCTGTTTACGGAGGCCGCCATGGTGCTTTCAGAAGTGAAGACTCCCCCATACATCCTGTTGCTGTTGATGTTGGTATAACCTATGGTGCTGCTTGAAGGGTTGCCAAAAGAACCATCAGTTCCGCTTGTCTGCTCTTCTGTTAAAGTTGCATAGTTTCCGTCGGGTCCAGATTGCATTCCAACAAAATTGTCAATCGACCCTACGTTTGGGCTGCCGTCTACATCAGACATGCTTGACGTAACAAATTGGTTAGTTACGCTTATGCTTCCAGTGTAGTAAGGTGCGAAAGCTACTGTGTTGAAATCGTTGGCTGACAGGCTTTGAATTGTTCCGCTAACATGGCTGGTTCCGCCCATAGTATTCCATAGTGTGGGATTGTATGGCACAGTTGCGTTAGTTCCTGTGATTGTGACTTGGCCTTGATTAGCTGTAGCTAGAGCCTCTAGTATTGTTACCGTGGCGCTGGCAAATGCCCCTTGGGGTGCTCGGTTGTATGTTGCTTCAAAAAGAACCGTTCCTACTTCTGTTGCGGCGTAGGTCCAAGTAAAAAAATTGCTTGCGCCAGGTGCTAATGAGCTTGTAGTTAGGGAACTTGGAGACGTTAAAAGCGTGGTTAGCGTGAACGGTATCGTTAGTAGGCTTACCGTTATGTTTTCTACTGCTATGCCGTCTGTGTTGTTGTTTGTTACGGTTAGAAGTAGCGTTATGTTGTTTGATTGATAAACAGTTGGGGGTACAGCTATAAGCGATAAAGCTAGAGTAGCTTGGTCTGGTGGGTAGAGGGTATAATCGAAAATGTTGCCTTCTTTTGTTATAAGCTGAACAGCATATTTTTGGTCAGGGGTAACTTTGAAGGGAGACAGAAAGCTCTGTATTTCTCCGATTGATATTTGTTGGCTTACGCTGAAAAATCCTTGGTCCTCAGGTGTAACCGATTGATTAAATATTCCCAGCCAAATTATTGTTGAGTGGATGTTGCCTGTATTTTTAGCAGTTATGTTTAGGTCGTTATCGTTGGTTGTTTGAACGGAGAGGATGGATAGGTTTTCGTTACTTCGGTTCCTATCGGCTTGGTTTATTGAGCTGACAGCGGCAGTGTAGTTATTCATGCTTAATAGAGCAATTTCATAGAATGTGAATCCGGATAATATTATTAGGACTACGAAAACTGCCCCTATTACCGAACCAACTCCTTTTTTTGAGCGGCTAAGTTTCATAGAGAACAGTTGTTTTTCCTCCCCTTTCTGAAACCGCGAGAATCTGAAGGCTCAAGCCTGATTGAATTGGTAAAGGTGAGATGAAATCAACGGTTACAAGTTGACCTGTCCCAATCGTTATGTCCTTGCCGTTTATATATTGTTGGACGGCTGTTCCATTTAGGTAAACTGCGGATACGCTTAGGTCAGTTTGACCATAATTAAGTATAGTCAATCTAATTTGGTCTTGATTGTTTGACCATACCCGGAGTATTCCAAATCTCTCTTGCGCTTGTTGGCTATTTTGCAAGGTTTTACTACTGAAATCATCGCTTGAGGCAGATATGACATTTAGACTATAAGCGTAAACACCCACTCCAGCGATTGTTATAATTAAGATTATTATGAGGCTACCTACGACTTCTGCCACGGCTTTTCTGCAATGTATTAGTCTTTTTAGTAGTACCTTCACGCCTTCACATCCCTTAATAAAAAACAAAAAAGAAGGGTTAGCCTTCTACTTTGCCTCTACCGATGTGCTAACTGTTGTACCGTCAATGCAGACAACTTTGACCTCATAGAACTTGTTCGCTTGCAATGTTTGTCCATCAAATTGCAGATATGCTGTGCTCTGTACAGGCAGTGAAGGTGTTAACGTTGTAGTATTGGTTACAGCAGTGCCTGCTATGTAAAACTTGTCAAGAACAAGATCTGATCCACCGACATTTCGGACATACAGTTTTATCTGTGAATCGCTTACACTACCAGTTATTGAATCAACCTGTAACATGCCAGTGCTTGTAGAACTTTGCTGAGCGCCACCAAGCCAACCCATCACATATGCATAAACTACTACGCCAGCTGCAACTGCAAGAAGCATTAGAATCAGCGAAGCTATTACTGCCGAGAAGGCCGCTTTGTTTTTCAGGAACATTTTTCTTTTCATTAACTCGCCTCTTTACAAATCAAGTATTGCTTTAATTGAGGCAAGTGAACTTTAACTTTTATGAATCGATGATTAATATTGAAAATATTCTAATTAGAAGCACTACTAAGCGATGGAGTTCAAATCCCACTCACGCACCAGTGAAAAACCAAGTGCTCATGCCTTTTTTTTTATACCATCGTTTTCCAGCCGTTTTTAGTGCATTAGTTTTTTAAGCCGAAGCTTGGACTCTTTATGTTATGCGATTGACAAAAGTGATTATTGGCGAAATCGTTCTTATTTTGGCTTCTGTGTTGATTTTTCGCAGCGTTTGGATTTTGCTAGATCAGTATTTTGGCTCTTCTTACCTAGTAATTTTACTAATAATAGGTGTAGTTCTCGCGGTTCTCTCATTAGCGTGGATTAACCATGAGGTAAATGCCAAACAGCAATATAGTCATCAATAAATTAAGTATTTTTTTGGAAAACACAAATAAGTCATCATTCCCTGTACTTTGCCGTTAAGTATGAAGTCACAATGTCAAGTTTGCCATGCAACCTTCAAGGGCGTTCCATTAAATACAGTAAAAGACGGCAAGCAGGTGGAAGCGTGCCCGGCATGCTACAGAACCCTGGAAGAGGAATACAAAAAGAACAGTTGTTTAGCCTGCGTCTTCTTTAATGTGGGCTCTTGTGAGCTTTTCGGAACCGAACTGGAGGAACCGTATGTCCAGAACGCGAAGTGCACTTTCTTCAACACTGACCCTGATGACCCGCAAAGCATAGCTAAAGCAAGAATTAAACGGTTTGAAATGACAGGACGCTATGAAGATGCTGCCAAAGAATATGAGAAACTTGGCATGCAAGAGAAGGCAGAGGAAACACGTAAGAGGACCAAAGACACAAACGTTTCTCAACTTAGTGCTGATGAGTTGGTTGAGCAACTTGGGAAGCGGGGGCAAATGTTAACATATTTCTGTTGCCACTGTGGCACACCGCTAAAAATTGGCGCCAAAAATGACATCCAAAAAACCTGCCCTAAGTGCCATTACGACTTAACGGTTATAGACATGGCGAGGCTAATCAACCAACACTTGTAACTCACAATGCTTGGTGTTGCGGGGGTTTTTAGTAAAGCTTAAAAGTATAACAGTGTTATTAATTAGTTCATTGCCCCATGCAAGCAAAAAGGAAGAAAACCATGGCAAAACTCAACCAAACAGACCTGACCGTAATACAAGTACTCCTCAAAAATGAAGGCAAAGAACTCACCCTAAAAGAAATCGCAAACAAAACAGGCCGAACCCCAAAAGCAATCGCCCAATCCCTCTGGAAGCTCTTCAACATAGAACCACTGCTCTAAAAAAACTTAAAACAGCCTTCCATGTTTTTGGTTGCTTAAAGCTTAAATTCTTCAATCAAGTGCTTACTTGGCTGGTGAGGAGAGCCTGTGAAGCGCTTGAAGTTACCCCTCTCCCTTCAACTGGGGTTTTCTTCAATCGTTGAGTAGGAACAGACTCACCATTTCAGCCCCTTTATTAGCTTGTGATAGCTGGCTTATTGTTCAACAGAACGCTTACTCTTTTTAACGAAAAGATGTATAATTTGCTATTCTAATCAATAAGCTGTTGGCAAAATACCGTGCTAAAAAGTGTTCACTTGTGCAACAGTTGAATGATATATCATTTAAAAAACATATTACGATTATCGATATATATCTAATATGGGAATAAGTTATGCCAAATCAAAAAACTTTTCGGGAGGGGACGCTAGAATGCAATCAACTTTAGCTTCCCTTTTATTAATCTCCGCTGTAGTCGTCTCAACATGCATAGTCATAAGCTACGGAATAGTCATTATGGAAGAAACCGTTCAAATCGAAAATTTCCCACAACTTGACCGCTTGAGAAGCTTAGGTTATACGATTGAGAATCAAACCCAAAATCTGCAAAATCAAACTAAAGCTCTAATTCCAAACGAAGCTCCACCTAAGTAATTATCGAAATAGAGTTAACGATAACTCTTCAATACGTTACACATGTCTCAACCAACCATTACTCCAAGAAACGAGCATGAAAGAATTCTTTTGAGAAATGAATTTGCAATCAACACCACCAATTCATAACCTTTTACTCTCCTTTTTCAGTATTAAGGTCAAACGCCAAATCTGAGAAGGTTGTCTGAGGAAAACAAGGGCACATATTGGGGATTGATTTGAGTAAAAAGTACCCTGCCAAAGAATTTACAGTAATCCTGCTTGGCTCTATAGACGAAGCCTTATCTAGCCTAGGGGAAGATGCAAAAAGATCCATCTATTTCTGCCTAGAGCAAAAATTCGCCCTTCCAAAAAAAGAAATTCCTTCAAGGATTAACGATTTTTCTGACGCCTTAGAACAAATTTTTGGCTTAGGCTCAAGGCATCTTGAACTGTTAATTATGCGAAAAATTCACGAGAAAGTTGATTTCTTATACAAGTGGGAAGGTCCAAGATGGCTTGTTCCCGATTTAACTTTTAAAAGATATGTGGAGCTCATGCGACTCCACTGTGAGGATGAAGAGAGAATCGGCGAAGTTGAGGTGATTGTGGACGAAGGAGAAAAGAAAGAACAGTTCATTTGAGGACAACTTCACGGAACTCTTGAACTTTGTTTCCGATTCAATTATGATTCTTAATTCTGAAGGCCTGGTGCTGGCTGCAAACAAGGCCATAGGTGAATTTGTCGGTGTCCCAGTTGAGCAATTAATAGGTAAGCGCCTTGTAGATATGGAGTTCTTTGATAATCAAACAAGAGAGCTTGTAAAAAAGCAACTTAAGAAAAGAATGTCTGGGCAAGTTATTGAAAACTATGAGGTTCCTCTCAAGATAAACGGTGAAACTCACTACGTCGAGCCTAAAGGTAACAAAATTGAGTATTTTGGCCAGCCAGCCGATCTAGTCATTCTTCATGATGTCACAAATAGAAAGCGCCTACAAGAAACATTGAAAAACTCTTTGGATGACAAGTGTGTTCATCTGAAGGAAAGCGAAGAAAGGCTGAGAAGGATCTTTGATTCATCTCCAGATGCCATAACCCTATTTGACCTAGACGGAACCGTTATCGACTGCAACAAAGCCACTTTAAATCTGCATGGGTACTCCGCAAAACAAGAGTTAATCGGCAAAAGTGCTTTCCAGCTTATCTCTCCAAATGACCACAGTCGAGCAGCTTCAATAATGGAAAAACTGCCCGAAATTGGCATTTTAGAGAATTTGGAATTTACCTTTTTAACCAAGGAGGGCCAAGAATTCCCAGCGGAAGGCTCGGCAACAATCATCAAGGATGTTTCTGGACGCACAAAAGGCTTTTTAGCGATATCGCGAAACATCACGGAACGCAAAAAAATCGAAAGCT
>QYYE01000105.1 GCA_003589585.1 Candidatus Bathyarchaeota archaeon
CCACAAGACCGCTTGAGATGAAGGTTGTGTTTTGCTGGTGCAATGTTTTTCAGCGTCTGTTTGGATGTGGGATAAGCGTTTTTCTCCACACGCCCAACATGGCTCCATGTTGAAGCGGACAGGATGTGCCGACGAAAGTTTTATCTTGGTTTGTGTGGGTCAATATAGTGGGAAAAATATGGCAACATCGAGGGTAGACCAAAAAAACCGCATTGTCATCGATAGAAAAACCAGAGCAAAAACTCACCTAAAAGCAGGCGACACCGTAATCATCGAACCCCTAGACGACCACAGCTTCAAAGTCCAAATCTTAGACTTCGCCTCAGAAAAAGTCGAAGACGACCCCTTCTGGCAAATACTCCACAAACCCGCCAAAATCAAACACTACATCCCACCCGAAAAACTCGAAGAATACATGGAAGAAGAAATGTGGCAAGAGTAAACGTCTCTGAATCAAAGCGTCTTGCGTTAGTGGATTCAAACATTTTAGTCTACGCCCTGATTAAAGATTACCCGGACAGAGAACGCCACGAAAAATGCCTCACCCTAATAGACAAGGGACTATGAGGCCAACTAAAACATCAATTAGCCGTCAACTCCACAATAATCTCAGAGGTTTTCACGGTCCTAAAAAGAATGCTAGACGCAAACGCTGCAGAAACACGAATGACCACCCTACTAAACTCAAAACACATCGTGTACCTCCAAATTTCAAAAGAAGCCTGCCAAGACGCCGTCCCAATGGGCAACCAAACACAGCATCCCCATCAACAATGCCCTAATCGCCGCATGCGCAGCAGAACACGCCCCAACAATCTACACTACTGATGAAGAGCATTTCAAAAAGCTCGAGAACCACAACATCGCAATCCTAAACCCGACAACGGTAACATAAGGCTTCCCTCAAGGCAGACTCTTACGTTCTAACATACTAATAGGCTGGTTTAACGTCAATACCAACTACCCCTCTAAAGAAAAAAGGAAAAGTTTGTGAATCATGCAAAGTTGCGCTAAAAGCATACTTCCACCACCCACTCTACTCCCCTATCGGCGCATATATACTGATAAAAAAACAGGTGAACACATCCCAAGCCAATTTGAAAGTTAATTTTATAACCTGTATCGATAGAATATTAACAGAAACCTGAGGTTGAAATTTTAGGTACTGTGGGGTCATGAATTGGACAGACGCATACACCGCCTACTTGCCCTATTCATCTTTGCAACAATCATTACAGCACCGGTTGCCGCCACCATTATAGCCCCATCTTCAGTTGTTGCGCTAAATACTTTAATATGGAGGAAAACTAGTTGAAGAGACAAGTGCCGGAGCAATATTCTCCATAGAAAATGGTCGTATTTTAAACAATGCTGATTTATCCAAAATCACTTTCAACGCATATTTTTCTGGTCCCCCAAACAAGATGATGTTGCCAGGCGGAGGGCTTTGCAGTGTCACCTATAAGGCAAGCTGGGAAAACCAGCCCAAAACAATTTACCAGTGGAGCTACAACTCACCAAACACTTGGGAGGATGACGACCCTAGCCCTCAAAGTGTATTCTCCTATACCGTAGACCTAAGAAGCGCCCCAATAGGTCCCCAACATGTAGAGGTCAAGGTAACGGGAGTTGGATATCTTTATGGCATTACACAATGGTTCTACTATACAGGATCAGGTTCCTCCTCAGTACACTTTATTATTGCCGACACTTCCCCAGAAATCGATGTTATATCGCCTGAAAATAAAGAGTACACAACTAACAGTGTTCCATTGGTTTTTTACACCAAAGAAGAGACCTCTTGGTTCGGATATAGCTTAGACAATGTAGAAATGGTTACGGTAAATGGAAATACAACACTTGCCGGGTTGTCCGACGGTTACCACAGTATAGTCGTGTATGCCAATGGCACAAAATGGAATACAGGAAAATCCAGTGAAACTGTATTCAAAGTAAATACTCACCCGGGTGGTAACAACTCGATTCCCACATCTTTATGGAAAACTAACATAGCTTGGAATCCTTCAGGAACCTCTGCGCAAGACTTATGGGAAAAGGATATTCGATTCAAAACAATGACTTGGACAACCCCAACAGCAGTTGATGATATTTTGTTTGCAGGTTTAATCTCAGCTGTGACTTTAGAGAGCTATGGGAGCCTTACGATAGCCTGGATTGACATTTACGCCTTCAACGCTACGTCTGGTACAGAAATTTGGAAGTACAGAATTGATATATCGAACAAAGAGTTTTTCGGCGGACCTACAATAAGTTCCCTTGCTGTCGCAGACGGGAAAGTTTTCTTTGGTATAGAGGATACAGTTTACGCTTTAAGCGCTTCTATGGGCACCCTACTTTGGAATAGAACTGTTGGTGTAGGTAAATCGTCTCCTGTTGTCGTCGATAAAGTAGTCTTCATCGGTAGCAGTGCTTTGAATGCGAATAATGGTGACATAATCTGGAACACAAACGTTGGTAATGTTGCATGGTCAACTCCCGCAGTAGCCAATGGCATAGTCTATATTGGCTCGTTTGAGGGAATGCACGCTTTAAATGCACTTACCGGTGCCAGAATCTGGGACTACTACGGTGAAGACTTCCACGGAACATACACTGTTGCAGATAATGTAGTCTATGCAAGTTCATCATGGGCCAACATTTATGCTTTTGACGCAACTAACGGAGCCAAGCTTTGGAACTACTCGTTCTGGGATGGCTCTCACATGGGACCATCACTAATTGTTATGAGAGATGATAATCTATATGTAACTTATAGATGGTCGCCAGCTGAACTCTTTGCGTTAAATGCTAAAAATGGAGACAGACTTTGGAGCGTCACTCTTGGAAATGAAATTTCACCGCTCAAATTTTTGATGACATAATTTACTTATCCTCGGATGATTCATTGGTTACCTTAAACGCAGATACTGGACGAACCCTCTGGAATTATACTTTAGGTTCATGGGCAACAAAAGGCAGATTTCTAAACTTAGGTTACAGGCTCGGTGAACCAGTTGTCGTCAATGGTGTCGCATACCTTAGTGTAGGCTATCAGATTTATGCTATTGGTCTTCCCCCGGTATCAACTTCCACAATTGAGTCTTTTCCCGTTATGCCCATCGCCGCTACTGTTATCGCTGTGATTATTGTTGGGATAGGTTTGTTTTTCTTCCTTATGAGGAAAAACGTCTTTGTTAAAAAGCTTAAGTCAGATTAAAAGGAAAGAGTTTAAGGAATAGTTACGACGCTGTCTTCTATGTTTACTTGGTCGCCTGTTTTTATCTTGGAAACATCAACCTTGTCTACGAAGGGGATTTCGCTGATTATTGCTCCCACGGCTACTATGGTTTCGGTTTCTTTGTTTATCATGCCTGCTGGGGCGGTGCCGTTCTTTTTCATGCGGTACAGCGTGTAGCTGCCGACTGTGCTGCCTTTGCCCTGCGGGAACACCAAAATCTTGCCCTTGACGCTTTGCCCCTGCAGTTCATGCCCCTTCTCGAGTACGATGCCTGTGTTGGGGTCAACGCCGCCGTAGAAGCTGATTGGCATGGAAGTCACCAGCGCTTCGCCTTGTGCTTTGCCTTTGTAGATTATTCTGCCTTTTAGTTGTTCCATTTTCCAGTCACCGCCGCATCAACACACTCTTCAATACTGCCCATTTTGGTTTTCATAAGGTTCTGACGCGAATAGAAGCAGCCCTTCGCCGAGGTCGTCGCCAAGGATTTGAACCTGCCTTTGAGGGGTGCAACAGCCATGCAGGTGTCACAGGCAAATTTGCCGCCAGCCGCCTCTATGGTTTGAGTGTAGCCGCGTTTATCTGCCAGTTGCTTGGCTGTTCTTGAAGTGGCAACCCACAACTCCGTGGTTTCGGCGACTTTTTTGCCTTCCAGCAGTTTGGCGATTTGGCTGATTTCTTTTATTGAGCAATGCGGGCAACCGACGCAGACCAGCTCTATTTCGGATACTTCGTCGTTGATGTTGTCGTAAGCGTTCCTAAGGTCGCTCTGCTCAACCACGACTGACTCTTTGGGCTCTTTTTGCAGTTCAGCGCCAGGCGTAATGCCCTTCATGTAAAACAGCGGCTTAGCCCCATACGTCACCACAGAAGCGCAGAAGGATTTGAGTTCATCAAGTTCTGCCGCTTTTATGCCTGTTATGTAGGGGATTTTGTTTTCCGCCTTCTTGCCAATCGCATAGCCCAGCGCTCCCCAATCTGAGAGTTTGGTTAGTTGCGTGTTAACTTGAACATGCACGTCGGGCAATCGGTTCTCATCCAAATGCAACCCATAATTAGGAGTTTTGCCCACAAACGCTGCTGCCAACGCTGATGGTCCGCCTTCACGGTTAGTTCTTGCGCCCAAGACCGAGTTGGCAAACGTTACAGCTGAGCTTTCTGACCATGCAACGTGTTCACCGTAGAGCGGCAAGTTCCCGATTAAGTAGGGTGTACACGTGCAGCTGACGAGTATGCCCATTTTCTGGAACGCTTCGATAACGAGGTTTTGTTTCTCGGCGAACTCGGGGCTGATGCCGAGCTGCTGCCAGTTTTCCAGGTCCATCCCCGCCGGGTTTAGGGTAGTGAGAACTTTGACTTTGCCGTCTCTTGCCAACTCATCTAAAAATTCTAAACCTGCGTCGCCAAGGTTGTGGTAGGACACGCCTGCGACTTGGACGCTGCCAACACCTATGAGGCTTTTGGCGCCGAAAATTTCGCCCAGCGCAACAAGGATTTCCATACTTTTCTTTACAGCGTAGCCTTCCGCGCCGCTGAGCATTTTTTGTTCACTATCAGTTAATTGCATGGCTAATCACAGGTACTTGTTTAGGTCTACTTTAACGTACTCTTGCTTTTTGAAACCTTTGCCCGTGGTCACAAGCGGCATGGTTGCGTCTATGCCTGCTTTTGCGGTGGTGGCTTTTTTGCCCTCGGTCAGGTCGCCGGATGGGTCAAGAGATGAGCCGGGCTGGTTAGAGAGAACAACGGCGTTTTTGTCCGCTTGGAAACGTGTAGCGATTGCCCATTCCACGTCATGCGGGTCATAAATGTTAATGTCTTCATCTACGACGACACAGTGCTTTAACGAACCGTGCCCTTTGAACGCGGCGGCTATGGCTTTTTTGCCATCGTCAGCGCCCCACTTTTTGATCTGCACTACAGCGTGGAGCCAGCTGCAACCGCCCGGGGTGATGTAAACGTCCTTGCATTGGCAGACCTTGCCAACTTCGTTGTAGATGGTGGGTTCTTTTGGCATACCCATGAGAAACTTGTGCTCGTTTTTGCCTGCCAGAATGGTTTGGTAGATGGGGTTTTGCCTGCGGGTTACGCATTTGATTTCTACCACGGGTTGCTGCCGTACGCGGTCTACTACGCCTGTTAAGTCAAGGAAGGGTCCTTCCGAGGCTTTCTCCTTGGTAATCCTGCCCTCTAGCACGAACTCGCAGTCCGCTGGAACCTCCAAATCAACGGTTTTGCACTTGACCAACTCGGTTTTTTCCATCGCGTTTGCCATTCCCAACTCGTCAACACCCATCGGCAGAGTCGTTGCAGCGGAAATCAGGGTTGCAGTAGAGTTGCCAATGCAGATGGCAATTTCAAGTTCTCCTCCTGCCTTTTTAAGCGCAGTGTCAGTTCCGCGGTTCTCAACGATACGGGCTACAAAGTGATTTTTGTCTTTAAGCATCAATCGGTGGAAGCACATGTTTCTGCCTAGCTCGGGGTCTTTTACGATGGATACGGCTGAGGCTATATATTTGCCGCCGTCCTTTTCGGTGTAGTGCATTATGGGCAGTTTTGTTAAGTCAACCTCAGTTTCTATTACTTCTTGGCAAGCGCCCCTCTCCACCATTAGTGGGGGCACTGGATGCTCGATGGCAGAGGACAGCTTGGGCAGGAGCTGGTCTTTGGTTATGCCAAGTGAACGTGCAATCAAGTCCTTTGAGGAAACCAGCCCCGCTACAACAGGAAAACTTGACTCTTTAACGTTCTCGAAGTAGACTGGTTTCTCGCCTAACGCACTGATTATGCCTGCCATCTCATATTCAGTGGAGACAGCCTTAGTGATTGCGGTTAATTCGCCTCTGTTTCGGAGTTCTTGGATGAAGCCTCTTAGGGTCAAATTGATTCACCTTAATTGGGACAGTATTGAAAGTTAACGTTTATAGCTTTTGGAGAAAGGCCGAAGCACGGAAAACAAAAAACAAAATTCATGCATTTCCCTGGCAACTGATGCGTTTCCAGCTCACCACAACCAAACATACTCCCAGACTCTTCAGGTTTTTCTCCATACGACCAATAGGCTTCAAAATAGATTTTCGAGCATCAGGTAGAAAAGTGGAAAATATTTTTCAGCGAAAGCGTTTTTTAAAGTAAACAGCCATGGTCACGCTTAATACAGCAACTTCTACTGATAAAATGCTGATTAGAACAACTGAGACAAGTGGCGATGAGTTTGACGGCGATGGGGTTGAATAAAAGTTTGCTGGAGTAGGGCTTTGCTCAACACTAAAAACCATAACACTCGAAACCTTAAAGAGCCAAGCGTCCCAGAATCCAACTCCAAAAGTATTTGTGCAACCAGCCAGTACAAATCCGCCGTCACTAGCCACAACTAAGGAAATAGCCTGGTCGTCACCGATTCCTCCGTAAGTTTGACTCCACAAAATGTTGCCAGAGGAATCGGTCTTAATTAGCCAAGCGTCCAAGACGCCAGCGCCATAAGAGTAGGTGGAGCCAGCTAATGCGTACCCGTCATCTTCAGTCTGTAGGACAAAATAAGCCTCGTCGTTGAGGCCTCCTCCGTACGTTTTATCCCACAGTTTGTTTCCGCTAGAATCAGTCTTAATCAACCAAGCATCCTCATAGCCAGCGCCGGAAGAGTTTGTGACGCCAGCTAGTGCGTATCCGCCGTCGCTGGTTTGAATTACAAAATAGCCGAAATCATCCTTGGGGCCTCCGAAAGTTTTGTTCCACAATTCGTTGCCAGAAGAATCAGTTTTAACTAACCAAACATCCGTGTTGTTGCCAGCACTAAAAGAGTAG
>QYYE01000106.1 GCA_003589585.1 Candidatus Bathyarchaeota archaeon
CGTCATATCCATCATAACGAAATACAACTTGATAATGAAACAAGAAAACGATTGTTTTGTAATCTACACGCCTTAGCATAATGAACAAAATTATAATTAGTCCTTTTGGGGGTAACAGCTTGGGGCATGTTGCAGAAAACAAAATAATCATATTTTAAGTAAGGAATTCATCGTTTACGAATGGCTAGTAGTGCAGGGGGGTAGCACTATATTTATAATCTCATCCGACCAAATACGCATACAGGGGACTATCGATTGGAAAAAGAAAGCAATGAACGACAAACTATCTACAAGGATCCAGAAATCGCTAATCTCTTGGTAGACATTCTAAAAAAGGGTGCAGACTTAGAAGCTCAAAGTGACATAACTTACGGCTACAGGTACCCTGATATAGAAAAATCCATGGGCAAAACACCGCAAGAAACCATAGAATTTCTGAAAAAGCTCTCACATGTCGGTATACTATCGGAAAAGCTCTCTAATATGATTATACACTGTCCCTCTTGCAACAATGCAAATATATCGACCCATTATACGTGTCCATTCTGTAACTCGCCGCGAGTTAATAGAAACGCCCTCATAGAGCACATTACCTGCGGTTATATAGACAACTTATCGGCATTTAGAACTCAAGGCAATCTTGTTTGCCCAAAATGCAAAGCGCCTCTAACTAAGGATAGTTATAGAAGCGCAGGAAAATGGTATGAATGCCTTGATTGCAAGAAAAGAATCGAAACTCCACGTGTAAGTCACACATGTAGAGCTTGCAACGAGAGATTCACTTTCGATGAAGCCAACTATAATGAAGTATACAAATACTCCCTAAGCGAAGCAGCCACGACAGAAATAAGGAATGGAGCACTCTTCTCATCTTATGCCAGAAGCTACTTCAGTAAACATAGCGGTAATCAAGTTTTTATAGATCATTTGAAAGGCGAGTCAGGAATCCAGCACAGATTTGATGTAGTTCTTCAGTCAAAAGAGGGAAAATACGTTGCAATCGATCATCTTTTTTCCATGGAACCGATCGGTCAAGAAGATATCCTTAAAGAATATGGAAAGGCGTTTGATGCAAAGGTACAATTATACATCGTAACGTCGAAGATAACTGACGATGCCGCCAAGCTTGCAAAAAACTTGGGTTTGCATGTTATTGTGGGGGAACTATCCGACTCACTAACGCTCCTTAATGAGACTTTGGAAAAAATCTATCATTCCAGAAAGTGAAAGAATTAGGCAATCGGAATCTAAAATAGAAGTGATAGCAAAATCGTAGCAATCAAAACTAAGGCAACAGAGTGTTTCAAACCAGCTAATGTGACACCTGAACTTAATTTGCCTGCTGTCAACCCCCCAAAAAGAGCCTCAACTACTGCGAGGTCAAACAGCAAAGACTTGTAGCTTTCTAGCGACATCTGCATTTGTAAGAAGCGTGTTTGCTGGTTCGACATAGGAAGGAAGAAACTTTGATATAGTATAATAATTATTAACACAAAAATTAAGGAGCTAGCATAAATTATCATCAAGTAAGTTCTAAGTTGAGATTCACGCTCTTTTCTTAGCGCAATTATCTGTCTAACAAATTTGGCAGTAGCGTTAAAGGTTGTTTTCAAATCGCCGCCAAGTCTTATAGCTTCAATAATAAGCACCGTTACCCGAGTCGTAAGGGCGGTGTTAACTCTATCCGAAAATGCTTTGAAAGCCTGCTCAAACTCAACCCCCCAAGACAGTTGCGCCGTAAGTTTTTTCAATTCAAGTGTAATTGGACCATACTTTCTTTTGGAAACCTCCTCTAAGGCTTGAAGCAAGGTCATGCCTGCCTCATGGCTTTCTGCTATGTCATCAAGAAGCGAAGGTAAAGCCTCATCTATGAGCCTTTTACGCCTAAGCTCCCAATGTACCATTAGTGCTGGTAAAAGCAGAGATAATGCAAGTGCAAAACCAACATAATAATGAAACTGATAATTTAATCCGACTGACAAAAAGCCAGCAGTGACTGTTAAGACGCCAATTATTACTGAGAGCATGATTGCAAGGGTTTTTGTTCGGCGATTGTAGGCTATCCTTATTTTCATTTTCTATCACCAGCTCGACATTACAGCATCAATAAAGACCAGTATTCCTGCAGCTATGAATGGGATAAGAACGTATGTCATTAAAGTCATAAGTTGAGGTGCCGATAAACCGCCTAAGACGTCACCGCCGAAAAATCCCATAATCGAAAGCATTGTGACCATGATTGTGGGAAAAGCAATCAAACCTGACACGAAGACTTCGCCAGCTAAATTCAACTGTTCAATAACCTTGCCAAGTTGTCTTTTCTGGTTTTCCATAAATTTTTCTGCCATTGCCTCAAGATACACTTTGCTGCTTCCGCCTGTTTGTGTGGTTGCAATGTACCCTTGAAGGAAATCAGCGTAGTCTTTAGAGGGTGTACTCTTACTTTCCATATCTAACGCAGTAACCGTGTCTTCGCCTAAAAACTCGATACTCTTTATAATCGATTTTGCACTTTCATCTATACCAAAAACCTTTCCAACTCTAACCAGAGAAGAAAAAGTTTCTCCGGGAGTCGCACCTGCACCACTAAGTATAGACATGTAATTGACTGTGTAAACCAAGTCCTTCTCAATTTTTCTTTTCACATTTGAAGCAACATAATTTGGGTAATAGATAAAAAGTCCAAAAGTGACTTTGCCGACCATTATACTGGTTAAAAGACAAAAAATGACTGCTATAGCAGGTTGCAATGTAACACCTGTCAAAGGGAGAAGGAGGAAAAAAATAAGGATTGAAAATGGAAGAGCCAAAATAAACGCTAATAAACTCCAGAAAAACATTGAACTTACGTACACGACATGGTTTACTTTCAGATAAGATTTGAGAAGGTTTTCCCTGATTTTTGGAGAAAAGGGAAAGCACTTGGCTGGTTTGTCGCCTAAAAGTCGGTATCCTACTACATGGAGGTTTGTTTGAGCTTTAGGAGCTTTTTTTTCTTTTTTTCTAAATAGGGTCTTGAAGTTGGACATTTAAGTTAGGCTCCGACTTTGGCGAGTTTAAGGGCTTCTTCAGGGTTTGTATAGAAACCGCGTATTATCTCGCTTACCTCGCTGAACTCTCGAATATTGTTTTTTACCATCCAGTCTAGCAGTATTTTCCGTTTATCGATCTCGCTTGCTACTTCTTTAGAGATTTTTCCTAAGGACTTGGCAATTCTTTCAAGGTGATAAGACCTGCCTGAGTATTGGTAAGTGTCATCCTCTGGTTTATACTTGAATAATTCATTGGTTATTACCTCATTTGTCCGGGGGTCTAAACCTACTAATTCTGTTGTTGTGATAAGTCGCCTAGCGGGTTTGTCCCCTATCTGGAGCCTTTGCTGTATCATTATGACGTTTAAACCAACGACTAATGATCGAGGTATTTTCATTGGCTCAGTTTCAAGGCGATGTATAGCAGCAGCTACTGACTCGGCGTGTAAAGTGGATATGCCGCCATGTCCAGTAGCTATGGCTTGAAATAGCGTATAAGCTTCAGCTCCTCTAATCTCGCCTACTATAATGTAGTCTGGTCTTTGCCTCATAGCTGCTTTTAGGAGGTCAAAAAGGGATATTTCAGATGAAGCACCAACGCTTGGTCTAGTGACTGATCTAAACCAGTTTTCTTGGTGCAGTCTAATTTCAGGAGTGTCCTCTATTGTGACTACCTTTTGGTCTGGGTGTATAAAGTTTGCAAGACAATTAAGAGTAGTAGTCTTCCCTGAGGCCGTAGGTCCGCATACGAATATGTTGTATTTATTTTCAATCAAATACCATGATAGTGCCGCTATCCTGCTTGAAAGAGTACCGAGTTTTATTAGGTCTATAATGGTGTATGGATCAGCTTTAAATTTCCTGATTGTGAATGTGCTTCCAGATTTAGTGACGACTTTACCATATGTCATCTGAATTCGGCTACCGTCGGGAAGGGCAGCGTCTAAGATTGGATTAGCTATGGAAATCATTCTTCCAGTTCTGTAGGCAAGTCTTACTATAAAGGAATTAAGCTCAGTTTCCGATGTGAAGGAAACATTGCTCTGGACGGATTCGTAATCTCTATGCCAAACATAAACTGGCCTGTTTATACCGTTACAGTTAATATCTTCAATAAGTGGGTCTCTCATTATGATATCAATCTTGCCGTACCCAACATAATCTCTAACTATATAGTATAGTATTTTTTCCACGTTGTGCTCGTTTACATGAATATGAAAATCATTTATGATTTTTTTTACCTGCTTTTTTAGATATTCTTCTGCCTTTTCATCCCCCTCTAACTCAGGCATAGTTACGTCAAGTTGCTCAATTAAGAAATCTCTAATTTGTTGAAAGGTTTTTTTCTCTTCTTCGGTTAGGGTCGGCTCAAAAACAATATATTGTAGCTCGTGCGTTTCAGAATCCTTTGTTAAGGCAGCGTAGCCAAAGGGTGCATTAACTTTGAAAACTTCGAGTATTTCTCTTGGTACTTGTTGTGCTTGAGTCATTGTTAGCCCAGCTGAGTTTTATACGTATATTTATGTTAGTAGTAAAAAGATTTGTGCTACGCTTGTACCAATAACAAGCAAAAAGGGATGATTTGCTATTGATGCTAAGCTATCATAATGTCTCTAGGATAAATTTAAATGATAAGACCGAAGAAACTTATCCCATATTGTTAGCTGAAAAGCTTGCATTAGCACTAAGTGAAGAGGGCAAGCAACCAATACTTTACACGAAGATTCGAAGGAAAAAATAGTTAAAATGAGGGACTATCAGTTGAAGGAAGAGAGAGTTGCATCAGGAATCCAGGGTCTAGATGAACTAATCGAAGGTGGTTTTCCGAATGGCTTTTGTTATGCGATTGTTGGAGGCCCAGGCGCAGGAAAAACAATCTTTGGAGCACAGTTTCTCTATCAAGGCGCCACAAAATATGGCGAAAATGGATTATACATCACATTAGAAGAGCCACCTTACTCCATTAATAACAACATGCTTCGATTTGGTTGGAATCTTTACGAGTTAGAAAAAAGAGATAAGCTTGCACTAATAGATGCCTCACCCATGAAATCTTCTAAGGGAAGTTATGCAATAAAAGCTGGAATAGGAACAGAGGATTTCAGCATTGAAGGCCTATTGGGTGTGATTGCTGAAGCTAAGCGAAAAATAAATGCCAAGCGATGTGTTGTTGATTCTTTAAAAGCTTTGTCAATTCAGTATAGAGATGAATTTGAAACTCGTCAGCAAATTTTGAAGCTAATCAGATCCTTAACCGAGTTGAGTTTAACCACTATGCTTCTTGCCGAAACCTCAGAAGAGAAAATGGACGCACAGAGTTTTGGCACTGTTGAATTTCTTGCTCAAGGAGTTATTTACCTGCATACCTACCGTATAAGGGATAATACTGTTCGCGCCATTGAGGTTCGAAAAATGAGAGGAGTAAAAATAGTGAATAAGCTGTGTCCTTATACTTTTACCGACACTGGCATTGTTATTTACCCTCAAGAAACTGTTTTTAGATAGGGAATGATATGTAATCGTTTTGACCTTTCCCTACCCTTTCGCTTGTTAAGTCATCAAATCCAAGCGACAATGACTCTTAGACAGAACTTTCAGATTCGACTGCATTAACTAAACACCAGTTAATAGTTTAAGTTCGCTTGTAAGAAGAGCCTTCTCTCTTTCACCTAGCGCTAACAAATTAGCATGAATGAGGAACAATGCATCAGCATCAAGAAAGTCGAAACGTTTCTCCTGAACCAGACGGTAAACAGCGTCAAAACCAAACAAGCTAACTAAATACTCTAAGCCATCCAAAAGAACCACGCCCCCGCCAGCTTGAAGAAAGTTGGAAATGGCTAGGGAAACTTCTTGAAGATTACTTAGGGCAGAGAAGCCCTTTAGTGGACGCGACGACAGCACTACAACATCTTGCATTTTAAGACCATAATTCTTCACTAGTTCCTCTGGGTCTTGGCGAACAATGGCTAGACCATGAACTCCATGACTGTATAAATCAAAGAAAATTTTGAGCGATCTTTCAAGTGATTCGGAAACATAGCATCCACCGGGGCTAACGCCTCCAAGCTTATATGTGATATCTCTAAGCTTCTTCTCCATATGCTTGCGCTCGGTGATGTCTCTGATTATGCCAGCTACATGCCGTTTAGCGCCAAGCTGAAACCTAGAAATAGAAAGCTCTACCGGAAACTCTAATCCAGCCCTATTTATAGCCATCATTTCAACTGTTTTCCCAATCAAGGCTCCCTGCCCTGTTTTTCTGAACATCTTGAGAGCTACCAAATAACGTTCTCTAGAGCGTTCTGGAGCAATCAACTCGTGTAGGTTTTTTCCTATAACCTCTTCTTGCTTATAGCCAAACATCTGCTCAGCAGCGGGGTTCCAGTAAGAAACCTTTCCCTCGTCATCTGATACGATTATGGAGTCCATAGCAGAAGAGCTAATGGCTCGGAATCTTTCTTCACTATCTCGTAACTCTTCAACTTTTTGTTCAACCAACTCTTCCAAACGTTCAGAGTAACGTTTAATTTCCTCCTCCATACGTTTGCGTTCTGTAATATCATGCTGTATTGAAAGAAAGCCCAAGAGATTTGATTGTTCATCTATAATTGGGTTTGCAGAGCCTTCCATCGTTAGCAGTCTACCATCCTTAGCCTTATTGGTTATTTCCCCTGCCACAACTTGTCCTGCGAGAAGCGTTTCCCAAAAATTTTTGTAAATTTCTGGAGAAAGGGTTCCCGACTTCAAAATTCGGGGAGTTTCTCCAAGAACCTCTTCCTTTG
>QYYE01000107.1 GCA_003589585.1 Candidatus Bathyarchaeota archaeon
TAGCTCCAGTAGCGCCAGTCGTGCCTGCGGGACCGGCTGGACCAGTTGCACCAGTAGCGCCTGTAGCACCAGTTGTTCCTGTCTCACCTTGTGGACCTTGAGGTCCTGCTGGACCTTGCTCACCTTGGAGTGGCTGACGCATTGCAGTTACGTCAAAGGTGCCTGTGCCGCTGTAGTCGCCGATTGCTGCTGTCCATGACCATGTGCTGATTTCTGCGTCAACTGGGAGAGTGAACGTTGTCTTCATGTAGGGTATTACGAATTGACCTTGGTAAGCAACCCAGTCACCTTGAACTATTGTTATTGTGGTGAATGGGTAGTCACTGCCGTCAAGAATCGTAATAGTTCCAGCAACATTCAGAGTGCTTGTAATGTAGAAGCTAGCGGTGTCACCTTGTGCGTAAGTGGTATTGCGTGTGTACATGGTGATGGCGATTGTTGCAACTTGGAATGTTGTTTCGGCGAATAGTCCGTTTGCATCAGTAGCGTTTATTGTGTAAACGCCAAGAGCCAAAGTTGGAACTGTGTAGCTCAGTGTGCAAGCGCCTGCAGCGCTGGTTGTTGCTGTACCGATTGTTGCACTCCATGTAGAGTTACCTATAGCGAAGGTAACGGTTGTTCCGGCTGTTGCTGAGAAGTAAGTTGCTGCAGCGGATACTGTAGCACCTACTGGTGCAGCTGATGGAGTTACGGTCAATGTTGTTGTTTGAGTAACAACGAAGGTTGTTGAGGCAGATAGCATATTGTCATCAAGGGCTGTTACTGTGTAGGTTCCTGTTGCCATTGTTGGTACTCTAAAGGTTGCAGTGCCTGCTAGCAAAGCAGAAACAGCAACGTTTTGTAGCACAAGCTTTGTACCAATGGTAACATTAGCCTGTGTGCCAGTGAGTCCAACGGCTGAAACTGTAACAACTTTGCCGGTAGGTCCACTAACTGGATTTAGAGCTAGGGAGGTTGTGGCTATTGTGAAGGGTGTTGTTGCAGCTAAGTTGTTTGTGTCAGTGGCTGTTATGGTGAATGGACCGTCTGCAAAGGCAGGGACAGTGAATGTTCCTGAAATAGCGCCTGTTGCATCAGTGTACAGGGTGGCTACTGTAAGAGCACCGAATTTGACGGTTACAGCGATTCCAGCCATAGCTGTGAATCTAGAACCTGTTACTGTTACTACAGTTCCTATCGGTCCAGATACAGGAGATACAGCGATTGATGTCGCAGCGGTAATACTGAATGTTGTTTGAGCAGTGTAAGTGCCATCAGATGCGACAACTGGTTTGTTATTTCCTACTGCAGCTGCCGGAATAATAATTTGCCCTGAGAAGGTTCCGTCTGCCAGAGTCTTTATTGGTGCAACCTGGTTTGCAGTTAGGCCATCAACAGTGATTGCGATTGGAATGTTTGCTGTTTTAGTGAAGCCTCTACCAGTTATTGTTACAATAGCTCCTTGTGCACCAGAAGTTGGGCTTCGGGTTATTGCAGCACCTACGGTAAAGGTCGCTGTTGCAGCATTAGGAGTGCCAGCATGGTCTGATGCTGTTATTGTGTATGAGCCATAGTCAACTGCTGGTACAGTAAAGGCAATTGTGAAGCTGCCTAAACTGGTGGCGTTCACTGCAGCCACTTCTTTAGTGTAAGTAGCGTTCCAAAATGTAATGGTTACATTACGCGCGTTACCTGTTGCGCTACCCGAGAAACCTGTGCCTGTCACGGTAACTACATCACCTGGAATACCAGAAGATATATCCAGTGTTATCTTTGCTGCAACAGTAAAGACTGTTCCTGCTGTTGCGGTGGCAACATCTTTAACGATTATATAGTGTGCGCCTGCAACTGATTCAGGTACGTTTACTTTTTTAGAGTAAGCGCCAGATCCATCAGCGTAGGTGGTCCCTAATAGTGTTCCACCTAGGTTCTCCCAGTAAATTTCTACTAAGCTTCCGGGAGATGCATCAGTTCCTGAAACCGTAACTTCTGTTCCTACCGGACCAGTGTTAGGCGTCAGGGTTGGTGCGCTGATTGCGCTTGCTACTGGGACTACTGCAAGAATTGTTGATAGTGCTATTAGTGTCATAGTTATTGCTGCTAGTAATTTCTTTTTGTTTTGGGTTGATATAGTGTTCATTTTTATTCCTCTTGAGTGTTCATTTGGTGTTTTCATTTTTAGTTTTGCTTTTCAGCGCTTGAACTATAACCGACTTAGTACTTATATCTGATGTAAACAAGCCCTAGCCCGATAAAGACAGTGTGTACGTTTCATTACATGTGTAAGCAACAGTGCACATTTAGCACAGCAGAAAGACACGTAAAAGCCTTAAAAGAAGTCAAACACTTAAAACTTTGAACCTTATGGTTTGAACTCAAGAATTATCATGCCCTTCAATACATCACTTTTTTCCATCTGGAAACCGATACCCTGCATTATGCCTTCAACAAATTTTGCAAGCGCCTCTGTGGCATCCTCCTTGAGCACCGTAGAAACACACCTAACCCTCACCTTGTTGCCTTCTCTCTTCACTTCAACCTCACCCAAATCCCACCTGCTAGCCTCAAGAAAACTCTTCAACGCCCCAACAGGGTCGTCAAACCGCTCTTTTAGGTACTTGCCATGCCATTTTCCACTGTCAAACCACACGCTACTCAACTGGTCTTTTTCTTGCTTACATGCCTCGCCAGTCAAGTAGTTAAGCACGCCCAGCGGCACAAAAGCTCCGCCTAAAACCCTCTGAGCATACATAACCTCGAAATATTCGCCGAGTTGTTGCAGGTCATACCCGGCGGTAGTGACTCTTACCGATTGTGCTAGCGCTTCTTCTATGAATCTGGTAATGGTTATGCCTCTGCTTCTTGACGCTTTGGCAACTTCTTCAAGCAGGTCATGGGGGACATAGACTAGTTTTTTGTCTTTACGTTGAACCATTCAAACTCTCCTTTAATGCTTCTAAACGTATGACCCCTCTTGAAACTGCCCTGTCAGCTACCTTGTAGCCGAACGCTTTTACTGCCCCTTCCAAAAAATTAGCAAACAAAACTGTGTACGACTCAGTAAACCTCGGACTGGTAACACGCACTGAAAGCTTATCCCCTCGGTTTTCAAGGCTAAACTCCGGCGCATTCCAAGTAAAACCAGACAAATCACCCTTAAAAGTCTCCAAAGGAGCCTCAATACCGCCAGTAGTATACCTTGTAGCAAACCAAACCCCCGCGTCAAACCAGCTTTTCATAGCCTGACGTTTCCCCTTCTCATAAGCCAAATCAGCCATATCATACCAAAGGCTCTCTAAGCCAAGCACAAACCCCAGAGCCCGCGCATCTTCTAACCGCTTACGTGAATCAACAACTTTTTTCAGGTTCAAACCTACATCCCGAGAAGTAATGGCTAACTCGAAAATTTCATTAACTAACTCAAAAAGGCTGCAACCCCGTTCCTTGGCAACCTCAACTAGGCGGTTTAGCAAGTCCTCCCTTGCCACAAAAGTTTTTCTTTTAACCGGAGACTTGTTAGCCATACCTTTTACTCACGACCACAGCGACTAAGCAGCCTTAACTATGCTAGCGCTAATACCCTCATACGTTGTTTGTCTTTAAGTAGTTTTCTTTACAACTACTATATGCGACAGCCAAAAAACAAAAATCAGGGCAAAGGAATCTCCCAATAACTAATAATGTCACCCTTCACCCACCTGCCGCCTAAACTTTTAACAACCTCATTAATATCTTCCCACTCAGCCTTCAAAAACACAACCGGCTTAACAACCACAACGTCACCCCTGTCTGCAAAACTGAGGAGTTTACGCTGCTCAGGAGTGAACTCATTTTCCATCCTGCTTGCAGTTTGGCTGGGCATAGTCTGCTCTGTCACCATAGGCGCGGGCTTGATTTCCTCTTGTTTTGGCGTTGTGCCCGATGATGTTTCACTCTTAAAGAGGCTAACAATTTGAGGCACCACTCTACCCCCAGAAACATTACCCGAAGCGGGCGCGAAGTTTAAGCTAAACTCAGGAATCGGATAACCCTCCGCAACATCCCCAAAACTCTCGCTCCTTACAACCGCTAAAACCTGCCTGGAAAACAAATCAAGCTTTAAATCCAAAAGCTCAACATCTCCAGGCAGATTGGAAGTAAACGCAGAAGCTTTGCCTTGCAGTAACTGGGTGAGGAATTCAGGGGTTAGTTTTATGACTCTTAGTTTCATATTTTAGCCGCTCGAAGTGCCTTAAGGTGACCGATAACTTAAAAGCATTTTTATCATACGAGCGTAAACTCCCAGCGTGCGTACCAAGAAAAGTTTCAAGTTAGATGTTTAAGGATAAAAAAAATCAGGGGAGAAGGGGTTTATCAGACTTTTTTCTTTCGGCTTCGCCACTCGGAAAAGTTGCCGGAATAAACACCCCAAGCCCTAAGCTTTGGAGAAATCGCCTTAATCAACGCTGGACTAACCAACCAGACAATAAATAGGTTAAGAAGGAAAGTGCCTGGCAAGAGAGCCCAAGCGACTTCTGCAGGGAACATTCCGACGGCTGAGAATTGCCAGAGGATAGCTACTGTCCCTACAAACAGCGACATAGCGTAGATGCTTAAGAGTATAATTAAACCCCTCTTTGTCTTTGCTTCCGCAGACATCTTTGGGATAAGAAGCCAGTTTATGCCATAAATGATAAAGGCAGTTGTTATTTCTACAACAGCAATGTGCAAGGGTAAGCCTTCAACATAAACGCCGCCTATGAACGCTCCAATCATGCTGCCGACTAAGCCACTGAACCCGAACCAAAGCGGAAAAACACCCAGCAGAATTATCGGCAGATAGAGAACCGTGAAGTGAGGGACCGATATTGCAAACGAAAGCGCAAAAAAGACAACGTACAGCGCGGTGGTCATCGCCATTATGGACGCCTGTAAAGCCTTACTTTGTTTTCTGATCATTTAATGTCAACCCTTTTGTGGATTAACCGCTCGAAAGGGAGAGATAAGATAAAAGCATTTCCACCTGTATTACATTTGTAGTGCGCCAATCCCTAAACCGGCATAATACAGAACAAAGGAAACAACTAAAAAAACAACTACAAAAGCTGCAAGCAATACTATCGCTGAATCAGGCCTTAACTTGATTTACAACCCACTTCCCAAACTCAACACACTTAGGCAACTCGCCATCAGCAACTGGACCCCTAATCCCCGTTACCTTCACCGACAAGCCAGGGGTTAACAGCCGCAAACTGGGAAATTTCTCGACAATAACCTTCTCTAGTTTCCTCATAGCTTTGCCATAATTTTTGGGCTTTTCAAAATAAGTATCGAAAGCAGCAACCGCTTTAGCTCCAAGGCTGACTTTGGCAAGTTCACCGAGAAATTTCATGGCGGTTCTTGAGGGCTTGCCCATGTGATTTGGTGCCCCGATAAGCAGCACATCGTAGTTGACGACCGTGTCAGGGCTAACCTCTTTAACATACCCCAAATCAACCTCAGTTCCCTCAACCATCCGCATGCCTTCGACAATCTTTTGGGCGACAAGCTTGGTGTTCCCATACTTGCTATCATAAACGACAAAGACTTTAACCAAACAAACATCTCCTCACACGGTTTTCTTGCCCAACGTTGGAGGCTTTGTCCGCCCATCCCACACATGATGCAACGCCAAACCCGGATGGTACAGAAGCATCCGTGGCCCAGAATAACGCATGACCTTTTTCACTTTTTCCTTCATGTCTGGCTTGTAACAGTGGATTAGGCATTTGCCGCATGTACTTTTCTTTTCTTGAAAAGGACACTTGTCCAAACGCATCTTTCCATAGGCCAAAAACTCGGTGCATTCAGGACAGAGCTCGCCATGAGTCCCATGGTGGCTTTTGCAATATATTTTTACCATGGCTTCTATGGTTTTCTTTTCCCTTGTTATACGTGGATGCTCGGCAATCATGGGGTTTCTTCCTTGATTTTAATTATAGTGAGGGGTAAGAAGGTTGCGGATGGAATTTTTGGAGGCATCATAGACTCACACCCAAATAATGGTGTTTGAGCGTAATTAACCATTGCCCCAAAAATATCAGGGCTTTCATAATTTTAGGAAGCATTAGAACCGATCAAATTCAGAGCAACCTCTGTTAATTGATAAACAAAAATCGCGTAAAGGAAAAGGGATATTGGGGTGTTTAGGGATGGAAGGTAGACAGTTCTTTAACTCGGCTTTCTATGAATTCTGCTACCTTTTGCTCGCTAAACTTGCGCTCATTTTCCTGCAATTGCAACTGCGTCTTCACCGTTTTCAGAAGTTTTTCAACATCAACTGGTTTTACCAAGTAAGCATCCGCATGCTTATTTAAGGCGTCTATGGCGTTGTCCATTGAGGGGTAGCCGGTGACCATGATTTTTCGAGTCCTGGGAACCGTGTCTTTCAGCAGTTTCAGCAGTTCTAACCCTTCCATATCAGGCAATCGAATATCTAACAGCGCCAAATTATAGGACTTTTCCTCAGATTTTTTAATGCCTTCAGCTGCAGTGGCTGCTGTATCCACAATATAGCCTTCATCTTCAAGTATTGCTTTTATCGTTTTGCGTATGTTTTCGTCGTCGTCGACAACGAGGATTCTTGCACGTTTATCCATACTTTTTCACCTCCATTTCTTGTTTTTTGCTCAACTGGCAAGGAAACGGTAAAGGTTGTTCCCTTGCCTTTTGCTGTTATGACTGAGATTTTTCCGCCATGCGCCTCTACAATTCGTTTGCATATAGCTAAGCCAAAGCCCATGCCCTGAGCCTTTGTTGTAAATAGTGGCGAGAAGAGTCTTGG
>QYYE01000108.1 GCA_003589585.1 Candidatus Bathyarchaeota archaeon
TGGATTTAACATTTTGGTTACCCTATGTTTGTGCATTCAACGCTTGTCTTAACAAGCACTTCTCGCTGGTCATGGCAATACAAAGATACCAAAACTGGGTTATTACGATTCTTTGTGTCAGCGTTAAACGATATTGAGTATGTTCCGTTGCCAAAGTCTGTGATGCTTGGCGCCTCAACTTTAATCCATTCCTCAACTATCAATGACCCATCGTGCTCATAATAAACGCTAAAGTTGCGAGCAAGAGCCGGCTTGCCCTCATTAAACACCTCAACCGTCAAACTTACGTGTTTTTGTGTCCCTTCAAGCATCAGGTAATCTCCATTAACGTTGACTTGCGAAGTTACGTTTACCGAATAAGCCAAACTAGCAGATGCTGAAGGGCTTGAAGAACTAAAAACAAAACTCACATAACTACTTGAGATGCCTTGGCCGCTGGTGCCCCATGAAATCCAAACACCGTTTTGGTATGGCGCCGAATTTAGGGGCGTGTCCTCTATTTTTAGTATTGCCGAGTAGGATTGAGACGTTAAGGCAGATTCTAACCTTGCCAAGTTCGATGCTAACACGCTGGTTTCTCCGCCATTGGTTATGTTTGACAAAGAGCTAATCAACGTCTGTTTGATGCTTTGCTTGTAGGCATCGAAAGCTTGGTTTTCTTTCGCTTTGGAGGCTGGCGCGGTTTTTTCTGTTTCTATAACATAGAGAACGGTAGAAAGCAAAAGCAGAGCAACCAGTAAAGCCGTGATTATGATTACCTGCCCCGAATTGTTTTCCTTAAAACTGCGCTTGTTCATTCTTACTCCACCAGCGAAAGCTGCAACCTCAAAACATAGATATCGTAGTCTCTACTTGGGCTTGCGCAAACATAATCTGTTGAGACAATTTTCTCGCTTATTGACCCTGCATTGCATATCGGAAAATCGTTTAGGGTATT
The DNA here is from genome assembly GCA_003589585.1 of Candidatus Bathyarchaeota archaeon. Taxonomy (GTDB): domain Archaea; phylum Thermoproteota; class Bathyarchaeia; order Bathyarchaeales; family Bathycorpusculaceae; genus Bathycorpusculum. Next base: position 938 of record QYYE01000108.1, read on the forward strand.
CATGCTCTCGTCGTACACTGTCAAATTGAACCATACCGTTAGGGGCAGGGCAGATTCAAGGCAACTCCTTAACGAGCTCCAGTTTTGATTACTGATTAGATGTGCCAGGTTGCCATTGCTATCCAAGCTTAACAGAATGTTATGCCCTAATGACGAGAGGTTGTCCGACGAATCATCGATGCTTGGCTGTGGCGGAATAAGCGTTAAACAGGAAAAAAGCAGGATTGAAGCAAAAAACGCTTCTATAACTCGCGCTTGCCCCTTCTTGTTACCTATCAGCTTCAACGAATCACATCTCCAAAGCTTAATTCCATGCGGTATAGCGCCTCTTTGATTGTGACTAAGTAGCTGAAGATGTTTTGCTCTGACCTCTCAAAGTTTGCTCCTGTGCTAAGCGGCACTTGAGGATAAGAAACCCACTCCTGAAAATACTCGGCTCCGTCAAGACCGCAAATAACCAGGACAAAGGAGCTTTTGTCAATTATCCTCGGGATTGCATATTCAGTGCTTGATATTGTGGTTAGGTTTGACTGGTAGGTGTAGGAGAAGACATATGCTTTTTGAATAGTTACGCTGTCTCTGCTGAGGTTTAACTTGTAGTCAAGCGGGCTCAAAGTCAAGACTGTGTTGCTTGGTGTTGATTCCTGCGCTGAACTTGCAAAGTTGTAAACTGCATAGGAGGTTGCTCTCTGATCAAAAGAAGCTCGCGCAAAAACAACAAGCAAAGCATCTTCAACTGACGCGCTTGGAATTTCAACGGTAACATATCCTATGCCGCTGCTTGAAGTATCATTGGTTATGCTATCAAGGTGATTATCGGCTGCAACATAGCAGTGTAGGCTTGTGCTTATCGGTTTAGAATTTTCGCTTGTTGAAACCTCAAAAGTATAGGAGACATTATTGCCGATTGTTTGGCTATCTACCAGTTCAATGTTTATTGAGATCAGTTGCAAAACCGTTATGCCAAGTGCTAGGTTGCCCAGTCCTGTCGAATTGGCAATGTCAAAGTAGGATAAAGAGCAATTGTTTAAACTATTCAACCTGCAGACCTTATCCACATCCAGTTCATACAAGTATGCGGCATTGCTTGATGCTAAACCAAACCCTGTAGGAACAGTACTGCTTGAGCCCCAATCAACAGGCGAACCCTGGCTATTTATTATGTAATCTGCAATTGCTTTGAGGTAACTTTGCTTGTTTAGGTCTTCTGTGCTGTTTATTCTGGCTTGCATGGTTGAACCAAGAAAAGCTGTGGCAATCAAAGCTGCGGCAACTATAATTGTGCACGCAAAGAAAGTGTCAAAAGAGGTTGCAGGCAGTTCTTCTCTCCTCCTTATGTGAACAGTTTTGGTGTTTGTACAACAAAGGCGCCTGAAAGAAGAACTTGAGAAGCAACAAGCGACAAATAAGCGGTTGCAGCCAGCATTGCGGAATGTTTGAATCCAGCGCCGAAGTTGCCTTCGCTGATTTTTCCAATGAAGAACCCGGATATCCAGCATTGAATGATTATGCCGACGGAGAAAGTGTTAAGTTGTCCCTGCATAGCCATCGAGGCTACTGAGGAAAGACTCTCGCTTACAACGCCAGTCATCATACTAGTTGTTAACGCGACAATGGTGGTTGTAACAGCAATTAATACACTCCAGATGAAAGCCAAAATAATATAGGGTTTTAGAAGTTCTCTGCGGTTAATTTGTAATTCACGCTCTTTTTCACTGTATTCCGAGAGAATTTCAAGCGACTGAATAGAGTTGCCGCCGATTTCAATTGTCTCCACCATCATGGCAAAATTTATCACTACAAACCAACTTCGAATTTCTTTCTTTAAATTCTCAAAGGTCTTTCTCAAGGGAATGCCCCACTCGATTTGGCTGCGAATAAGATTCAAAAACCTTGAGAAAGGCCCGTAATCCTTACGTTTTGTCGCTTGCACTATGCTTTTCTCCGGTGATAACCCAGTTTTTTGCGATTCAGTTATATCTCGAATAAAACTTGGAATAGAATCCTCCGCGTTATAGTTGATTCTTGAGATTCGAAAATACTGAAGCGCAAGAGGTAACGAAGCAGCAACTAAGCATACGGTTGTAATTTCAGGCAATCCCAGAGGTTTTATGGCGTCTTGCAAGGATGAAACCATGGCGAAAACAGCTATTACTGCAAATGCTGGGACTGTGAAGATTATGGCTTTCTTGTATAGGTCTTTTAGGTCTGGAAAAGCGCTTCTCTGCATGTTATGGGCAATCAGTATGAAAATTCCGGACATAACAGGCATTATAACAAATGCTATGAGATAGGACATTACAGGCGAGATAGATATTGAGCTGCTTCCTAGAAGGTCCATAACGTTTGTTGATGAGAGAACAACAAAAAGAATGTATGAACATAAAACAACAATCAGCATAACTGAGTAAGCTTCAACGAGCGCAGCTATTCTCTCGATTGAACGGTTCATGTTAATGTGCCTAAGCTCAAAGATTGATTTCAACTGGCTTTTCATGTAATCAACAAGTTTTCCACCGCTTCTAACAGAAGAGACAAAGCCACCAAGAAAATTCCTGTAAAGCTTTGAGGTTGTCTTCTCAGCACGCTGTATCATAACAGTCAGGGGGTCTTTGCCTAAAACTTCCACTTGCCGTACAACCTCATCTGCTTCCTTTTTGAAAGTTGGAAGAAAACTTAGCTTACGCATCTTCTTCCAGCTATCATAGGGGGAAATTCCGCTTGCCGCCATTAGCGTAAAAATCATAACAGCAAAAGGCAACTCCGCTTCGGTTTTCTCAGTTTCTTCACTGGCAGCCTTAGAAAGCAAACCAAAAATTTTACCGACAAACCCGCCAGACGCCTTCATTGGCAACTGCACCCTTGAGCTTCCTCAGCGATTTCTGTAATGTTAAGCGAACTGTTCAGCGCCTTGTGCACGCTTCTAAAGTCACGCAGGTTCTTCTCCACCATCTCTAGCAGAATTTTTTTCCTACGCTCAAACTCCTGTTGAACAACGCTTATGGGCGCGTCAAGATTACTGGCTATTTTGCCCAGCAAGTAACTTTTATCCAGATTTTTCTGGAAGGTATCCGAGGACATGTTCCAATTGAAAACTTCATACGGCGCTCCATTGTTGTCGATTTCTGCAACTTTTACAAACTTGCGGCTTGACACCTTTCTCTCATGAGCATGCATAAGAGACGTTTTCACCTGCTTAACAACGATGACACAGTTCATTAAGGACAGCACGTTTTGCGGTATATTCATGGGCGGCTGCGTTAGCCTTTTAATAACTGTCTCCACGTCATCCGCGTGCATGGTGCATAAGCCACCGTGCCCCGTGGCTAAGGCTTGGAATAGCACGTATGCTTCTTCACCTCTGATTTCGCCTACAAGAATCAAAGCAGGTCTATGCCTAACAGCGGACTTAATTAAATCGTACAGCGTAACCTCGCCTTGGTTGTCCCCGCCAAACCCGGTTCTCGCAATGGTTGACACCCAGTTTTCCTGCGGCAAATTAATTTCCTGAACTTCTTCCACAGAAATCATTTTGAAGTCTGGCCGAACCAAACATGCGATGGCGTTTAGCGCGGTTGTTTTTCCAGCTCCTGTTGGACCCACCACCATGACGGACATTTTGTTCTCCATCAGCATCCAAAGGTAGGCACCGATGGATTCGTCGATTGTTTCGTTTATTATCAAGTCCACGATGGTTAAGGGGTCTTCTTTGAATTTTCTTATGGTGAAGCTTGTTCCTGCAGGGGTTGTTTCTTTGCCAAAAGATACCGCGAGCCTGTGTTTTCCTGGAAGGGTTAAATCCACTATTGGATGTGCGATGCTTACGTGTTTACCTTGCCTGTGAACTATCCGGGTTATGAAGTCATCAAGCTCTTCCTCATCCGTAAAAGTTAGATTGGTTCGGGCGTTGCCGTATTTTCGGTGGTAAATATAGACAGGTTTGTTTAAGCCTAAGCAGCTAATGTCTTCGATGAACGGGTCATTAATTAAGCCGTCAATTTTTCCGTAACCAATCAAGTCTTTTTCAAGATAGTACAAAATTTTCCTTAAGCTCACTTGGCTTGTACTTTCGAGAGATTTTTGCTGCTCCTCCATGATTGAGGGAAGCTGCCTGTGGAACGAGTCAGCAAGGGTTTCGTCTACTCTTGGCGCTTTTAGTTCAAACTCAAGTATACCCTTTAACCGCTTGTAAGATTCTCTCTCCTCTCTTGTCATTGCGAGTTCATCAACAACGTAGAAGTAGCTTCCTTCGGCATCGTCCTGGAAGACCCAGGCGTAAGAGAATGGAGGTTTCAGTGGGTAGCTTTCTACTTGCGTGTATCCCTCAGGCACACGATAGCCCTGAATACCTAAATAAGCTATCAATTCGTCATCTGAAGTTTTCGCTTGTTCTTCCATTTCGTCTTGTTTCTTTTTACCAAGCTTCATCTTGTAATCACTCACTGGTTAACGTTAAAGTGACAACCTGATTCTCAGATTGACATTGCAGCACAGCTCGCCCTAAGCCACTTAGAAAGCTTCCGGATGCCTCTACGTTGGCTGGTAAGCAAACTCGTGAGTATCCTGAACCAATTGTGGTTCCAAAGCCAGATTCAATCCAAACGTTTGATGAGTCTTTTCTAATCTGAATCCAGTATCTTTGGTTCCCAATTTGATAGGGCATATCCAAAAATGCGGTCATATTCCAATCGTCTTCCGGTGAATGCGAAAGGAGAGTCATGCTTTCTAGAGCCACATATTCTGTAATGTTGGCTAATCGCTGCTCTTCGGCTTGATTTTGAATGTTAAGCGTTGAGAGGCTGCAAGTGTAAACCACAATCGAGCCCACGATGAGAGCAGCAAACAACGAGTAAACGTAGCTGGGAATAAGCGAGGGCATTACCGTATCCACCTCTCAATTGCAACATTCGAAATAACTGTTTCAACATGAATTACGGCGCCTTCAGCAGTGCTTGAAATTGGAACAGTTGCCGCTCCGGTTCTGCCATCCAGAGTTGAAGTTAACGTAAAGTTTTCCAGCTGATAAGAAACATCGTAAGTTGAAGTTGCGAACTGCGTACTTTGGCATGAGATTTTTAGCGGAAGTTTACCTCGCAGCGCCATGGCATCTGAACTGTTTAAGCTAACAATGTAGATGCGAATATAATTAACCGCTTTACCATTTTCCAATCCAGCAGCCGTATATGATACGGTTGGCCGATAGTGCAGCTGAATCTCTGGATGTTCTACGCCGTTGGCTATGTAAAGCTGGGTTAAGGATGAGCCGCTTTGGTTAGTTATCGTTCGGCTGTCGCCTTTCAGGTAGAGCCCTATGTCTAATGAACGCGTGTATGGGAGCTCGTAGGAAACTTTGCCGGTTGAGGCATTAAAGATTGTTTCTTCTATGCCCAAGCCATCACTTACACTGATGGTTAGGACATTACTTGTGGGTTGAATGTTTGTCAACCCGCCCGAATCACTAATTTCCATGGTTCGAGCAGAACCGGGCTGCCAAAGCGTTGCAAGAATGGTTTCATCTAGCGCTAAAAGGTCCTGTTTGGCAGTGGATATTTTGAGCGTTTGACTTTGCGCGTTAACTCTTTCGACCGAAAAGTAGTAAGTGACGGATATTATGCCGAGTGTTGACACGAAAAGAATCATGAAAGTGGCAGGTATGGCTATGGCTTTTCTGGATCTGACCAGTTTTTTGAATAGCTGAGTTTGCCAAGTTATCGTCAATTACATCCACTCACATGTAAGCAATGTATAGAGAACCGAAAAACGGGATTAAGCCATTTGTGTGTATAAAAAATTTACATATTATTCAGAAAAGACAG
>QYYE01000109.1 GCA_003589585.1 Candidatus Bathyarchaeota archaeon
GACCCCTGCAAACACGGTAAACCCGCCCAAACCGAACACTTTAGCGTTCAATATGAGCGCGGTGCCGATGGTAAGCCACCACAAAATGAAGCCTGCGTTGGCAGCAGTGGTCCAAACGCCCGCCAGCAATGAATCACGTTTCAAGACCACGGGGTTTTCTTTGTTTTTGTGTCGATTTCTGAAGGATTGCGCTCCCATGAAGATCATCAACGCCCCGCCAACCACACCCACTGTGACCTGAACGTAGTTTGGGATTTCAAATTGGCTGAGCACAAAGAATATCAGGAACATTAGGGGAAACTCGACTATGCCGTGGCCGAGGGCAATCATGACGCCTGCGATTTTGCTTTTTGAAGCCTTGTTTAATGTGACTGCGAAGAGTGGTCCGGGCATTAGGACGCCTGAAAGTGAGATAAGCATGACTGAGGCTAAAAACAAGTAAAAGTTCATGATGTATTCCACGCCTCAATCCCCCTTTACGATGGTTTGATTGATTTCTGCAATGGTCAGCTATAAGGGTTTCACGCCGGCGTATACAAAAGCATCAACAAAACACAGTCTTACTCGCATTTTTTGCCCTTGGTAAGCCTGACTTGCATCTCCACGATTTCAGCGCTGTTCTTAGCTGACGCGTAATTGTCCAGCAACATCTCGTTCAGTTCAAAAAACGTGTGCCCCCACGTAAAAACCGACAATAGCTCCTCAGACTCCGCCTTGAATCCTGCAATGTACAGGGCAGCCGCAATGGCTTCAGCGGTAGTCAGTTTGGTTAGTTTGCCAAAGTTGACGGGGTTGCCTGCAATTAGGATGGGTAGGCAGCGGCTGGTTCCCTTAACATGCCCCTTGATTACTTTCTGGGCGTGCTCCCAACTGCAATCCAACGCCACCAGCCCAAAGTCCTGCACGCGCTGCCTATCCGCTGGGGAAAAAGCGATTTCAGCAAAGGGGTTTAGCACGATGGCTCTTTTGGGCAGAAAGCGCGTTTTGGTAACTATCCGTGCCAAGCCCCGGTGCTTAAGCCTCAGTCCTGTGCATTTTCTTGGTTCACACTGAGCCGCATGATAAACCGTAATTCTTGGAAGAGTACTTAGAGGGGTTTTTTCTTGGGTTTCATTTTCCACTGGGCTTGCGCACCTTCAAGTGACACATAGGGTCATCCAGAACACGGGGAATCCACTCTATTATGTCTGTTGCCACCAAATGAAACCCAATCTCGTCGGCAACAAAATCGCCCGCTGCACCGTTGACGAAGGCTCCAGCAACCGCCGCTTCAAACGCATCAACCTTCTGGGCAAGCAAGCCGCCGACAACCCCGCTGAGAACATCGCCTGTACCGCCAACCGTCATGCCTGGGTTACCCGTGAAATTCAACTTGGCTCTCTCCGCATCACAGATAACGTCAACCTTACCCTTCAGCAAAATGGTCGCTCCAAGCTTTTTGGCGGTCTTCTGCACTGCCAACGCACGCTCCTCAATGTTTTCAGGTAAGGTTTCGCCTGTAAGAATGGCGTATTCGCCAGCGTGCGGCGTCAAAATAAGCGGAATGCTCAGGGGTCGTTTGAATTTGCCGAAGGCTTTTAAGCCGTCAGCATCCAAAAGCAAGGGTTTCCCAGCTTTCTCAACCTCAGCAACACAAACATTGACAAACTCGATGGTTTCAGCATTCAAGCCAAGCCCTGGACCCATAACAACCGCGTCAACCATGCCCAGATAGGGCTTCAAAGCATCCATGTTGCGGGGGTTCAGGTTGTCGCCGTCAAGTTTTATGGTTATCAGGTCAGGGGACATGGAAGAAATCGCATAAGCCGTCTTTGCAGGCGCCGCAAGATAAACCACATCCACTCCGGTGCGCAGGGCAGCCAATGCAACCAGCGTGGGCGCTCCCGAGAAAACTTCGCTTCCGCCGATAACGAGCAGTCGCCCAAAATCACCCTTATGCGCTGTGGGACTGCGGGGTTTTTTGGCAAGGTACACATCGCCCGGACCTGCAAACCGCTCAATTTCCTCTGGCAAACCAATATCTGCCACGATGGGTTCGCCCACGTGTTCTGTGGCTTTATCCAAGCCCGCCTTTGCTTTATGGAAGGTGACGGTTAGGTCAGCTTTCACCGCCGTGCCCAAAACTTCTCCAGTGTCTGAGTCTATTCCTGTTGGTACATCAACCGCAACTTTGAAGGCATCCATGGCGTTGATTTGCTCGACGGCTTGGGATATGGGCGGTTTAAGCCTGCCTTTAGTTCCCGTTCCCAACAAGGCATCTACAACTATATCCGCGGACACTTCGGGTATCGTTAGGCTGTCAGGGGCTTCACAGATCGGGATTTTTTGCTGGAGAGATTGAAGTGCAAGCCAATTCTTTAGGGCTGCCTCATGGCTGATGTCCCTGCCTCTGCCCACAAGGATGACGGTGACACTGTTGAAACCTGCCGCTAACAAGTGCCTAGCCGCTACAAAGCCGTCGCCGCCGTTTCCGCCTAAACCACAGAAAACTGCAACCGTTTTTTCTTTTGAGAAGCGGGCGGTGACTTCCTGGGCGATGTTTCGACCGGCATTTTCCATGAGTTGAAGCAGGGTTATGCCGTAGTATTCAGCGTTGGTTTCTAGGGCACGCATCTCTCGGCTTGATATAAACGTGTTTTTTTGTGTTTTGGGTTGCATGCTTGGCGCCTTCTGTATTGTATTGTTACTGGTTAAAAGATAAGCCTATCCATAGGGCGGTATACGAAAGCATCAACCAAACACACAATGGCTTGCTAATATGCCCCTGGAAAAGGCGGAAAGGGCTACTTGTTTTTGGGGCGGTAGTTCTTTCCCTTGTATTCCCTTGAAATAATCATCGTTGAAGTCACAAGAACATTAGGAACCGTTCTGATCTTCTGAGAAATAAAATCTTCCAGCCCTTCCAAGTTCTCAATTGAAATCAACGCGATAACGTCATATTCGCCAAAGACTATGTCTGCTTGCATGACTTCATCAAAAGATATTAGTTTTTGACTGACCTCTCGCTCTGTTCCCGAGCTAACCTTAAAGAGTACGTAGGCTAAAACCGCCATTTTTGTCACCAAAAGCATACTCTCATGAAAGCTTAATTACTTTTCCCAAAAGCAAGGCGTCAAGAAAAGTTTATTCCCAACCCTTCCCTTATTTCTTCTAGAAAATTTTTAGCATCCAATTGAGAGTGATTTTTTGGAGAAACAATACACGATTGAAAGTACTGATGCCCTTTTAGTAACCGATATGCAACTGTGTTTTCTTCCAGGCGGCGAGCTGGGTGTTCCTGACGGTGACAAACTTATCCCTGTCCTTAACGAGTACATAAAAAAATTCAAAGAGGCAAAAATGCCAATCTTTGCTTCCCGCGACTGGCACCCTCCAAACCACATTTCCTTCAAAGCGCAAGGAGGCCCTTGGCCACCCCATTGCATCCAGCAATCCGAGAGTGCAAAGTTTCATCCTGACCTTAAACTGCCAGAGAATACCGTGGTGCTTTCTAAGGCAACTGACCCCAATAAAGAAAGCTACTCGGTTTTTGGCGCCGAAAACTTTGCCCAAGAACTGAAAAGTAAGGGTGTAAAGCGGTTGTTTATCGGGGGTTTAGCGACGGATTACTGTGTTGTCAACACGGTTCTTGACGCACGCAAATTGGGCTTTGAGGCTGTCGTGCTTATGGACGCCACCTTGGGCATTAACGCCAAACCTGGTGATGTGGACCGTGCAGTTGAGAACATGGCTAAGAGCGGCGCACAACAAGCAACACTGTTGGACTTCCCCGAAGCCGTAGATGCCTTGCCAGTGGAGGCGGCTGAGCCTGACGCACTGGAAGAGAAACCCACCGCAAGAACAATCATGAAAAAACAGGCTAGAATGCGCTCTCGCGAAGGCCGAACCAGAGTTCGCCGAGAAAAAGGGTAGTTTCGGTTCGAAGCGTCCCGAAGCTTATATAACCATGAGTTTAGCGGTCTGAAGTCGGGCTAACTGTTTCTTATTTTCCATTATTCCTGCATTTTAAAGGTATGAAAATGATATTTTTCCTTTCTTAGGACAAAAAATGAAGGCTGAAATCCCGTTGAATTGTTTTCTAGGTCTGAATTTCGTTGAGTTTTTGTGAAAGTGTCATTCGCTGAAGCCTTGAGGGCTGGGTTTGCTTGCGTTTGAGGCAGGCGAAATTATTTCGAATGGTAATTATTTACAATAAACAGCTAAAACAGCAACCGATGGTTTGAGTCTTTTTCATTGAATAGGTAAATTGGCATGCTGTCTTTCGTGTTTTTCGTAGTACGAGAAGCGAAAAATTGAAACTTTGCCACAAAAAAGGGGTTGAGTAAAAAAAAGGGTTGAAGCGTACCCGCCGAACGTTTGGCTAGCTATTGTTCGCCCATAACCTGGATTATAACTGTTCTCTTGCGTGGATAAACATCCGTTTCCACAAAAACCAGCGATTGCCAAGTACCAAACTCCACTTGCCCATTAACGACTGGCAAAGTCTTGTCAGGTGGAAGAAGCACGGAGCGCAAGTGCGAGTGCGCGTTTGAAGGATGCTGGTAAGTTCGGTGTCTTGGCGCCAATTCTTCAAGAAAAGTCTTAATATCGTTTAGCAGGGCGTAGTCATTTTCTGTGAGAATCAAAACTCCGGTTGCGTGGGGAGCAAAGACATGTACGATTCCATTTTTGATGCCTGAAGCGGTGACTTCTTCTTGCACTTTGTCGGATAAATCTATAAAGTCTATTTCGCCTTGTGTTTTAAAACTGTAGCTTTTGTTTACAACTTTGAAAGCTGACATGCCGGTTTTTCCTCAATAGTTTATCGGATTATTATGTTGAAAAGTGTTTCTTTAATCAGCAAAAGTTTGTTTGGTTGATGCTTTTGTATACAGCACATTTACGCTGTGAATATGGACAATGGGCTTGTTGCTGTCTTTTAGCAACCACACATGCTTATGATTAATTACATCAAAAATACTATTGGGGCGCAATTCTTAGGTTTGGAGGTGATGATTACTTTGAACTTTAGCTCAGAATTCAATGAAGACAAAGAATGCACACCAGTCCTTGACGAAGATAAGCCAGATTTCTCCAATTACTATGAGGACTATGCGGAAGTAACCACACAGGGCAAATACCGATGCCGTGATTGCGGCCAACTTTTTGACACGCTGGAGGAGCATGATAAACATCACCGCAAAGTACATGGGCGACCGGTAGCTTACCAAAGCCCAAGCATCCACATGTAACCCTTCTTTTTGAAGCATCGGCTGACAGAGAAATGGTGAAACCTGCAAACCAAAGTATCTGGGAAACAACCATTCAACTATGAAACAGGTTTGCAGCAGGCTTTAATCTTCAACAGTTACAAAGAACAGCTAACTCCCCTCTAACCTGCGACCAAATGTTTCGCCCTCTGGGGCAAATGACTTCTCCTGACGAAAGGTAAACTTGATTAAAACGTTTGAATTGTTTTTTGACCAGCTAGAAGTATCTGAACTGTTTTTTGGATAGCAAGTTACCTTTGACTCAACAACTGAATTTTGTCAAAGAGGAGCTATCCCCTGACTGGCAATCCTTTGTTATAAGAAATAAGTCAACGCCCGCGGCGCACCCTCAGACATTGCCGAAGAATGCTTCAGAGTAAAATAAGCGTACCAGCACTTTCTCTCTTTTCCTTTTAGCCATTTGTTGCTGGTGTCCTCTGGTGATGATTAATTTTCTAAGCAATGCAAAATTCACCAAGCTCACCTAACTAAACTTTCTCAACAAGGACCCACGGGGTTTCAGGGTCGTTTAGGCTGGCTTAGCGTAAGCAACATTACAGTTGACAAGGAAAAAAAGAGAGAAGCGTTTTCTCTCAAGAGGATTGTGGCTTAGTGACTGGTGACAGATTAGCTTGTCAACTCAACCAGGACGGTCTGTGCCTCTACTTACCTGATTTTAAAATGTCACCAGCCAAAACAGGAATTTTGAGCAAACCAAAATTGTTCAAACCCCTAAGACAAGCAACATGAAACGCACCTTGAACTCAGCTATTTTAGTTATTTCGCATTGTTTTTTGGATGCTATTGGGGACGCGGCGTTAGTGCCCAGATAGCTTACCTTCCCCTTTGAGCCCAGCCAATAAAAAAAATTACGACGCAGTATTACGAACTAAATAGGACTATCCCTGTCTTTTCAAAAAAATGGCTCTTAAGAGACATAACAAAATAAGGCAAAAGTAACGGCTAACCGTTTGGACTTTTTCCGAAAAACAAACCCGAATTTGACCTATTTTAGGGTATGCTTAGGTGAGTAACCCTGTTTTGCATCGAAACGCTATAACTTAAACAGCAGCTGATTTTTTTCTATACAACCCATAACCTGAAAGGGGCAAAACAGGCTAAAATAGTAAAATAACCTCAATTTAGCCTTTTTTGCCTTTCCCTTAGAGGCTAAGTATGGAGAAAATCGGAGCCTCATATAAGTACTGTCGAAAATCTATGGATGAAGCAGAAACCTGTTTTTTCGACACTCCTTCGAGCGTTTTTAGCGTTGGCGGGGCTGGGCTGAAAACTTTGCTGTTTGGGAGCAAAAAATTTAAGATACCCCTTTCATTCTGCATGCTTTGGAGGAATTTCAACTCTAGCACCTTGCTCGGTTGGTATTGTCAGCAGCGATAGCTTTGTTCAGAGTTTGCTGTTTTGAAAGTATGTTTGGTTGATGCTTCTGTATACGAATGCCTTTAAAGTCGTTTTTGCGGACTGATCAGGAGAAAATT
>QYYE01000011.1 GCA_003589585.1 Candidatus Bathyarchaeota archaeon
CGTGTTTACGGTTTATCACGGCGGGGAGGAATTTTCTTGCCAAAAGAACAGGACCACGCAGGTTCACGCGGTAACTAAAATCCCACGACTCCACAGGTGTGTCCTTCACGGCGCCCATTGGGAAAACCGTGGCGTTGTTTAGGACTATGTCAACTTTGCCAAATTTTTTTAGGGCTGCCTCTGATAGTTTATCGATGTCTTTTTCACTGCCAATATCAGTCTTCACGAAAAGCGCTCTTCCCTCTCCAAACTCCTTGTTGATGCTTTCTTCAGCAGCTTTGCCGTTATTCTCGTTTATTTCAGCGATAACAACTTTTGCCCCAAGCCAGGCAAGGGCTCGTGCTGTTTCAAAGCCGATTCCGCGTCCAGCCCCTGTTACAATGGCAATTTCTCCTTTTAACGACTCCTGATTGAGGTTTCCTTTGCTGATTATCAATTCTCACACTTCCAAGCGGTTTCTTGTTTCTTCTTTTGGAACTTTTAATATTTAAAAGAGCTTGAATCTGAGAGCACTGTTTTTCATGGGTTTTCAATGAGTGTAACCGATAGTTTGCTCCAAAAGCTTTAAGACCATAACATTGAGCCAACTCGATGTAGAATGGAGTAATCCTTTCGTTGATATCTGCTGCGGTCTCAGTTGCCGTCTTCATAGCTGTGATATTGCTGACATTCAAGCAGCCGAGTTGCAAGATTCCTTTCTCGGCTAAACGTTTCCAAATTGACTATGGGATTGCACCTTTAATTGGCGTAGTTCTCCTTCTGGGAACATTCTCTATAAGTCCAAATGTAATCTTTAATGGTGTAATCGGCGACTCGGTGATACAGCCATTTGCCATCTTGATTCTCTTCATGTCCTTAGCTTACATTTGCCTCTCACTAGATGCAACTGGATTATTTGATTATCTTGCAATTCGCACGGTAAACGCTGCAGGCACCTCAGGCAGGAAAATGTTTCTCTATTTCTTTGCCCTAAGCAGCTTTCTTACGCTTTTCACCTCCAACGACATCGTAATTCTAACCTTGACGCCGATAATTTACTACTTTGCCAAAAGCACCAAAACAGACCCTATACCGTTCTTGATAGCGCAATTCTTCGCTGCAAACGTTTGGAGTGCTGCACTCTACACTGGAAACCCAACCAACATCATCGTTGCTCAAGCAAACAACTATTCGTTTCTAGGCTACTTAGAATGGATGCTTCTGCCAACAGTTGTCGCAGGTACTTCCTGTCTAATACTGCTTTGGCTGGTTTTCAGAAAAAGAATCCCTGCCCGCATAGAAGCTCCAAAGGTTGCTGCAAACTCAGCCATGAAAGATAAGAGTGGCGCAATTTTTGGGAGCGTTTGCCTTGTAGCTTGTCTGGTAGGTATCAGCCTTAACTCTTTGATGGGTATTCCACTGTGGCAAATTCCTTTAGCGTTCTCAGCAATCGTGGCAGCTAGAGATATCCTGCTTTTCTATTCCTCACGCCGAAAAGCCAAAGGGAAAACCACCAATAATCCAGCGCTTGTTCAGATTTTAAAGAGAATGCCTTGGAAGATAGTGCCCTTTGTTTTAGGTTTGTTCATAATGGTTGAAAGCTTTATAGCCGCTGGATACATGGACTTTTTTGCATTCACATTATCTACCAAGTTATCTGAGCCATTGTCTTCCACTTTCGGCATGGGTTTCTTTTCTTCAACTGTTGCAAACCTGCTTAGCAACCAACCAATGACCATACTTTTCACAAGATTGCTGCAAAACCCTGCTTTTATCGTCTCAACTCAAACCGAGCAAGCAGGGCCTTTAAGCCTGGTTTTAGGCAGTAACTTTGGCGCAAACTTGACTCTTATTGGTTCCCTTGCAGGGTTGATGTGGCGAAAACTCCTAAACGACAAAGGAGTCTTCATCTCGTTCAAGGAATTCTCAAAATACGGCCTCTTAATCATGCCAGCAGTGATATTTTTTGCTTGCTTAACCCTCTTTCTACAAATAACACTATAGCCTGAACGCTTGATTTTGAGACAATAGCATAATTAAAAAGAATAAGGGAGCGTTTGGATAACGTCCTTTTCGTTCTCTTGTCTACACTATGCTTTAGGCTTTTTGGGCCTCAGTGAACGCACAGTTGCTCCTGCACGCCACATCTCGCTACTGCCCATCTCTGCAAGCTCATCAGCGAGCTTTTGGCGGTAATCCGGTGCCTTGCTCTTTTCCAGCACGATGCGGGTTTCTTCGCCTGCAGCAACAAGCTCATAAAGGCTGTCAAACACTGGCTGGGTAGCGCTGCGGAAACGCTCCTTCCAGCGGAGTGCACCGATACGCGCGGTTTCACTGCAGTTGCAGTACATCCAGTCCATGCCGTTCTCGTCTACAAGGCGTATTAGGCTCTGAGTGAGCTCCTCGACGGTTTCGTTGAACGCCTCGCTTGGGCTATGACCGTGCTCACGAAGCGTTTTGTATTGGGCTTCCAGTATGCCTGCAAGGGCACCCATCAATGTGCCGCGTTCGCCTGTTAGGTCGCTGTAGACTTCTTTTTCGAAGGTTGTTGGGAACAAGTATCCAGAACCGACGGCGATGCCAAGCGCTTTAGCACGGTTCTCTGCTTTTCCTGTGGCGTCTTGGAACACTGCAAAGCTGCTGTTTATGCCGCTTCCATCAAGGAAGTTTCGACGCACGCTGGTGCCTGAGCCCTTTGGTGCAACTAAGATGACGTCTATGTCTTTTGGTGGGATCACGCCGGTTTGTTCCTTGTAAACTATGCTAAAGCCATGGCTGAAATAGAGTGCATCGCCCGGCTTGAGGGTTTCCTTAATTTTTGGCCAAAGCAATTTTTGACCTGCGTCGGTGAGAAGGAACATTTTGATGGTGCCTTTTCTTGCCGCTTCTTCGAGGGGAAACAGGTTTTCGCCTGGAATCCACCCGTCTGCGACTGCTTTATCCCATTCTTTTTTGAATACGCCTTCTTTTTCTTGTCCAATGATTACTTTTATTCCTTGGTCTCGCATGTTAAGGGCTTGCGCTTGACCTTGAATTCCATATCCAAGCGAAACGACAACTTCGTCTTTTAGGATTTTTTGGGCTTGTGCCACTGTGAATTCTTCTCGGGTGATGACGTCTTCTTGAACGCCGCCGAAATCCATCTTTACCATTTTAAGTTACCTTCAGCCACTCATTTGGCAGATGGGATAATTAAGAATTACTCCTTCCAACAGACGGCAAGTTATTTACCGCTATTGTTTTAGTTGAACCCAGAGGTCAAAAATCCACTCTTGGGGCGGCTTTTCCTCTTGCCAGTTGATGTGTTCTTCAAAGCCGTTCACCCAGCCCTTCTCCCCCTTCGTTACCCCAACATGTTTGTAATCGCTTAGTTCAATGAGCGCCCAAAACTTCTTCCAGCCCTCCGTTAGATCAGAGAGGTTGTGTACTCTGAAAGCCACGTATGACCCGCCAGGTATCTCTCTAACTCCTATGTCTTCTTCAGGCATAATGTCCCCTTCAACTGTCAGGTAGTATTCATAGCCGTGAGGTTCAGGCTTATCTGTTGAATACGTGTTTCTGCCAAATAGGCGAGCGCCAGGCTTCTTGTTTAAGCCGTGATTTTTTGCCCACTCCAGAATCTTTTTCTGCGCATCTTCTTCGGGCGTCTGGCTAATGGCATGCACGTAGGCGGCTTTCATGGGTTTGAGTAGTTCAAGTCTAAGTTTGCTCTCCAAAAACTTGTTCCTCCAGATTAATCAAAAGCAAGTTTCGGTATAAAGCCTTTATTTTTTCAAGCAGTTACCTTTGGAAAAATTTAAAGTTCTAAAGCAGACCATTAACAACACATGCCAACCCAAAAATTCACGCCTGAACTGATTGCGCCATGCGGCATGAACTGCGGCATCTGCAAAGCCTACCTAGCCTACTCCCGCGGTGTACCATACAAGAAGGGTGAAGTGACCCATTGTAGCGGGTGCCTGGTCAGAAATAAGAACTGTGCATTCATCAAACGGGACTGCCCTAAAGAGGTAGGTAAACTAATCCGTTTCTGCTATGAGTGTGCTGAAATGCCCTGTAAAAATTTAGCCAAAATTGACGAGCTTTACAGCGCACGTTATGGCATGAGTATGGTGGATAACCTCAAGGAAATAAAAGCCAAAGGCATGGATGTGTTCCTAAAAAGCCAGGAGGAGAAGTACCGATGCCCCAGTTGCGGTGATGTGGTTTCGGTGCATGATGGAAAGTGCTATGCATGTAGCTACCAAGGAGAGAAACCGAGGGGTTCCAATCCTAAACATCGATGGGTACCCAACCCAAAATAGACGCCGCTTAAGCATTCACAAAGGAGTCTAATCGCCGAATTTTTCAACAATCTCTCTAATTATGTTAAGGTTCCGAGTTGTCGATTTAATTTTCAGCTTTGACTCAATAAACGGGTTAGGCAGTGCTCCTTCGCCGCCGCCATGGGTCACGCTGAAAACCTCTGTGCCAGTAAAAGCTATGATTTGCGCTGTAGACTTGGGGATTGTTAACGGTAACTGCAAAGGGAACGTTGCGGGCGCCTTAGGTAGCATGGTTACCAAAAAACTTGTGCCTTCTTTGTTTTGACCTTTAAATGGCTCTGAATCAATTATGTTCTTGAGCTGTTGGATTGTACGCAGTAACACATCAACCTGATAACCTAGCATGCCCGCAAGCTTCTCCATTATTTTTGCCGTGACCTCTTCGGTATTTGCAATGCTGGTTTCAAAAATTACGTTGCCGCTCTGCTTGTAAGTCGCCACATTCTGAAAACCCAAAGCAGTGAAGGCTTCTTGCAGCTTTTCTTTCTTAACGGTGTGTCCGCCAACGTTGATTCCTCTAAGGAAACCTACAAAACGAGCCATTCTACTTTACCAGCGTCAGCATTATCGCTTTAGCTGAGTAAAGCCTGTTTTCTGCCTGCTCATAAATCGCCGCTTTCGGGCTTTCGATGGCTTCTGCGCTGATTTCGTATCCACGGTGAATCGGCATGTCATGCATAACGTAAGCGTTGCTGCCCTGTAGCAGTTCTGCGTTGATTTGGTAGGGCATCATAAGCTTTATGCGCCTATCTTTTTCCATTGCAAATTTGGGGTCAGTGAAAAACTCCATATCAATCCAAGTGTCCGTATAAACAAAATCCGCATCCGCCACCGCTCCTTTCACGTCAAGGGTTACCTCCCAAAGCCCAGTTTTCTTCGCCTCAGAGAGCAACTCCTCATCTCTTGCTGCCTCATTAAAAATCGGCGTAACCGTGGTTATTTTTGCTCCTGTTTTAGTGCAGCCTTCAATGAGTGAGTTGCAAACGTTGTTGTGAACCCCAATGTAAACCAGCTTAGCGCCGTTCAAGCTGCCCCTCTTTTGTTTCATGGTGATTAGGTCTGCTAAGGCTTGACTGGGATGATATTTCTCGTCGCAACCGTTGATTACAGGAACCCGTGAAGCATCCGCCATCTTAAGCAAATCCGAGTCGCACAGCAACCGTGCCATGATACAGTCAACGTTCCGGGACAGGTACCTGATTTCGTCGGTTATGTCGGCTAGGGCAAAATTTGTGGTTCTCCAGTCAATAAACAAGCCGTGCCCGCCAAGCTGAGTCATAGCAACCTCAAACGCCACCCTTGTGCGAGTGGAAGTCTTCTGGAAAATCAACGCGGCAGACTTGCCCTCAAACGCCTTAGCGTACTTTTCAGGGTTGTTTTTTGCTTCGATGCCTAAGTCAACGAGCGATTCAAGCTCCCGCCCGGATAGTTCCTTGAAGTTAATCAGATGCATCTTTTCTGCGCCTTCAATTAGGCTCAAACCAAGCATGCAATAATAAGCTTTATGGAAAAAGCTTGCTAATACTGTTTAGGCGTCCCCGCTTCTTTAGGAAGCTGTTTAAGTTCTAGTAAGTTAAAACCCTGACATTTGAGATTCTGCCAAAGTCCCTCTTGTTTCTTGTAACAATGGTGTTTTCTCCTTTGGATAAGGCGATGGCTGCTATGAGTATATCCCTTTCAGAGATTTTCTGTCCTCTTCTTTCTAGATTGCTTAGTATTTCACCGAATTTTTCTGAAGCTGCTTGGTCCATTTCCAAAATCGAGATGCCGCTAATGCCTTGTGTTATCTTCGCTTTTTCCTCTTCAAGATTTTGGGATTTGTATGCACCATAAAAGAGCTCTGCAAGCGTAATTACGGTTGTAGAAGGCAATCCTTCGCTTCCTTTTAGAAAGGTCCTTAGCCTCTTTTCAGCCACTGGGTCTTTGCGGATCAAGTCAACTATAAAAGTGGTGTCTAGGCAAACCATTTAGTGAAGCCTCAGCTCTCGCATTCTTTTAATCCCAAGTTCGATGTTATCCGCGAGTTCTTCATCTTTTTCTATACTTGTGTACCATTGCCAGACTTTATCCCAGTTACCTTTCTCTTGAGTGCTGGTTATAGCAAAGCCTTTCAACCGCAGTTCTATTTGTGTGCTGACTGGAACACCTGTTTTATCCCGTATGCGTTCCATTTCCTCAACTATGGATTCTTCTATTCTGAAACAAACTTGACGCTTTTTGGCTCTAGCCATATTTTGTGCCTAATCTAATCTATTGTGCTTAATTGCATTTAACTCTATTGCATGACAATACATTACGATAATTAAGCGATGGATAGACGAGAGGATTGACAAGGTTATTAGAGTTAAACATCCTTTTAGAGGTAATAAAAAGGTAATTCAGGTGGCAAAATGATTCTGCTGGTCGCTTCTCAAAAAGACATTGCAAGCCTAAACATCAAACAGCAAATCCTCCGGCACTACCCTTTCAACAAAACCACGGAAACCTTCCAGCAAAACCCCATCTACACTGGGTTCATAAACGCAAAAAAGTCACTCTTATAACCCTGAATCAGGAATCTGTGACTGCCCAAGACTTGCCCGACCACTTCCCAGACGCACAGTTAATCGTGTTTATTTCAAGGCACAGCAGCAAAAGCGGCAAACCCACCCTTTCTGTCCATACGCCTGGGAACTTTGCAGTAGCAGAACTCGGAGGACTACCGCGCATGGTCTCGGTTTCGCCCGCTTCTGCCATGCGTGACGCGTTAAAAGCCTTGATGAGCTGCAGGGAAGAGTTAAAGCTTGACTACGAGGTCTCCTATGAGTGCACTCACCATGGACCAAGCTTAAATGTGCCTACCATGTTTGTTGAGCTAGGAAGCTCACCAGCACAGTGGAACGATATGGTGGCTGCACAAGCGGTTGCCCAAGCTGCAATGCATGTGATAGCTGACTTTTCTGCGCCTACAGGTTCAGCGGTTTTGGGCATCGGCGGAACCCACTACAATCACAAATTTACAAGGATGGCTTTAGCTGACGAAGCAGTTTTTGGTCACATGATACCCAAATACGCTGTTGGACAAGTTGATGCCCAAATGCTTTCGCAATGTGTGGAGAAGACGCTGGAGACGGTTTCGCTGGCGGTTCTTGATTGGAAGGGTATTAGAAGCGAGGACAAGGCAAACCTGTTGGCGGCATTGCAGGAGATTGGTCTGCCTTACAGGAAGATTTAACCGAAAAATTAGCTGCGTTGTAGTTAGGGAAGGTTTAAAAGTGCTGAATGGGTAGTTTTTTAATCTCAATGTTACAGTAACGTTTATTATTCGTTAATGAAATCTTGAGTGCGGTAAATATGGGCATAAAATCATGGCTATCACAGGCAGCAAGAACCTTAAAGCTGGCTTCTAAACCGGGAAGAGAAGAGCTTTGGCTCTCGATAAAAATAAGCATCTTAGGTATAGGCGCTGTTGGCTTAATTGGTTTTGTCATTAAATTAATCGCTTCTATCATCCCGGGTTCAGCTTCAGGTTAATAGGGTAAGTGACGTTTATGCAGAAGAAAGAAGAGCAAACCCCGACCACAAAGATTTTTGTTATAAAAACAACCACTGGACAAGAACGCAACGTAGCCCGGCTAATCGCTGCAAAAGTGGAAATGACCCATATCCCAATAAAAGCTCTTCTTGTACCTGACGCATTAAAAGGCTACGTATTTGTCGAAGCTGACGGACCACACTTGGTGGAGGAAGCCATCGCAGGCGTAAGACACGTACGCTCCAGAATTCCAGGTTTGGTCAGTTTCAGTGAAATCGAACGGTACATCGTGCGAAAACCAGTCATGGAAGACCTCAACGAAGACGATGTAGTGGAAATCACAGGTGGACCGTTCAAAGGAATGAGAGCCAAAATCACAAGGCTTGACAAGTCAAAAGGCGAAGTTACCCTCGAACTCCTTGAGGCAACATTCACTTTGCCAATCACAGTACATTCAGACTATGTAAAACTCGTAGAAAAAGCAAAATAAACGGTGAAACAACAAAATGGCAGAGAAAAAAATTGTAGAATTAATCGTCAGCGGTGGTCAAGCTAACGCAGGTCCACCTTTGGGTCCTGCTCTTGGTCCATTAGGCATCAACATTATGGCTGTTGTCAACAAAATCAACGAAGTCACGAAGGATTATGCTGGAATGAAGGTTCCAGTGAAAATCAGCGTTGACCAAGAAGACAAAACCTTTGAAGTTAGCGTAGGCACACCCACAGCATCGGCACTAATCGTTGCGGAACTTAAAGTTGAAAAAGGTTCAGGGACTCCCAACAGCGTAAAAGTTGGCGACCTGTCCATGGAGCAAATGGTGAAGATAGCTAAGATTAAGGGTCCTCAACTGTTAGCTCCCAACGTGAAACTGGCGACTAAAGAGTTACTTGGCACATGCGTAAGCTTAGGCGTCACTGTTGAAGGCAAAGACCCACGTGAAGTTCAGAAAGAAATCGATGCAGGAAATTACAAAGAATTATTCGGTGAATAATAAGCGAATATTTTTATAATCGGTTTCCAATCCCTCATTGGCACGAGGCTTAAAAATGCCCTTAGATAACAAGACACTATTAGATGCGGTTAAGGAAGCAAAGGCGAAGTCTGGCGAGAAAAAATTCAACCAGACCGTAGATTTGATCTTAGATATTGTAGAGATCGATATGAAGGCGCCAGAAGGCAAAATCCAAGAGGTTGTTGAACTTCCTCATGCCACTGGTAAACCAAACAAGATTTGTGTCCTTGCCTCTGGTGAGTTTGCACTTAAAGCACGTAATGCTCAGGCTGATAAGGTTGTTGA
The DNA here is from genome assembly GCA_003589585.1 of Candidatus Bathyarchaeota archaeon. Lineage (GTDB taxonomy): Archaea > Thermoproteota > Bathyarchaeia > Bathyarchaeales > Bathycorpusculaceae > Bathycorpusculum. The sequence goes on from QYYE01000011.1 coordinate 9,117, forward strand.
ACGAGCTGACTTGGAAGGTTTGTCTGGTAAAAAGAAGGACCTGCGCAAGTTAGCAACTGACTATGACATTTTCATTGCTGAAGCACCCATGATGCCGCTTGTCGGTAGAATTCTCGGTCCAGTTCTGGGTCCAAGAGGAAAATTGCCCATTCCTGTACCGCCTAACGCTGACATTGCAGCATTAATGGCTAAGCATCGGAAGACGGTTGTTGTGAGAATGCGCAACCAACCCATTATCCAAGTTCCTGTTGGAACGGAAAAAATGACTGAAGAACAATTAGTCGATAACATGCAGGCTGTCTTGAGGGTTTTAGATGGAAAGCTCAAGCGCGGCTTGAAAAACGTCAAGTTTGCCTTCATCAAAACCTCGATGGGTGAACCTGTAAAAATTAAACCATAGCGAGAGAAAGATCATGCCATCCCAACAAGTATTAGAACAAAAATCAAGCGAAGTAGAAGAAATCAAAGACATACTAAAAGAGTACAAGTCCATAGGCATTGCAAGCCTGCAGAAAGTCCGCGCTTCCCAACTTCAGGAACTAAAGAAGAGTATGGCTGGCAAAGTTTACCTGCGAGTGTTAAAGAATACGCTTGTGAAATTAGCCATTGAAGAGATGGATAAAGAAGACCTCAAGAAGCTTGAGGAATACTTGGAAGGATCAAACGTTTACCTGTTCACAGACCTCAACCCATTCAAACTGGCGCTTTTGCTTGAACGCGGCAAAGTTAGGACAACCGCCAAGTCAGGTGATATTGCCGCTAACGACGTGGTTATTCCAGCGGGAAACACGGGTCAGCCGCCAGGACCAGTTATCAGCCAGCTAAACGCAGTAGGCTTACCAACCAGAATAGAGTCAGGCAGTGTTTGGGTAAGCAAAGACACACTGGTTGTCCGCAAAGGCGAACCCATTAACGAACGCCTTGCCGGTGTCCTCTCAAAGCTTGGCATCAAAGCCGTTGAGCTGGGCATTTCGATGCGGGCAGTTTTTGATAATGGCTTGATGATTGTGGGTGACCAGCTTAAAATTGATGTTGAAGCCACCAAGAAGAGCCTGCAGCAAAGCAGCGCTGAAGCATTTGCTTTGTCGTTGGGTGTTGCTTACCCGACTAAGGAGTCTATTGCTTCACTATTGCAGGTTGCTCATCAAAAAGCAGTCTCCTTATCCGTGGGCGCTGCGGTACCAACCAAAGACACAATCGCCGACCTAATCCGAAAAGCAACCATGGAAATGACTAGCCTGAGCAGTGCCGTAGAAAAAGCTACGCCTAAAGCTGCATAAACCTTAACCCCCTATTTACTTGACCTCCAAATTTTCTTCGCCTGCTTTGTGAAACATTGTGCACTCAGCCTCGCAACCCAGCCCTCCAAGACAAAAATAAAAGGCAACCTGCTGATTGACTATCTGTACTCCATGGCAAAACTACTAAAAAGAAAACATGCAGAAACCCGGCCTGCAAAAAGGAAACATTATAACATTCAACGCTCCAATATTAGTTAGGGATATTTTTGCCAAAACAAGCATGCACAATGCTATTAATAGCAATCATAATTTGCGGGTTTACGTTCGTGGGCATATCTTTTGGAGCAGCACAACCCCCTACACCAGTCAACGGCATAATCACCCAAAACACCACATGGACCAAAACAAACAGCCCGCATAACTTACAGGGCAACATCCTTGTAGAGAAAGGCGTGGTCTTAACAATCGAGAGCAATGTCATTGTCAATTTTAACGGCTTCTACATACGTGTTAATGGGACCCTCATAATTAGACCGGGCGCCACAATCAATTTGGGCGTAACTGGAACAAATCCCGGATTAATACAAGTCAACGGTGTATTGTCTGCGCGAGGTACAAGCACTCAACCAATCTTCTTTAACGGGGCAATTTACTGGTGGGGTGCTAGTGTTCCACCATCTAAATCATCCATCTCCTTCTCAACTTATACTTTGCCATGGAATCAACAAACAGGCGATGGGTGTATTATCGAAAAGGCAGTGCTTAAAAATGTCGGCGTTGGTATAAGCAACCATGTTAAGTTTGATAATAATACAATTAGCGGCGCTGGAATAAGCGTGACTGGCGGATCGCCACTAGTCGCGCACTCTGTGCTCTCAAGCGGAGACAGCATAAGTATCAGCGGTGGATCACCGATAATATCTAACAACCGTCTAGATGGCGGGTATATTCTAATAAAGGGTGCAGTGGACAGACCGATTATAACAAATAACCTTATCTCCAATCCCGATCCAAAGTGGCCGTTTGCTAGTTCAGCAAGTATTTCAGTGGTCGGAGGAGATCTAGGGGATAGTCCAGGAGAGATTTTAATCAAAAAACAATATACTCCGAAACAGTGCATATGGAATCCAACTGGTCGATAACAAGAATCGTGACATTAACAAGCCTATCACTATCCAGTACAACACCATAATAGAAAATGGGGTGGGAGTAGCTATAACCGATAAATTCACCAATTTATCAATTTCCAATAATAATATCTACGCTAACAATGGTAGCATTGCATTGTCTTCTTATGCTTCTAAAGACGTCAACGCCTCCAACAATTGGTGGGGCACCACAAGCGAGTTTGAAATCGAAAAATCAATCCATGATTATAACGACGACTTTAACTTCGGTCGCGTAAACTACCTCCCTATCTTAGTTGAACCTGTACAATCAGCGCCTGATCCAAATTCACCGATCCCAGAAGCAATAATTACAGACTTGCCGTCACCTGAAAACCAGACGTCCGCTTTTGAAACGGGTCCTTTAAACCAATCTTCGCAGAATGAGGCGACGCTGATCAGCCAGCCATCTCCAGAGTCAATGCTTATCAGCCTTGAAGGATTTGTCCTAATAATCGGGATAAGCATGGCAGTTGTTTTGTTAATTGTTTATTCTTACCTTCAAAAGAATAAGGAAAAAAGAAAAGAAAGGGAAGATAGCTAACTAGAGTTTTTCTGTGGCTTTTCTTTAAGTTCAGTATTCTCTTTTCTTAAGTTTTCGTTTTCTTGAATTAGCGCTTTCATTACAGTATTCAGTTGGGTCATCATATCGTTGATGCGCAGGTTGAGCATACTAATCTGCTGCATAATAGGGGAATATTCAATGGGTTGTTGGGTCAACCTTAATTCACCTACGTCTATTTCGTTAACCGCTGTTCTCTCATTTGTCATGCTGCCGCTTTGTCACGTTGGAGCTGGGCTTCGAGGGCTTCAATCCGCTCTAGTAAGGTACCTATGATTTCGTTCTGTTCATCTTGTTTTATAGCAAGTGCTTTAGCGCATCCAAGTGCAAAATTTGCTAGTTGCCCGAAGTTTAGCATCTCTTTGTTGGGGCTGACATTTCCTTCGGAGTCTAAGCGCAAGATCGAGAAGATGTCATCCTCTGGTGGCACAACCTTTGATTTATCATAATTTTCTAGTTTCGGGTATCTTTCTCCCCATTGTTTAACAAGGGCAAGGTCATCGTATGCGTCTAAGGGGCGGCTTGTGTGAACCCAGATATCGTAGCCTGAAATTTCACCCCAATAGGGGCCATTGTGGTCACCAACTTTCCCTGTGCCCTGACCGCTCGCTGGGTTAATCGTTCCTGTGCGTACAATCCCAGAATTTGCGGCAAGCACCAAATCCCCTGTATCAGCGGTTATGTAACCGTGTGAGCCGTCATGTCTAAGGTGAACACTTTGTGTATCGGGGTACGGGTTCGGGTAACCTTTGCCGTCCCGATGAACTGTGAAGCGAGCACATTCTAGTTTACCCCAGCTCCAAGTTGTGTCAAAATTAGAGTCATTTGGGTCGCTTATTCTAATCTCAAGTGTATCCTTCTCTGGATGTCCATAATGATTGCCGATTAGCCAGATAAAGGGCATGCTGGCAGTATGGTTGGGTCCACGGTCAGGTCCCCAACCGACACCACCGAACATGCTTACAACGCCTTCCATGGTGTCAAGTCTTCCGCCTGAAACTATGTCTTTCCGAATTGCCAAGCCTCTGTTCCAATAGAGAAACGGTTCGTTATCGCGGTCAGTCAAGTAAAGGCTGAATAAGTATGCATTTGGAGGGCTATCACTACCGAAACTAATGTATTGCGGGACAGTATCCCAGTCATATTCATCTGGTCCTGAGCCTATATTAGCCCCAGTCTTGTACAGGTGGTCTAGAAGCTGTTGCCATGTTTGGGGATAGTGGCTATGACTTAGATTGTTGTGTTTAGTTGTGTTAAGGTCGCCCGCAATCATCATGTTTCCTGAGCCGTCGTCAAGTGTGTTGTTTACTGTTCCATTGCTTGCAGTTTTAATTTATTCGCATTTAGCACTATTTCATTTGCGTTATTCAAGCCTATTCCTAAGCTGCCGCCCCATGAAGCTCCTGGAGGTGCACCCGTAGTAAACCATAAACCTGGAACACTGCTTGTACCGCCATGCGCTCCAACAGGTCCCCAAATACCTAAAAGCCCTGAAGAATGAAGCGTCATAAGGGTGGTTATTCCTTCGATTTGGTCTCTACCATACATCCAATGATAGCTTCCCCAATTACTGTTGTAACCAAAGTAAACTTTGCTTGTGCCTTGGCTTTGTGTTGAATAGTTTGGTACAAAATGAAAATCACTGTCCGGCGCAGTGCTTGCAGTCAACATGGCGTTTATCCAAGTTGAACCGTTAGTGTCAATTAAGTTATAGTAGCCTTTGTTGTAAATAGTGTCGTTAGACGTTAATCCTTCTTCCGCTGTGGTGCTTCCATTGACAGTTAAGTTGCCAGTAACTGTAAGGTCTGTTCCGCCGCCTGTTGCTGCTTTGAAGGTGGCAATGCATCCTTGCCATGCGTTGCTGCTTGTGCCTATGGTGGTGCCTGTGTTGGCTGTGCCTGTTGAGCTGACAATTTTGTACAGATAGCTCTGGCTGACTCCGCCAAATACAGTGAAAAGTTCGCCATCCAGCATGGTGAATGAGTTGGTTGGATCTGATTGTGCTTGATCATAGACGCCGATTGTGCCAATCCACAGTTCATCTGCTTGTGTTGTCGTTGATGTTGTACCCGTGCTGGTCTGGGTTGTGGTGGTGCCGCTCATTGTTGCTGTTTGGTCAACTGGATTGCTGGCAAGGCCGCTCCATTCGCAGATGTCTGCTATGGCAGCGTAGACTGATTGAGCCAAGGTGACGGTGACTGAAGTGGAGGCGTCTGAACCAACATCGCCTATCCAAATTTCATCGCAAGCGACAGGATTGATTTGAACTACTCGATTCCATGTGACTCCTGTCTGTGTTATGCTGCTAACGCTTTCGGTTCCACCTGTTTGGTTTGCCACAATGGCAGCAATAAGCTTGTTGCCTTGGGTTGGTGTTTGCGCTAAAGTTACCGATATGGTGTTTCCGCTGCTTGCTGTTCCACGCGCGTTGCCCTGCACTAGTGATATTGCCATTTCCTTATTTCACCTCCGTAAAGGTTGCGTCTAAGTTTTCAAGTTTTAGGGAAATTTTATGGTTGATTGCTGAAATTGCACATTTTTATTACCTAAATAGCTAATAACTTTCAAATTGAAAAGGCGAATTGCACCGTCTGGTGGTCAAGGATTGGGCCAACCAGTGGCCATCCTGATGGTGAACAACTACAAATTTTGAGAAGCGATTTGCTTATGCAGGGGAAGGGGGTAGGGGCGGAGCAGCAGAGCCTTGAGTGGTTGTTTTGGGCTTTTTTTCTTGTATTTTTTGGGTGCCAAAAATTGTTTATAGGCGACGGTTGGGTTGGGTGGTGTTTGAAGTGAGTGATGGCTTGATCCTTCCGAATGGGCCATGATAGTGACCGACTACATTGCGCTGTTCATTGCCACTCAACGATTCTTGTGGAGAAAAAAGCAAGCGATACATGCTTTCACAACCACACCGTGGCCGCTTCAACATAGAGTCATGCAGGGCATGTGAAAGAAAACGCATATCTCACACCACGGCAGGCGCTGAAAAACAAGCCAAACCCAAAAAGCAACCGCCCACAGCTGCAGTCTTGTGGCACACCAAAAACCAAAACACCCACACAAAGAACAAAACCACCAACACAATCACCAATTCGATAACAAACAAAAAAACACAAAGCCAAAAAACAACCGCAAAAACCTGAAAAGATCTAATTCTGTATCTATCGACTAAACAATTCCAATACAATTTTTTTAAGCAAAAGAAAAGGTGATATTGCAAACACTAGTGCTCATGCTCGTGTTCTTCATGTTCGTGTGCTCTTGCATGGGTATGTGTGGCGGCGTGCCAGATTCTGCCGATGGCCGCTGATATTAGCGCTACAATTAGGAACGTCAAGCCTGTCAAAATCAAATCTCCGCCTGACAGGAACCATACTGCGATGGCTGCCAGTGCCGCTATGGGGAAGGCAAACAGAAAGCCCAAGACTACAATTGCTATCAAACCAATGATTAGCAAAATAATTAGCAACCAAAAAATGGTTGTAGGGTCTAGGTCTGAGAGTATTTGCAAGACTAACAAAAAATAGTGTCACCTCTAATTAGACTGAGTTTTCTGGTATATTTAAACAGTTTCTAGTTAGCCGTAAAAAGCAAGAAAAAAAGATGCCCTCTTATTTGTCGGTGAACCGGTGCCTGTAGCTGTGGTAATCTGGTAGTATACGGGGGTAATCTTGGCACATGAGCGGAGAGGAAATTAAAAAGTCAGCTGAGGCACGGTTGCACGCTACTGGAATGTTCCACACAACCGCCATTCGCAAAAGGGCTTTCACGTCTGGATCATGAGATAGTTGAGCCAACGGATCCCAAAAGAAGATTAAGAAGTCTATTTTGCCTTCGGCTATGCGTGCGCCAATTTGCTGATCACCGCCCAACGGTCCGCTTTCAAAAACGTTGATTTCTAATCCCAACTCTTTTTCTAAAAGCGTGCCAGTGGTTCCCGTAGCGTAGAGTTCATGCTGCTTTAAGGTTCCAATGTTGTATTTTGCCCATTCCAATATGTCTGGTTTTTTGTTGTCATGGGCGATAAGCGCGATCCTTTTCCTGTACCTTATCATAGCTACTTTTGCCATAACTTTTTTGCTCCCCTGCTCTACCCAGCATCATGGACAGTTGACTTATAATTGTTTTCACCAATAAAGCATCAAGTATACAGGGGTTTTGGGAATAAAGGTTAAGTATGTAATCATGCGATAATGGATAACGGGGGAGACCAATCGTGGGGTCAATGAAAAGTTTAGCCCAAGGCTTCTTAGTTGCCACTGGGCTCATTTGGGTTTGCAATATTGCCTCGCTCTTTAGGGGTGGTGATGTTTGGTTAGGCTTAATGTACCTGCTTATCCTGCTTATCCCTGCGACAAGCATAGCGTACCTTAAGCTGAAAATCCCCCATCAAAAATCCGTTTCAGATGAGGCGGAGAAATGGCGCAATCTGCTGTTTTCTTTCCAAGGTGTTGCTTTGGGGTTTTGGATGTTTGACATAATCACAACGTTTTACGCCATAGACGTAACAGGCATAGCCATAGAACTTAATCCTCTGGGTTGGCCGCTGGGGATTTTAGGCGCGTTTGCTTATTATGGTCCAACGCTTGTTTTTTCGTATGTTTTGCTGTTCAAAATCAAAGAAAGCGTTTCTCTTTATGCTGCCATACCGTTGACGCTATTAACGCTTGGCATGGGCACGATGAACTTGGTTGCTGGCGCCCAGAACTTCCAAGTGTTCGTTAGCACCGCATCTTTGGCAGCGGGGGTGCGGTATGAGCTTTTAGCGTTGATAGTAACGGTGAACTTGACTGTTCCATTAGCTCTAAAGAGGATGGTGGCTCAATCCAAAACTCGTCTATGTTTGAATGCTTAGGCTTTTTTGGTTTGTTGCTTGAGGTATAGCAATCACATATTTTTATAAGCGATTTTTGTGTAAAATCTAACGAGATTCTTTTTATCCTAAATTATTGGAGGTGATTTTTTGGAAGCTAAGGCAACCGTGACTAGGGGTGAAATGAAGTCTTTCACTTGTCCTGTTTGCGGCTGGATGGTACAGTCACCCTTCGGCGAAAACGACATTGTCGAGCACGCAAATATGCACAGCAAAAAATATCATGCCGACATGCCGATGACCAGGGAACAAGTTACCAAAATGATAAAGTAAAAGGCTACCTTTAAGTCTGCTTTTCCCCTTTCTTCAACCGCCCCACAATTTTTTGACAGATTGATTTTTAAAAAATGTGGAAGGCTCAGTCTTCAGGCGATTCCCTTGTTTCATAGAGTTCGGTTTTAGGCATGTGCCGCAGAATCTTTTCCTGGTCAACCAGTGTTATATCGTCTGTTTGGGCTTCCAGCCTGTCTTTTTCGTTCATCTTGGGCTTTGACTTAGGCAATAATGGTTCACCTCCAGAAAAAGGCATCCCTGCAAAACTTAGCCAAGAAATGAATCTTAAGCCTATGTGACTACAACCAAACAACAACAGTCAAGTTAGTTTGTTTTAGGCTAATCTTTTATTTGCCTTGGATTTCTTTTTATAAGTTTAGAAAAGACTGGGAGAACCACTATCATTGAGCCTATGACCGCGATCGCTGTTAGGGTCAAAAAGTCTGTGCCCACAATCTCTATTGACACGCCTTCATAACAATTAAAGCATCTTGTAAAGGGATAGAATAGACTTATAACCGCTTAGTCATGACGTAGGCGTCTTCTCCGTCAGAATAATACCCGCTAATCGTCCTTGTAATCTCAAAGCCCAGCTTCTTGTACAGCGAAGTTCCAGCGTCATTGGTTACCCTGACTTCTAAAAAGCACTGCTTAGCCTTATAGTACTGCATGCCCTCAAGCGCCCTGTTGATTAACGATTGAGCAACACCCTTGCGCCTGCTCTGAGGCAAAACAGCAATGGAAACCACATGTCCCTTGCGGATTAAGCCGCCAAACCCATAGTTTGACAAGCCTACTTCTATGCGGCACATAATGTAACCGACGACTTTGCCGTCTTCTTCCGCCACTATGAAGGTTTCCGGGAAGCGCTGGTGCAGGTCTATGAAGAAGAAGTCGGTGTAGTTTTCTGGCAGGCAGATGCGGTTGATTTGCATTACAGCTTGTAAGTCGTCAGGGATGAATTTGCGTAGCGAGTAGGTTTGTTGTTGCATTTTTTCGCCTTGTCTAAACCAGATTTAAATGTTGAAACTTAAAGGTTACGCTTTATAAGCATTAACCATTTGATTTTGCGTTTTAGTGGTCAAATCACTGAGCCTTTGTTTCTTCTGATGCCTTAAATTGTGGCAACGTATAATTGCCCTGCGGCATTGCCCAAACTCTTGAGGCTGAACCAGCCATCTTCAACGCTTCATTAAACGCGTCGTTGATAGCTCGGGCAGTTTTGAGTTTGAATATGCTGGTTGCATAATAATCAGGCAGAGAAGATACCAAGACTATCTGATGGTTCAGCAAGGCTTTGAGCAGGTAGTAGGCTTTGTGACCGCCCATGACGAAATTGCGTTTAACCTCGCGTTCAACAGTTTTTACGTCGCCAAGCCTAGTCATCCAATCGTAGAACACTTGGTTCCCATGCCCTTCAGGGCACTCAGCCACCAAAATTATCACACCGCCCCTCTTAACAACATCCAGGGCGTTGTCTAAGGCTTTGTAGGCTTGGTAAAGGTTCATGTCCGCAGGGTGACCGCCGGCGCTGACAACCACTATGTCGGCTCTGCGTTCAACGTTTACGCGGTACATTTCGTCAACGGTTTTGACGGCTTCCAAAAACGCCTGCTCCAAGTCACCGGCAAAGGCTTTGACGATTTCGCCCTTCTTATTCTCCACAATGTTAACGATAAAATCCACTTTAGCCAGCCTTGCGGCTTCGGTCATGTCTTGGTGCACGGGGTTGCCCTCCAAAACCCCCGTCCGCGCGTTAGCGTTTAGGAGCATAGCGTGGTTGTGCTTGATGGTTTCTTCTCCTGAAATGGCTGGCATGACGCTTTTTCTTCCTCCGCCATAACCCGCATAATAATGAAAGCCCACGTCGCCCAAGAGCACTTTTACGTCTGCCTCAGCGAAAGCGCTGTTTATGTAAACCTTGTTGCCATGCGTCTTAGTCGTGCCCACGTAAACCAGGTCTGCGGCTTTGCAGTCATGGCTGATTGTTTTCACGCGTTTGAGCACTTCTTCTCCGAGCAGTTCCTTGGCTTCCTCGGGCTTAACTGCCCTGTGCGTGCCGCAGCCAAAAATCACCGTTATGTTTTCGTCTTTTACGCCTGCCGAGTTCAGTTCAGCGAGCACTGGCAAAAGCATGGTTTCGCTTGGCGCTTTGCGTGTGGCGTCGTCGACAACTATGGCGACTTTGCTTTCTGCCCTGGCGATTTCGCTGAGCCGTTTTGTGCCGATGGGCTCGCTTAGGGCTCGCTGCACTTCGGCTTTGCCGTCTGCTGCTCCCTCTTTTTCAGCTGGTTCGATTGTTCCCAGCAGGTTTCGGGCTGGTACTCGGAGGCACACATCGGTTTTTCCGTAGGGAAGCCAAACGTCAACCATGGCATGTCACGTTTAATATTGTTAACACAACTAAGAACTATTAAGCCTTATCAACTCAAAAAGGCATAAGGCATGTACCGCCTGAACGTGTTCTGCGCCTTAAGGACTGAAAATCCATTTTTTGCTTACTTAACTGTAACTTTTCTGCTCAACCGAATCTCAAACAAATATGCAAAGAATAGAACAATCGTCAACAGCCCAGCCAACGCCCGGTAATGAAGCGGCAAATCAGAACCCAGCAGGGCAACCCCTAACAGCAAAAAAGAGGCTATTCCTAGAATTGCTGCTTTGGCGTTAGGCGAGATTTTCATGAGTTCTTGTTTGGGCTGGTTTTTTAAAAACTTTGCCGTAGAAAGCCTACTTGATTCCCCAGCTTTCTATTAGTGCCTTTCAGTGGCAAAATTTTGGCGAGTTTGTTTTCTAGTATTAAGAAGAAGGCAGAGTCGCCTTATTCATCTTCTTCAGGGGGTTTTGGGGGATGAATGCTTTTTGGTTTCTGCATGTGCTGCTGATTGCTGGCTGGTTGTGGACGATTCCTAAAGCAGAAAGCCAAAAAATTTTTATTTCCCTTTATTGGGAAGGAGTTTCTCGGAAAAACGGTATACGGGAAAAACAAACACTCATCAACAAAACGTTGAGACAACAAATAAGGGTGCTATAGTTTTTTCCGAGCACTAGAGCTTATTCTTTTTAGGGATGCTGCCAAGCCGCAGCTTTTCCACCTCAGCCTTCTCCAAGACAGCCACCGTTAAGGTTTTGTTTAGGGCTTGTTTGCCATAGTTTACGGTTGCACTTTTGGTTTTTGCGTCTGAGTAGAAAGCAGTCAGCTGTGCTGCCGTTGTTATGGCTTTTTTTGTTTTGGGGCCTTGCAGAACCGTTACTGGACCCACAATGTCTGGCAACTCAAAATAGTATTCATCAGCCTTTTTCCTTGCCATTAAAAACTTGTTTTCAGCCTCGTCTCTGCCAACCACAATCTTGTTTCTGCCCAGCCTGAAGTGCCTGCCAAAACGAAGCAAAGCGATATCTGTCATGGACACGCGTTTTTTGTGTGTAAAGAGGTCGTGGATTTTTTTGGCATACTCCTCGTAGGTCAACAGGCATCCGCCAGCGGGACAGGGAAAATCCTTAATGTTAAACTCTTCTGCAAGTTTCAGTTGAGGCTTGCGTGATCTACCCTGAATATCAAGCAGTTTTGCTCTGTCAACAAGTCCTTTCTTTTCAGCCTCTGTCTCAGGAAGCAATCGAGCGGAAAGCGGCCTTAAGACTTTGCCTTCTAATCCGGCTTCTTTTTCGATAAGTTTTAGTGCTGAGTAATGCTGCGACATTGGCCGCTCATCCAAAACCTCGCCAGTAAAAATGAAGCCTGCCCCAATTTCACGAGCGTATTGTTTAGCTTTTTTCATCAAGAAAATTCTGCAGTCAACACAGGGATTCATGTTTCTGCCGTATCCGAATTTAGGGTTACGAAGCATCCTTAAGTAATCATTTTTGGCAACTACAGTTTTCAAGGGAACGTTTAACTGCTTTGCCGCATCCACTGCTGCACAACCGTTCTTTTTGCAGAGGCAAAAAGGGCTTTTAACATTGAAGGTTACCACTTCTATTCCTTGCTTTTGAATTATTTCAGTGGCAAGGATGCTGTCTAAGCCGCCAGAAAGCAAACCTAAAGCCTTAACGTGAGTCATGATGCAATAGGCATTCTTGAGCACAAATAATAATTTACCTATAATCATGAGAAGAAAAAACCAACAAACTCAGAAGATTAAATGCTTTTTTATCCTCCGCTTGACACGGTGAGCTCTTGGGAAACTACAAAAAACAATGTTGTAAAAGGCAAAAACTGTCGAAAAAAGATAAATAATAAGTTTGACTAGCTAAAAAGCAATAAATATTATTAGAGGGGGAAAAAATTAGTCCAAAGGTTATCGAAAAAACTCAATTGGTGAGTTATCAGGCCTACACTAAGGGAAACACCAAAAAACCTGTCACTCTCGAAGAATGGAAAGACCACAAGTGGCAGCTAACCAATTCGATAAAAACTATTTCGCAATTTGAAAGTTTTACAGGTATTACTTTTACAGAAAAAGAATGCAAACAAATCGAAAAAACAATACACAAGTTTCCATTAAACATCACACCGTATTATGCATCTTTAATAGAGAAAGGAAATTATCGCAATGACCCCATATTCAAGCAGGCGTTTCCGAGTCCAGCTGAACTAAAAATTTCAAGATACGACATGACAGATCCCCTGCATGAAGACAAAGATAGCCCCACCAAAGGAATAACACACCGGTACCCTGACAGAGTACTTTTCTTAGTTAGTAACCGCTGTTCCATGTACTGCCGGCACTGTACACGAAAGAGAAAAGTCGGTGACCCAGACCATATTCCTTCAAAAGAGCAAATACTCCAAGGCATCCAATACATCAAGGAGCACAATCAAATCCGTGATGTTTTGCTTTCTGGAGGAGACCCGCTTATGCTACCTGACAATTATTTAGATTGGATCTTGACGGAACTAAGAAAGATTCCACATGTTGAAGTTATAAGAATCGGCTCGCGAATACCTGTTGTTCTTCCTTACCGCATAACTGATCGACTTGCCAGCATGCTTAAAAAACATCATCCCATATGGCTAAACACTCATTTTAATCACCCCAGAGAACTCACCCATTCAGCTCAAGAAGCGCTCCGAAAGCTGGCAGACGCAGGTATTCCATTGGGAAACCAGTCCGTATTACTTGCAGGCGTTAACGATTGCCCACGAATCATGAGAAAACTCAATCAAAAACTCGTCCAAAACAGGGTTCGACCATACTACTTGTTCCAATGTGACCTTTCTGAAGGGCTCTCCCACTTCCGGACACCTATCGGGAAAGGCATCGAAATTATAGAAAGCCTTGTAGGGCACACAAGCGGGTTTGCAGTTCCCACCTACGTCATTGATGCTCCCGGTGGAGGCGGAAAAATCCCTGTCATGCCCAATTATATCATCTCATGGTCCACAAACAAGGTTGTCCTAAGAAACTATGAAGGGATAATAACAACCTACAAAGAGCCAGATAGTTACGAACCTATTTTCTGCGACAGAAACTGCGACGACTGTGTATTGCAGTTAAAACTAGAGGAAGCCGATGTAAGAAAAACCATAGGTATTGAAAGATTGTTAACTGACGCAAACGATGATATTTCGCTTGTACCTAATGGAAACTTGCGGTTAGAAAGAAGAACCGAATAAATACGGTTGTTGTGAGATGCCTAAAAGCAAAGAAACCTTGGATTTCAAGATTAGAAACGTACGGATAGATGATGTAAAAGAAGTCTACAAACTGCTTACAGCAAATAAGCCATACGTGGGGTTAAACTCCCGTTACACCTACTTTCTTTTAGCAAGAGATTTCTATGACACTTGCTTGGTTGCACTAGTGGGAGACCGGATAATTGCTTTCAGTTCAGGTTACATTTCGCCCAATAGACCTAACACTTTCTTTAGCTGGGAAGTGGTAGTGCACAAGGATTACCGCGGAAAAGGACTACAAAAACTCCTGCTTTTACAGCAATTAGAAATGACGGGTGCAGAATACCTTGAGGGAACAGTAAACCCTTCAAACGAAGCATCAAGAAAAAACTTTCTGAAAATAGCTAAAATATTAAGCGCCAAATATCAAGAAAAAATCTTGTTTAGCAAGGAAGACTTCGAAAGCGACGGTCACGAAGAGGAGATTCTTTATAAAATTGGACCTATCCACACCTTTCAAGCCACTAACAGTTATATTTCTAAAGCGTAAATTTACGGAAAGTACAGAATCGGCGAGTAGTTTGCTCAAAAATTGCTTTGCAAACCATGGATAAATGGCTTTAATTACTCCTTTGTCAAATGAGAAGGCATGATTGGCATTGCCTTGGCGCTAGTTTCTGCTGTAACCTCAGCATTAGCTATTGTTCTAGTCCGCAGGCACTCAACCCAATCAACTCCCTTCAACATTAGCTTAATCATAAGTCTAGTGGGTATGGTGGCTTTATGGCCTCTTGCCCTGCTGCTAACCGATTTTTCTGCAGCAAATATTACTAGCCTCTTGATTTTTGCGTTAAGCGGTATCCTAACACCCGGTATAGTGCGACTGCTGTACTATCAGGGTATGAATAAGCTGGGAACACCTGTTAACTCTTCACTATTTGCAACTTACCCACTCTATACATCCCTTTTAGCACACGTTTTTCTTATGGAAGTTTTTACACCGCTGAATTGGGGCGGCATTTTGCTGATTTTTTTGGCAGCGTTATCTGTAGAATGGAGTGCCCATGAATTAAACGGTAAAGGGATGCGAAAACAAAGAGACGTATTATTCCCACTTTTTGCTGGATTAACATTGGGAATAGGCAGTCTCTTGCGCAAGTTTGCTTTAGACTTGTTTAATGCGCCCTTTTTAGGGGTCGCGGTTGCTTACACTTTCTCCGTCATACCCTTCGCCTTTCTCTATATTGCATATAGACCCACTCGTCAAAGGATGGCGTTAAAGAGAGATTTACGTTTGTTCTGGGCAGCAGGCATCATTCAAGCGATCACTTGGGTTTTTGGCTTTTACGCTTTGAGTTTTAATCAAGTCTCCCTTATAATACCTCTGATATCTACTGAACCTTTGTTTGTGGCACTGTTTGCTTACCTTTACTTGCGAAAAATTGAGCACCTTTCAGTTAAATTAGTCGCAAGTATCGTTCTCACAGTGTTAGGGGTAGCGTTGGTTACCGCTGGATTTTAAATCTTTCCACATACCGACAGCTTGTTTGCTCCCTTTTTTATAGAATAATTAATAAAGAGATTTGCGAATAACCCAACTGCCATTATACTTACAATTTGAGGATTAGCTGTGGACATCAGCATCTTCATCCCAATATACAAAAATTCAAATCAGATAGCTTGCATACTAAAAGAGCTAACTTCACAGAACCTGAAGAAAGAAATTTTTGTAACGGTTGATGAGCCCACAAAGGAATTCTCAGAGAAAATAAAGCAGTTAGAAGATGCAAACGTAAAATTCTTGATTAATGAGAAACGTTTAGGAAAAGCAAACGCACTAAACAAGACAGTGGAACTTTCTTCTGGGAAGGTTTTGCTTTTTTTGGACGCTGACGTGGAAGTTCCGCGTGACCCTGATTACCTGCGGAAAATTGTCATGGAAATGCAGCACGCTGACGTTCTTGACATTAAAAAGCAAGTGTCAAAGGGTAAGTCGTTTCTCTCTAAAATGGCATATTATGAGTACTTTACCTTCAACATTAGCGCTTGGTTAGCATCGCGTTTCATGCACAAGTGCCCAGCCGTTAATGGCGCAGCATTTGCCATTAAACGAGAAACGTTCGAGAAAGTTCATGGGTTCCATAAGGTTGTTGCCGAAGACATTGACATAGCAACCAGGGCTTTTTTGGATGACCGCAGTTTTGCCTACACCACCGAAGTTGAAGTCAAAAACGTGGTTCACTCTGAATGGCAAAAATGGTTTAGGCAGCGCAAACGTTGGGCAATTGGCCAAGCGTTATGGCTAAAAGACTGGTACCGCGAGCTGGGCAAACGGTTCTTTAAGAAACCGCAGGTTTTTCTACCCAGCCTATTCTTTCTTTATCCCTCCGTCGCCGTGTTTCTTTTAAGCGCAGTGGTGCCTAGTCTTTGGATGTATGATTCTCTGCTGGTCTTCTCATTGTTTCTATCTGTAAAATTTAACATTGCCTTGCCCGTGTTTTTGGTTTCTTTGGCGACTGCAGACCTGCTAAAGATAGCGCTTATTTCCCTATCCAGCTTCGGTATGACTGCTGCCGTTTTTTACGGGTTTTCAAGAAAACTCAAGTTCAAAATCAAGCTTCACGAACTGTTTCTCTACTATTTCTTCTACTCAACATTATGGATGTCAATAATTGTTATTGGGCACATCCAAGTGCTGGCTTTTAAGAAAAACGCCGCACCAGACTGGAGAACATAGCATTTTAAGACAGCTCTAAAGTGTCGCATTTAATGGGTGTGCGAGGTATGGGGGTAAACGAGAAGTAAGTGAAGTTGGCAAGGCAAACATCTATTTGTCCAACGCCTGGTATCTGCTGGATTTCATCCACTAGTCTTGTGAAATCCCTCAGATTCTTAAATAAAGCCATAACGACTATATCAAAAGCCCCCATAACCGAGTTTACCATAAGAATTGATGGAAGCTTTTTCAGTTCTCCGATTACACTTGTTTTTTCGCTTCCTTGAGTGCTTGTCATAAAAATAAAGGCTGTACCTTCATAACCAAGTTTTGAGTAATCGATAATTACTGAGCAACCTGTTATGATGCCCTTTTCTTTTAACTTCTCGAATTTTTTTCTAATAGTTTCGTGTGAGACGTTGATTTTTTTAGCGATTGTTATAAAAGGCAATCGTGAATCAATCATTAATTCTTTAATAATCGCTATTTCAACTTCATCTAACTTTTGGTTCTTGTTTTTTAACGCTTCTTTTTTGAAGGCGCTTGCGTATTTTAAATAGGCGCGTTCAATGATTACGTTAATACCAATTCCTTTTACCCCGGGAATGTTTCTAATTTTGCGTGTTGCCCTGTCGAGTTGCTCCATACTCTCAGCAATAACTAGGCAGAGCATGTTGTATTTTCCGACACTTTTTGTGCATACAACAACGTTATGCTGATTTCGGATTTCTTCTGAAACTCGTTGAATTTGAGGGACTTCAGCGGTGACACCGACGGTTGCTTGGTAGGGGTAACCTAAAGCGCCTTCCCTAACGCTCAAACGGGTGCCCACGATTGTTCCGTTGTTTTTCAGTTTTTTTATTCTTGTAAGTACGGCACTGGATGAGAGTCCGCACTCCCTTGCAATTATCTTAAGGTTTGTACGTGAGTCTATTGTCAGCATTTCCAGTATTTTTACGTCTGTGGCGTCAATGGTTTCTTCTAGGGGCATGTTTATTCTCCTCTATGACTTCTGTTCCAGCCTTAAAAAGAATGCTGTTAAGTATGCCCCAAATCATCGAGAAATGGTTGTATTAGTTTCACATTTTTCAACGATAAATTAAGAATTGCAAGTATAACTGCTAACTCCTAGCAAATATTAAATAGTAAATTACCGAAGTTATTGCTCACAAAACAAGGAGAAAAACGAAAAATGTCTAAAACAAATACCTATAGATTGTCAAGAAACACAAAAAGCACAATTGCGATAATTCTAATAGCGATTTTTGCTGTCTCAATCATTGCTATACCAGCCGCGACCGCACGTACACCTCCAATAGAGATTGCGACCTATGCTATGATGGCTGTTTCGCCTAACCCGGTCGGTGTTGGACAACCAACATACATTTCAATGTGGGTTGGCATGCCTCTACCAGACGCGTACCCGCACAACACTATTAGACGTTCAGGTTACACGCTTACTATTACAGCGCCAGATAACACAGTTACCACCCAAAAATGGGACACAATACAGGATACCACTGGAATACAATTCTATAGTTTTGTCCCCAATCAAGTCGGCACTTACACTCTCAAATTCGACTATGCCGGACAAACCTATATCTGGAACAGAGCAAACACTCCTACAATATCTGCAGCAAGCGCACTATATGAGAACGATACTTATCTTCCCAGCAGCAGGACAATCACGTTGACCGTGCAAGAAGAGCCATTGCCTGCCCCTGTAACTAGCTATCCACTTCCAACTGAATACTGGACAAGACCTATCGAAGCACAGAACACTGATTGGTGGGGTATCTCTTCAAACTGGCTCGGGCAACCATACATTGACGAAAGAGTACAACCATACGGAACAGCACCCAACAGCCCCCACATCATGTGGTCAAAACCGCTTGATGCAGGAGGCATTGTAGGCGGATTGTACGGCGACACAGAAGGCGAAGGATTCTACATGGGCGGCTCATACGACTGGAGATGGATGGATTCTCTAATAATAAACGGCGTACTCTACTATAACCTACCACTGGGTAATGCAGGAACAGGCGGTGGATACGTTGGTGTAGATTTGCGCACAGGTGAGGAAATCTGGCGTAATGACAAGATGGGCTATAGTGGATCAGGCGTCGGTCTACCTACATTCGGCTACTTGCATTCTGTTGATTCTGCAAACCAGCACGGTGTTATTCCGACAGGCATTTTGTTCACTAGCAACTTTGCTCAAGGATTTGATGCGATGACTGGAAAATGGGTCTATAACGCAACAGGCGTTCCGAACGGTGCAGCCATAGTGGGTCCAAATGGTGAAGTTCTACGATACGTCTACGACTTCAGAACTAACACTTTGGCTCAATGGAACTCTTCTCGAATGTGGGACTGGGGCTGGACAAGCGAAGGCGGAAAAACACCTGCATATGGAATAACGTTGAACGGGGCAATCAGCTATCAGGCAAAACAATCCACTTACGACTGGAACGTTACATTGCCAAACTTAGGGCCAGGAACATGGAGCGTAGCTAACTTGGGATTGCAAACATGGGCAAATCCTGCAGTCAGCCTCGACAATGTCTTGCTCATGATGCAAACCGACCCACCTGTCGCCTTTTTGGGTGGTTGGACTTCAGCCAACATTACAGCAATAAGCCTGAAACCCGCATCGAGAGGAACCATTTTGTGGACAAAAAGCTACACTTCTGCTGGAAATAACGTACAACGCATACTGCAAACATGGGATCCTGAAGCAGGAGTTTTCGTCACTGCTGACCGCGAAACTCTTCAGTACAATGGCTATAGCCTTGCTGATGGAAGTAAGCTTTGGGGACCAACTACAAATCCCTCCACCGACTACGAGTGGTTTTCCACTGGCGGCGGCGGTAGCGGTTTAGCTATCACTGCTTATGGCAACATGTACCAAGCTGGCTGGGGCGGAATCCTATCTGCTTGGGACATAAAAACAGGACAACTTAAATGGAGCTACGGCAATGGCGGACCTGGAAACAGCACCTTTGACGTCCAACAACCATGGGGCTATCGTCCCATTTGGATAAGCGCTGTTGCTGACGGAAAACTCTACTTGATGTCTAATGAACACTCTCCAAACACGCCCCTCTACAAAGATGCACTATTGCGTTGCGTTGACGCCTCTACTGGCGAAGAAATCTGGACTATTATGGGCTGGGGCTCAGGTCGGTATGGACCTGCACCAAACGCTGCTATTGTTGCTGATGGCTACTTAGCATTCGCCAACATGTACGACATGAAAGTATACGTTATAGGCAAAGGACCAAGCGCCATGACAGTGGAAGCACCAGCGTACGCGACTAAACTGGGAGATTCAATTGTAATCCGTGGAACAGTCACCGATATCGCAGCGGGCACAAAACAGGCTGAACAAGCGGCACGTTTCCCCAACGGTGTTCCAGCAGTTTCCGACGAGAGCATGGGCGCATGGATGGAGTACGTGTATATGCAAAAGCCACGCCCAACCGATGCTACCGGTGTTGCAGTAACTATCAGTGTCGTCGATGCTAACGGCAACTACAGAGAAATCGGCACAGTCACCAGCGATGCAGATGGCTTCTACAGCTTGGATTGGCAGCCAGACATTGAAGGCAAATACACTGCCTACGCTAGCTTCGGTGGCAGTGAATCTTACTGGCCATCACACGCAGTAACAGCGTTCACAGTCGACCCAGCAGCAGCAACACCAGCACCACCCCAAGAACCAATCACATCAATGGCTGACACCTATCTGCTACCTGGTCTCATAGCGATTATCATTGCAATCGCAATAGTCGGCGCAGTCCTTGCATTGCTAGTCACCAGAAAACGACCATAAAAGCCATATTCCAAAACTCTCTTTCCCCTTTTTTAGTCACAAAAAAATTGGAAAAAGTTGGGGCTGAATGGGCTCTGGAGAAAAAAAACTCACGATGGTAGCTATCGTTCATCG
>QYYE01000110.1 GCA_003589585.1 Candidatus Bathyarchaeota archaeon
TTCCTTACGGTGGACATTAAGCCTGAGATGATTGGGCATTACCTTGGCGAATTCGCGATAACTAACAAGCCAGTTAGGCATGGAACGCCTGGTATTGGTGCTTCTCGGTCTTCAATGTATGTGCCGCTGAAATAAGCCGCTCTTTTCCTTTCTTTCCTGTTCTTTCTTTTTTGTGTTTTTCTTGTTTTTTATTGATGCCTTTGCTTGCAGAAAAACGGTTTTTCTGTCCTGTTGGGCAATATTTTGTTTTTTTCATTAGTAGCTGTTGACCCTCCTCCCCCTCCACAACAACAACCCAGCGCTTTGTGCAGAAGATTGCGTTTTGGCGTCAGGTTGCAGTTTAGTTTGCTTGCTGGTTGTGCAAGCTGCCACAAGCACAAGCGCAAAACCCTGAGTTGCATAGTTTAATATATCCTGTGCTTACAGATGGTTTCTTGCAGGGTTGGCAATGAGAACGCACAACTGGTTGCTACTCATCCTAATTTCCCTTATACTAACTCAACCATACGAAATGTCCTTTGCCTCAAGCCTCACCGCAGAATCCAACAGCGTCAACTGGCCAATGTTTCGCCATGACCCAAACCACAGCGGCTACACAACAAGTAACGGTACAGCGAATTCTGCCAAGCTCTTGTGGGCTTACGAAACAAGCGCGGCAATATGGTCTTCTCCCGCAGTAGTTGACGGTCGCGTTTTTGTAGGCAGCAAGGACTGCAACATTTACTGCCTCAACTCTTCAAACGGAGAGCTATTGTGGAACTTTACAACCGTGCATGAAGTTAACTCGTCACCTGCCGTCTCTGACGGGAATGTATATGTGGGTTCGTATGATGGCTGGGTTTACTGCCTAGACGTTGTCACAGGATTGCCTGTTTGGATATCTTTTGTCGGAGGCTTTGTGCTGTCTTCCCCTGTGGTTGTGGATGGTCGCTTGTTCATAGGTTCTGGGAGCCATGATTTCTTCTGCTTCAATGCCTCTGATGGAACCTTGCTGTGGAGTTTTCCAACTCTTAGTCCTGTGGATTCGTCTCCTGCTATCTCAAGTGGAGTGGTGCACTTTGCTACTGAGGACTATCATGTTTATGCCCTCAATTCCTCTACTGGCAGGGAAATTTGGCGTCGCCATACCGGCAGTGTTGTTTCATCGCCTTCTATAAGCAATGGCTATGTTTACATAGGCTCTAAAGAAGGGTATGTTGTTGGTTTGAACGCTTCCACAGGCGCCCAAATTTGGAAGTACCAAACCGAAAACTCAGTATCCTCCTCTCCTGCCATTGCCTACGGGCACGTTTATGTTGGCTCCGAGGACAACAATGTTTATTGCCTAAACGCTTCAGATGGTGGAAAAATTTGGCAGGCGCCAACTGGCTATTGGGTTTGGTCTTCGCCTGCAATTGCAGACGGCAACGTATATGTGGGCTCTGAAGACTACAGCCTTTACTGTTTTGATGCTTTCACTGGAGAAAAGAAGTATAGCTATGAGACTGGAAATTATGTGGATTCTTCGCCAGCCATTGTGAACGGTGTTCTCTATGTTGGTTCGCATGACCACAATGTTTACGCTTTTTCCCTATGCGATTCTACCGTTGAGAACTTGCCTTCACAATTCGCCAATCTAATGTGGACAACTGTTGCCATCAACGTTATTGCGTGTGCTGTAGGCGTCCTGGCTATTTTAGCCCTCGGGCTCTTTGTCTACTCAAAAAAGAAAGCTAAACAAGCCACCCAATCCATGAACCTTTCAGGCGAAAAGCCCTCTTGGTTTTTGGCGCACACTGAAGCCCTTTACTTTTTGGCAATTTTGGGCTTTTCTGCAGTATTCTTTGCCAACTTGGGGAGTGGGCATCTTTGGGTTGCTGACGAAAAAACGTATTCCCAAATGGCTTTTCACATGTTTAAAACTGGAGACTACCTGACTCCTTATGCCTTTGGCGATTTAGCGATTTGGACAGGTAAGCCTCCGCTTTTCATGTGGCTGATGTCTCTCTCCTACCAAGTTTTCGGCGTTAACAACTTTGCCACACGATTTTGGAACCCAATGTTCGGCACCTTATCCTTAGTTCTTATCTTTTATTTGGGAAAGAAACTCTACAACTTACATGTAGGCTTTCTCTCAGCAGTGGTTTTAGGTACTTTTTTCACCTTTTTCGAGTTTGCAAGACACGCGATGACTGATGTTCCCCTCATCTTCTTCATTTTAGCCAGCATTTACTTTTCGCTGTTGGCAAGTGAACAAACGCAAAATACCACTCAGTATGCAGCGTTGAGCGGCTTGTTCTTTGGTTTAGCGTTAATGACAAAGCTGGTTTCAGCATTTCTGACTCCACTAATCTTCCTTCCATATCTTGCCGTAACACAGAGAAGCATACGGTTTTTGTTTACCAAACGAACTGTCCTCTTCTTGGGCGTGGCTGCCCTGATTTTTACGCCTTGGCTGATTTACATGAGTCTTAGTTTTAGGGACTTTTGGGACTGCTATTTTGTCTACTCCACCTTTACTAGGGCGGTTAGTCCGATTGAGGGTCACGCTGGCGGTTACCTATTCTATTTTAGTTATCTGGTTAATAGGGAAAACCCGCTTTGGGTAACGCTGCTGCCTTTTGCAGCGGGGCTTTGCGCCTTCAACTCCCTCATCAAGCGCCAAAAATCGGATACATTAATTCTCGGTTGGATAGCGATTGTGCTTTTGGTGTTCACTTTGGCTCAAACAAAACTTGAATGGTACCTCCTGCCAGCTTATCCAGCCTTCGCCATCACCATAAGCAACCTGCTGTATCAGGCTTCAAGGAAGGTCCAGCTGCATCGTTATCGTAAGAATGGCTAGTTTGCTGTTGCTCTCCCCACTACCCCCCTCCACTACATATAGATTCAAGGGCAGGCTCAACTAAAAATTAGGTTGGCGACCGACATATTGGGAAAGTGTTTCAGCTTGCGTTTTGAGCATAATCCGACACTGCTTCATCAGGCTACGATAATTTTAAATTGTTATAACAATAAGACGATTGTTTCAACGGGACGAAATTGAATGGAGAAAGAAACCGCTATTGAACGTCAATCAAGAGTTCAAAGGATGGGCAGAGAATGGGAAAATTATGTCGAGGCTTTTCTTAACGACCGATTGAAAGGAACAGGGTTAACAGTTATCAAAGGTGATAAGATAGCGCGAAACACTCCGTTGTGGAGAAAACTATCGATTCCAACCAAAGCTTAAACAGCTCAAGAATCATTGTGGGGAGACATCGATATTGTTGTTGTAAAAGACAATATTGTAGTTGCTGTAGTAAGTTGCAAGCTCAGCCTTCATGGCAGATTTACTGAAACCTTGTTTTATGGTGTTTTATTTAGAATGTGGTCGCGGACCAAGTTTGTGCTTGTTACACCGGATGCTGGTCGAGGGCAAAAGGGTCCCGTGTGGAAATCCGAATGGGGAACACCTGAAAAACCAACGAAAGATAGAATGCTGGCAGAATCCTATTTAGAGGCAGTTTATGTAGAAAATCTCGAAAAGTTTTGTCCTAAGAAAAAACCAAACGAATGCACTGCGTTTGGGGGAATAGTTAGGCATCTTGAAGAGCTCCCTGATGACATAGTGCGATGGGCTGAAGAGGACTCCAAATTCATCTATACGGGTAACCAAAAGACCCTATAATTTCTGTTGAGACATGTATTGCTTAATCCTCTTCTCCGCTAGTGCACAGTAGTTCTTGTTGATTTCTACCCCTATTCCTAGTCGATTTGTCTCTAAACAGGCAAGAAGAGTTGTTCCACTCCCCAGAAAAGGATCCAAGATAACATCGCCTACATAGCTAAACAGTCTTATGCAACGCTTAGGGAGTTCTATAGGAAAAGGTGCTGGATGCCCAATTCTACGTTTGCTTTCGCCGTTGAAACTCCATACACCGTTAGTCCAGTCGATGAAATCTTTCTTGCAAATGTCAGATTTGCCCTTTCTTAGTTTTACCCAAGATTCTTTATACAAAACAACAATTACTTCCACAGGCGCTATCACAAAAGGTGCTGAGGCGCTCAACCAGGAGCCCCAAGCAGTTCTTCTTGAAATGTTTTGTTCGTTCCAGATTATTGTAGACTGATATCTCCACCCTATTTCCTTGGCGATTTTTGTTAAGTCTGAATATACACTTTGTTGGCCACCTTTGTTCTTGTCCAAAGGAATGTTAAGACAAAGCCGCCCATCTTTCTTAACAAAGTCATAGCATCTTTTCAGCCAGTCTCTTGAAAACGATAAGTAATTTTCGTAAGGGATTCCATCGTCATAATTTTCATAGTTAACGGCAATGCAATAAGGAGGCGAAGTAACGACAAGGTCTATGCTATCCTTTTCGATAACATCTGTTTTTAGTATATCTTCACTAAAAATGCACGTTGAATTAGTTTTAAAAAACGGTTCAGTAGATTTAGGCGGTAGTGATAGGACGCCGTTATCAATAGAGATAAGTGTTTGGTGTTCAGATTCATTATCTAGAGAATTGCTTGACTGCCCTTTTTGATCAAGAATTAATTTAAAACCATTCGGGCTTTTGCTAATGGTTACGCAAGTATCGAGTGTAAATTTCTGGCGGAGGCATTCTGACCAGATTCGCCCATATTTATCCACTTTTGCAGGCATATCATTTAACATGGTATCAAAAGGCAATGCTTGTTCACCTAGAAGATCGGCTCTTCCTCTGGATGGTATCTGGATAAATCCCAGTTCTACTTCTTTTCTTTTAAGTGCCTTTGTTACCATTGCCACCAGTCGTGTATTTTGGCGTTTTTAAGTTATAAAGGTAGTCTTAAAATCAGTGAAATTTGAATGAAGCGTTAGTATAGCTGCTTTGTTATCGCTCACGAGAATAATTCAGTCACAATGTGGAAACGTGCAATAAAAATAACAAGTGAGAGTGGCGGGCCCGCTGGGATTTGAACCCAGGACCTCCGGCTCCGCAGGCCGGTGTCATAATCCGTACTAGACGACAGGCCCCAATACTAGTTTTGTGCCCTGAAATTAGGGCAGAATAGTAAATACTATGCTTGAACTTAAAAATAGTGGTGAGAAAACCAGCCAATGCTAAGCTTTACTTGCTTTGTTTTGCGAATTGTATTTTGAATTTTGTTCCTTCGCCAGCTTTGCTTTCAAAGGTTATAGTGCCCCCCTGCGCTTCTACTAAGCGTTTGACAACGGCTAATCCAAAGCCCTGTCCTCTAGCTTTGGTAGTCATAAGCGGCTGGAAAACTCTAGGTTTCAACTCGTCTGGTATACCAACGCCAGTATCCTCCACTGTAATGAAAACGCTGCTGTCTTCCTCGAAAGCTCTTATGGTGAGTTTACCGCCGTCGGGCATGGCTTGAATCCCGTTTGTGGCTAGGTTAACTAAGATGCGCTTGAGGAAAGTTAAATCTAACTTCATCTTTGGCATTCGCATATCACACTTTGCAAGAGCCTCAATATTGCTTGGCACACTAACAGTCGTAAGCAATTGCGGAATAGTAATGCAAAGGTCAACTTCTACCAACTCAGGCTTGAGTGGTCTTGCGTAGTCTTGCAGGTCAGAAATTATCTTGTTCATGTAATCCACCTGCTCTTGAATAGAAGTCAAGCTTTCCTGCACATCCCGTTTGCATTGACTGTCAGGAGAAGTTCCAATTTCCTGCTTCATCAAAAACAATTCACCCGCAATCGCCTGCAAGGGATTTCGAATATCATGACCAATCATGCCCGCGGTTTGTCCAATAGCCGCTAAACGCTCAGCGTCTTTAAGCTGCTTGGTTCGCTCCTCCACAAGCCTCTCCAAGTTTTTAGTGTATTCTTCAATTTTTCGCTCAATTTGCTTGCGCTCAGTTATATCCTGCTCTACCCCAATTATCCTGACTGGTTTATTTTCGTTGTCAACCTCTTTTACCATTCGCTCAGAATGTATAGTGCGGATGGAACCGTCGTCGAGAACGATGCGGTAATCAAAACTTCCCTTGTACTTTGTACCTTCAAAGAGCATTTGCTCCATCGTCTGGTTTATTTTCTCCCTATCATCCGGATGAATCAGAGCCACATATTGGTTAACGTTTGGCCCATATTTTTGAGGCTTCAAACCAAATATGCGAAACAGCTCCTCTGACCAAATTGCCTTATCTTCTCGGACGTAATACTCCCAATTCCCAACATGAGCAATTTGCTGCGCCATGTTTAGTCTTGCCTCGCTTTCCTCAAGAGCTTCCTGAGTTTTAACCCGCTCAGTAACATCATCAAAAATTGCTACGGCAGCATTCACTTTGCCATCCTTATCATACAGTGGTTTTGCGCTGACATTGACGATAAAACGTTGGCCGTCTGGGCGCTCAATAATTATGGGTGCATTACGCACTGTTTCCTCAAAGAATAATGCTCTATAAGTGTAAAGCTCCTCAATAGGGCAAATCTTGCCATCAAGCGAATATATGCGCAGGCTAGTCGGGTGTTCTTTTAGTACTAGACCGCATGGATTCATGCCGTGCAGTTCAATAGCTCTGTTATTGGCATACGTTACTTTACCATCTGGCTTTTCAAGGACAACTATAGCTGAAGGGATATTTTCCAATATAGTGTTAAGACGTTGTTTATCCAAAACTAAGCCACAGGTAAAGGAAGAATCTGGCTCCTCTTTACTAACGGTCAATTCATCCCGACCTTTTCTCAATTTTACGTTGGTAGAGTCTTCTGAGAAATTA
>QYYE01000111.1 GCA_003589585.1 Candidatus Bathyarchaeota archaeon
TGCTTTGTCCACAATTTCCTTGAAAGCACCATCAAAATCCTGTCTTCTGGCTTCTAAACCGTACTGTGCATAACCCAAATGCAGGTCTGAAGCGTGAACAAAGCTAAATGCCTTCAAGCGCGCTGTGACTCCTCTTGTTTCCCCTGCCTCTCTGATATTTGGCGCATCAGTTTTAAGCGTTTTTGCGTTTACTTTATGTAAAAGCCCTTGACTACTGCATGTCCTTTATTGCAATTGCCGCCTTGCACTTCTTTAATAAATCCGTATCTGCTGTGACCAATTGTATATTTTCTTTTTCTGCGATATATGCGTATGAGGCATCGTAAAAAGTAAGCTGTCGTGCGATTGCAAATGCCAAAACGTTAGCTAATGAGTCGATCTCCATCTTTCTTAGAGGGCGAATTGCTTCAGAAAAAATCATTGCTATTTTTTTGTGGTCCTTGAGTTTGTTTTGCTTATTCTCTTTCCACAGGACATTTCCAACTTCGTACTCTGTTAAGGTAGTTACTGCGGATTCCTCAGCGTTTAATGTAACGCCAGAAACTAGTATTGGGTAGAGAGCTGAAGTGTCTATAAGATACTTACATTTCGTGTCTCGTTGCCTTGACATCGCTTACCCATTCCTCAGGTTTAACGTCCATTAGGTCGCGGAGTTCTTTGGCAGTTTTTTGTGCTTTTGCTTTTTTCTCAGCCACGAGTTCCTCAAGAAGCTCTTCCACGGCTGCTTTCAAATCGATACCGAGCTTTTCAGCTTCGTCTTTGAGGCTTTTCTTGACTCTTACTGATAAGACTTCGGTTGTCATGTCTTCACCTTGTATACACTATTACTCAGATGTATACGGGAGCTATATAAGAGTAGTGCAGCCATAGCGGCAATTTAAGTGACGGAAATCTGAGACTTTCAGAAAAAGACCACCAAGACGATTACCAAAAAACATAACAGCTGTTTCACGCCATATTTTGCGGTATGCCCTTTACTCTGCTACATTTGGGTCCAGCTTTAGCGATAGGACTTCCAGCTAGAAAATATATGCATGTGCCAACCTTCATAGTGGCTAATGTAATTTTAGACATTGAGCCTTTGTTGACTTTGTATTTTGGGTTAAATTATCCTTTGCATGGCTACCTACACACATTACTTGCCGCTCTCGCAGTTGGACTTGTCTTGGGCTATTTAACGTTCAAACTTGAAAGACCCATGCAGCCATTCTATCGAAAGAGTAAACTTGAAACAAATAGCCCCTTAAAACTGAAATCTTTCCTATGTGCTGGCGTTTTTGGTACAATGCTTCATTTATTGTTTGATGCTTTATTGTATGGTGAAATGCAGCCATTCTTTCCGTTACCAGTAAATCCAATGCTAAATCTGAGTTCTGGGTCACTTGGGGTTTACTTGCTTTGCTTTTGGTTTGGCATCTTTGGAATTTGTTACTATGTGGCATTGCTTGTTTATTCAGTGTATAAGAACAGATAGTTCTCTGCTTTTTGCTAACTTTGTTTATGGTTAAATAACGAAAAATTTGGGGAAAAATATAAACCACTAATTGCAACTTAACCTTAAAGGCAACACGACATGAAATGCCAAGTATGCATGCAGGAAACTGTTCTTCCGTTTCACTGTCCATTTTGCGGTGGCCAGTTCTGCAGTGAACACCGTTTGCCAGAGAATCATGCATGCTCAGGAATAGGGTTTGCGCGTGCCCAAAGGCAAGAACAAGTAACTGCTGCTCCAACATATAATTCGTATCAGTACACGTATTCGTTTGGTGGGCAACCGTTTAAGCGTAAGAGGCCAGTTTACTTTAGCCCCAAAGAACTCAAACATATATCAATTGCCGCACTGCTTGTAGTCGGCATTGGGTTTTCCATCGGATTGTATGGGAATGCTTTTGGTAGTTTCTGGTTTGAGTGGACTTGGGGTATGATGGCGGTTTTTGCAACGCTTGTCACAGCCTCTTTCTTGGCGCATGAAATAGCGCACAAAGTCATAGCGCAAAAGAGGGGGTTGTGGGCTGAGTTCCGTTTGACAACTTGGGGGGCACTGTTAACGTTTGCTTCAGTGTTTCTGCCCTTCAGGTTAATTGCGCCAGGCGCCATGATGATTGGCGGTTCACCCAACAGAGACGATATTGTAAAGATTTCTGTTGCTGGACCAGTAACTAACATTCTCTTTTGCATAGGGGTTCTTCTGGGCGCTTTTCTGGTGTTTCCGAGCATTTATGCGATACCGCTGTTTTTTGCAGCATACATTAACGCGTTTATTGCCCTCTTTAACCTGATTCCGTTCGGCGTGTTGGATGGCTATAAAATTTTTAGCTTTAACAAGAAGGTTTGGGCAGTAATGTTTGCGGTTGCTGTCGCCCTAACAATTGTGACTTACCTCTTGTTCTAAAATGTTAATCGCGCTTTCCTTTCTTGCTAAGTCAAAAAAGGCAGAGGTTTATTCGCCTCTGACAAACAGCAAATAATGATTAACTATTTTGTTAAACCCTTCACCCATACCAGCTGTAGTGTAGGTGTGGAGGCGCCAACCTTGCTTTTCCCAGTCTTCAATGGCTCTGCCTACGTTCTCATGGTGCCCAACTTGTATACATCGCCATTCTTTCATCAGTTTCACCTCTTAACTGCTTGAATCTAATTGGCTTTAAGCTCTTCGCTAAGTGAAAGCAAATTAAAAGTAAAAATAATTTTTAGAGCTAGATGAGTTCGATTGTTACGTGGACTTCTTCGGGCACACGGATGCGCATTATTCTTCTCATAACCCGCTCTTCAGAGTCGATGTCGATTAAGCGTTTGTGAATGCGCATCTCCCACCTGTCCCATGTTGCTGTGCCTGAGCCTGATGGAGCTTTCAGCACGGGTACTTTGAGGCGTTTTGTGGGTAGCGGGACTGGACCGTTGATTTTCACGCCTGTTTTAGAAGCTATACTTTTCAGTTCTTCGCATACCTCTTCGAGTTTGCCGTAATCGGTGCTTGTGAGGCGTATTCTTGCTTTTCTTACCATACTGGTCCATCAATCCATTTGTTAGCTGTTTAATATATGTTGATGACACCTATCACATTTAAGCGGAACATAAAAACCTATCGACGAAGTATGGGGCGGTTAAAGCGTGCTTTTCCGTAAAAGCCCAAAACAAATCAACACCCAACCAATAATCAAAGCTCCTACGGCCGAACCATCATTCTATATCCTAATTATTTTAAAGCTAGGGTAAGTGGATTTTGGAAGTGTTGCTACTCTAACAGTACCTTCCTCTCCATACAAGCAGCAGTTATCAACATGTTAATGGCGCTTAAAAACGGCAATATTGACCTACCCCTCTATAGTTTCTGCATGGAGTTTCTAATATGTGGCAAATATGTCAGCCTCCAAAGCTTCAAACAAGCGAATAAGTCGGTTAAAGCGGTTCTGAAATTTTTCGTTTTAATTGGTCAGGCAAACTGTCTCTGTTAGCCAGGGTTACCGTAAAGGTTTCTGAGTCTTCCCTTTGTTTAGCCCCAGTTATCAGCGGGTCTTTAGCCTTCCAGTGAACAACCGCTAAAATCGGCTTCTTGCCCTCCAACGCTTGCTCTACAGCTTGCTTGAATTTTTGTGAGAAAAGCTCCATGGGACCAATCTCGTCAATGGCGACAACATCACATTTTTCCAGTGCCTGCTCTATGGCTTTTACGCCGATTTGGTCTAGGTCTTGAAGGTTCACTCGGTACTTGCCGACCTGTGGCCCGCTCTTCTGGTTTACGTGCGCAAGCCAACCATGCCTTGAACTGGTCAAATCAAGGATTTCAAACCCCACCCGAGCGCCGCTTTCTCTTACTTCGCGGCTTATCATACCGCCAACACTGACACCGTTCGCTTTTAAAGCCTCCACCGTCTTGGTGAGCACCGTTGTTTTTCCTACTCCGGGGTTGCCTGTTAAGAGCAAAATTCTCTTTGACAAGGCTTTGCACCATATACTACCAGAAGTCTAATATGCCGTTAAAATTCTTTTCATACACGCATTGGAGCACGCACTATGACTGAAAACCAGTACAAGGCAGATTTCCCAAGCGAAATAATCAGGGAAGGCAAAGTCCAAGTTCTAGTGCCAAAACTTGAAGCGTACGGTGTTGTGCCCTCCGATTATGCGCCATCTAAAGCTCCAGTGTTCTACAATCCCGTCATGGAGTTCAACCGCGACCTAACCGTTCTCGCTTTTCAGGCTTACCAGCGTATGGTTAACCGAGAAATCAGCATCTGCGACCCGCTAACCAGTCAGGGTATCCGTGGTGTGCGGTTTGCCGCTGAAATCAGCGGCGTTAAAAAAGTGGTTGAGGGCGATATTAATGAGCAGGCGTTTAGGCTTGCTAAGCATAACGTGCAGCTCAACGGGCTTGAAAATCTGGTTTCGGTTAAGCATAAGGATGCCAACTGCCTTTTAAGCTGCCACGCCTCACCCAAAAAACGCTTCGACATAGTTGACGTTGACCCGTTCGGCACCCCAGCACTATACTTAGGTTCAGCCCTGCGAGCAATCCGAAATAAAGGCTTGCTGGCTTCAACAGCAACAGACCTTGCACCGCTCTGCGGAGTCCACGCAAAAGCCTGCCTTAGAAAATACGGTGGACGACCGCTACGAACCGAGTACTGCCACGAGCTTGCGGTTCGGCTTTTAGCTGGTTGCACTGCCACTTTAGCGGCAAAACATGACATAGGCATCCGCGTGGTTTTCAGCCACAGCAGCGAGCACTACATTCGGGTTTACTCTCAAATCACCTATGGCGCTAAGAAGGCTGATGAGAGCCTAAAAAACCTCGGCTATATCTTGCACTGCTTCAACTGCTTCCACCGCGAAACCACCCGCAACCCCTTTGACAAAAAAATTGAGCAGTGCCCCGAATGCGGGTCAAAAATGGATTATGCCGGACCATTGTGGATAGGAAGTATTTTGGACGAGGGCTTTTGTCGGCAGATGTTGGAGGAAAACAAGCTTGTTGCTTTCAAGAACAGCGCAAAAATCACAAAACTCCTAACTCTAACAAGAGATGAAGCGGTGGCGCCCATAACTTACTATGTGGTTGATAAGTTGAGCGGAAAACTTAATTTGCCCTCACCACCTCTTCAGGCTTTCATTGACGCAATTCGCAGCAACGGTTTCCAGGCGGTTTCAACGCATTTCAACTCAAGAGGCATCAAAACCAACGTACCTGCCCTAACCATGCATAAACTGCTCAGAGACATGGCGGCAAGCAAGTAACCTTATTTTGGGCAACAAAAGTTTAAGAGCAAAACCGACAGTTTCTAAACATCAAGAGAGTGAAACAGGTCATGAACGACAAAATCGCAGTAATCGGCGCTGGCATGATGGGCGGCGCCATAATCAAAAGCCTGCTAAAAGGCGAATACAAGGGAAAAATAACCGCCGTTGACATCCAAACGGAGAGGCTCAAGGAGTTTGAAAGTCTCGGCGTGAAAGTGTCCACAGATAGCAGTAAAGCTGCCTCGGCTGCTGACATAATTTTCATAATCGTTAAGCCAGGCGACGTAGAAACTGTACTCAAAGGAATCAGCAAGGAAGCCAAAGGCAAACTGATGGTTTCTGTGGCTGCGACGGTGCCTTTGAAATTTTTGAAGAAACATGCTCCTGAAGCTAAACTGGTGCGTATTATGCCTAATCTTGGCGCGCTGGTGCAAGCCTCCTACACCGCCTACTGCTGCGAAGAAAACGTTTCTGATGAGGATAAGGAGAAAATCAAAACGCTCCTTAACATGATGGGGGTTTGCGAGGAAGTTGACGAGAAATACATGGATGCCATAACAGCCTTAAGCGGCAGTGGACCGGGCTACTTGTCTATTATTATTGAGGCTTTGACTTACGCTGGCTTGAAGGTTGGGTTACCCCGCAACATAGCCTTAACCAGTGCAGCCCAAACCGTTTTGGGCACGGCTAAGCTCGTTGTGGACCTCAAGGAAGACCCTGCGAAAATAAGGGACATGACCACCACGCCTGGCGGAACAACAATTGAAGCCATCTACCAAATCGAACAGAGCCAAATCCGCCCAGCCCTAATGCGTGCCATCGAAGAAGCCACCAAGAAAAGCCAAGCCATACGAGAAAAACTAAATCTAAACTAGTAAGACCTAAAATGTTTGAAGCGGTAATTTTTGATTGGGACGGCACCCTTGCGGACACAAGAAGAGTAATTGTGATTTCTTTCCAGAAGGCGCTGAGCGAAATCAACTGCAATGTAACCAACGAGTACATTGAGCGCCGCATCGGGGTTGGCGCGGCTGAGACCTTTCGGGATATTCTTCGGTCAGCCAACGTGCGCTTTGATGAGGAACTGGTTAAGCGCTTGATTGAAAGAAAAAACGCCTTTGAGATTGAGTTGACTGGTGAAGTGGAGCTTTTTAAGGGTGCACGGGAGCTTTTGGAGGCGTTGCAGGGCAAAATCAAGATAGGTTTAGCCTCGATGAATAGCTTGGCAGTTATCGATAGTATGCTGAAAGCAAAGAATATGCAGGACTGCTTTGAAGTGGTCTTGACGGCGGAGGCTGTTTCAAGGTCTAAGCCTGACCCTGAAATCTTCTTAAAATGCGCCTCAAAACTTGAAAGTCCGCCTGAGAGGTGCGTGGTTGTTGAGGATTCAATTTTCGGGGTAAAAGCCGCTAAATCTGCAAACATGGGCTGCA
>QYYE01000112.1 GCA_003589585.1 Candidatus Bathyarchaeota archaeon
AGACCGTGAAAATATGGCTTAGAGGAAGCCTATGACCAGCTTTTGATCTAAAATCGGCATCTTCTGAACGCTACACCGATTCACTAGCAGACTACGCTTTTAGATTGGTTTGAGTTTCCTGTTTGTAGCAAGAATGTGCTTTTGATTAAGGCAATGTTGTGTTACAACGACAACATATGTTTTTTAACAATATTGCTTAACTTAAGAAATGAAATCTCACTTATCTTATCCATAGGTGCTGTTCGCTACTGCTTTTGCCATTTCGGTCACGCTTGACCTGTTGACTTTCAGCTTAAGGCTTTAAGGATGTTTGAAGCATGAAAGTTAAGAGTTTACAAATTAAATTTACAACGTTTCTTCTCCTTACCTTACTTTTCACTGCTTCCATCACAGCCATTAGCTTGAGCACAAACACTAATGAGGCTACAAATGAGTCTAAAGTTTACTGGACAAATTTAGCTAATAATGCGTGGAATTATTTTCAGCCTGGCGCTGGCGTAATTGCTGAAACAGGTCTTGCAGGTGCAGATATCGGGTTTCCCTATTTTACGGATTGGGATGCTGGTTTTTACTTGCAAGCCATCATGGATGCTGAAAAAATAGGCATTATAAACCGCACAGGCATCTGGGGGGCAGATGACAGAATTGACAAAGTACTAATCTTTCTAGAAAAGCGACCATTAATGCCTGATGGCACCCCTTACTTGTGGTATTCGGCTCAAAATTATCAAAACTTTGGGAACGACCCCACAGTTGCTGCTGACACTGGCAAATTGTTGGTGGCTTTAAAGAACCTTAAAAATTATGATTCAAGCTTGACCTCTAGAATCGACTATATTGTTTACAATCGCACAAACCTTGAACCTAAAAAAATCATAGCTGATTATCTACTTGATGAAATGAAGAGCGGTGTTAGAGAGCCCAACATTTACGATTACTATGTCACTCTTGGTTTTGCAGGTTTTTGGCCTGTGCGGTTCTCGGCTAAAGCCAATGGCATTTTAGACTTTATCTTGTCTTTGGAAGAAATCCAATATAATGGAATAGTCTTGCCAAAAGCCAAGATATCGTGTGATCCTTTGCTTATGTGCATCTTTGAACTTGAAAAAAATGACGACCGATTGTTAGACTTAACAAGGCAGGTTTACTATGCCCATGAAGTCAAGTACAATTTAACGGGAAAGTATGTTGCGTTTAGTGAAGGAAGTACCGGGCTCAGTCATATTTCAAGCGCTTATGAGTGGGTTGTCATGCCTGACGGGCGCATGTGGGTGGTACAATACATCAGCCAAACCGACGATGAAAAAAACCGTGAAGTAGACATGGCTCCAATTATTTTCTTGAAAGCAGCCGTGGGATTGCTGGCTATTTACAACACAACGTTCGCTCAGAATATGGTAAACTACCTAATCAGCCAGCTTCCGCCTCCCGTGAAAGGATACAACCAAGGAGTTGATGAAAACGGCCGAGTATTAACAGATAAT
Source organism: Candidatus Bathyarchaeota archaeon (assembly GCA_003589585.1). Classification (GTDB taxonomy): domain Archaea; phylum Thermoproteota; class Bathyarchaeia; order Bathyarchaeales; family Bathycorpusculaceae; genus Bathycorpusculum. Next base: position 1,485 of record QYYE01000112.1, read on the forward strand.
AACATGGGAGTGTCAAACGGTTTAATCGTGACAGCCGCAAGATTTGCCATCGAAAAAATTGAAAAAAAGTCCGACCCTGCGCCCAGTCCATCAGCCCCGTCTGGTGTATCTGATGGCTCCCCAGCGGCACTCAATCCGTCACAAAACTCCAATGGAGACAATTCATCCCCTGTTACAGAGCCCACGCTCAAGCCAACAGCGCCAACCAATTCGCCTTCAGACCCTTCGTTTCTGCCTGAGGATACACCCCGAGAAGGATTGCCAGAGGAATATTATATGATAGCAGCATCGGTTATTACGATAATTTCTATTTCGGTAACAGGAGCGCTTTTGTACAAGAGGAAGACTCGTCGGAATTCAATTAAAAGTCAGAGCTAGGGTAACTAAAGAAAGGGATCTGGGAAGTAGGCGCTTTTTAGTATGGGTCTCTTCGTCTGGTCATGTATGCCCAAACGCCGACTAGCACTACGGTTAGGACTGCACCGGCAAATCCTGCAACAATAAAGCTTGTAAGATTGCCCAGTAATGGTAAAACATCTGCTAGCCATGGGATGACAAAGGTTGCTGTGGCTTGTGCAATAACGCCTGCTATGAAACCCAAAATAGCTATTATGCTGAATACTTTAACTCTGCTATTCATTCATTTTCACCTGTTAAGTTAGCATTATCTCGCGTTTCTTTTTAGTCTAACTTACATGTTTCTGTATAATCGCTCAAGCGCTGACACCGTCTTTAACTCTTCTAGTTAAAGCAAAAAACCCCTTTTTTCACGGTGTATAGCTGTACATATATACGTGCATATTTCTGCCATATTAACAATGTATAAGATTGATTTTTGCAGTGTGTCTTTTAGAGGTAATTAATTTGTCAGAAAGATTCGCAAAAAAGTGGGAAAATAAACGGGAAGATGAGCCATTCACGAATCGCATTAAAGATGCTGTAAAGCCGCCAGGACCATTGAAGCCACGACTCGACTTTGCCGTCAGACGCATCGAGCTTCAAGTTCAAAAGCTTGACCAAGCAACCGACAGGTTTACTCAAAGAGACAAAGCAATCTTTGCAAGAATAGTTGACGCTTACACGAAACACGACAGCGCCCGCGCAAACGTTTTTGCCAACGAGCTAGCTGAAGTTCGCAAAATGTCCAAGTTAATCATGAATGCTAAACTTGCCCTGGAACAAATCACATTAAGGTTACGAACAGTATCCGAACTAGGAGACGTAGTATCCACTCTGGGTCCAGCCGTGGGTGTTCTGCGCTCAGTCAGAGCAGGCTTAGTAAGTGTGTTCCCTGAAGCAGAGAACGAACTCGGCGAAATCGGAAACATGCTGAGCGGAATCATGATTGAAGCAGGCCAAGGCAGCGGAATGACACTAAACTTCGATGCAGTAAACGAGGATGCATCAAAGATTCTCGTTGAAGCAGCAACAGTTGCAGAGCAGAAGATAAAGGACAAATTCCCAGACTTGCCCCCAGGAATGCCGGCATCTCCGAGTTCAGAAGCAGAGAAAACCACGTTCTAAAAGGAGGAAAAAAATAAGTGTCTAACTCCAATCTTTTTCTTTCTATTGGCAAACCAATCAAAAATGAATATGGTCGTGTAATTGGAAAAGTAGCATCCTTCGCATTAACCCCTAATGGAAAATTTGACGCAGTATTTATTGAGTTTGGCGATGGACAGTTCTCAAAACAGCCCATCGAGCACCTGCGGTTTAACGGTGCTGAAGTCACATTCATCTCAAAAATAAAATCTCAAGCAAACACATTATGTGATCAGATTCCCCTCATTTGGAGAAAGGATCAGGCCCTAAAGGACTTGTCAGATAAAAGAAAGATCGCACCTGAACTCTACCAAGAACTTCACAACAGCTTTGAAAATGTTATGTCCTCACTGAAAAAAGATGCTCAACTGATTATTGATGAAGCAGGCATTGAAATCGAGCGATGTGACGAAGAAATATCTTCTCTTAGTTATGCCATTGCAAGCCTTGAAATCGAACATGAAATCGGCAAAATAGATGAAGAAAACTACAAGGCGGCCTTCACTCTGTTGCAAGAAACGCTAAAACGTGCCACCTCTGAAAAGGCAGACTTTGAGCTTACTAAAAGCAAACTCTCAAGCGTACTACTTGGCGAACAAACACAAACCCCGCCACCAATGCAGAAAACCAGCAAGGTTTACGCTGAACAAGTTAACGATACACCAAAAATCTCAGAGCCAAAGCTTCCAGAACCTCCCGTTGTTGTTTACGTTAAAGAAATCGGAAAAGCCGGCATCTAGGCCAAAAGGATAGCGTGACGGGTCGCGGAGGGACAAGACATCAAGAGTCTAACTAATTCCACCCCTCCCCCCATACGTGATGTCGCCAATAAATCTATTTATACGCTAAAGATTCAGCAAAACAAGTTAGAACAGGCTAGTTTTCGCCTTAAAGAGAGAGACCGCGTGCTTTTTGAAACCTGCATGGGGGCTCTTAAAAAGAATAATAAAGAACGCGCTGCAATGTGCGCAACCGAGATTGCAGAAGTACGTAAACTCGTTAAGTTTCTTCATAACGTTCAGTTAGCTATCGAACGTGTTATTCTTCGGCTTGAAACAATAAAAGAAATGAGCGATATTGTAGTTGACTTAAAACCTGCCTTGCGACTGCTCCAGAATGTCTCGCAGGATTTATTCCAGGTTTTACCGGACGTCAGTTCTGAGCTTAATAATGTTAATGACGCAATCCAAGAGACACTTCACGCCGCAAAGATTTCAGGTGATGAGTCCTTAATTCCTGTCGGCAAGAAAACGGAGGCAGGAGAGGAGATTCTTAAAGAAGTTTCTTGTTTTATGGAGCAGAAATTGTCTGAGTCTCTTCCCGAACCACCCGCAAGTGCTCCAGTGAAGGAGAAAACGCCCATCAGAGAACTTGTTGCCCTAACGGCTAGTTCGTCACAAATGATTGGGCGTAAAACCACGGATGAAACTGGTTTTGAGCCTTCGCAAACGATGTTTTCGTTTAAGAAGTCTGAGATTAAAGAGTTCTCTTTGAAGGTGGAGAATCGGTGTTTGGAGGATGTGCTGCTGGAGTATGTTCGTAAAACTAACGGTGAGATTGATTTAAGCCGTTGTTCAAGTGAATTGAAAACCTCTAACGAAGAGATTGAGCGTGCCTTGGAGAATTTGGGAACCAAAGGTAAAATTAAGATTGAGTTAAGACCGCCTGAATAGGAGAGAAGAATAAAATGAGTGCGTCAAATGAATTGGAAAAAGCAGCAACAGCCTATGCCCTCGATGCTGTTCGATTGGATAAGCAGGGGCAGAAAGGCAGAGCTATCACCCTCTACCAGAAAGCTATTGAGAGTTTGTTGCAGTTGGTGCAGCTGTATCCTGAGTATGGCTTGAATAAGGTTTACGTTCAAAGAGCCATCGCCTATCAGGAACGAATTAAGGTTTTGCAGGGCACGGTTTCTTCGGTGGAGATGAACGAAGCAAGCAATAATGACGGTGGAGGCGGCGGCGCAACCATGGAAGGCAATGGAAGCGGCGGAAAAACCGGCGAGGAGTTGGTGGTTACTGAGAAGCCCAAGGTGAATTGGGATGAGGTTGTGGGCTTAGAGGTCGCTAAGAAAGCGGTGAAGGAGGCTATTGTTTATCCTGTTCAGCGTCCCGATTTGTTCCCTCTTGGTTGGCCGCGTGGGATTTTGTTGTTTGGTCCTCCTGGCTGCGGCAAGACTTTGTTGGCGGCTGCGGTTGCGACTGAGATTGAGGCGAATTTTTACAGTATTGATGCTGCTTCGATTATGTCTAAGTGGCTTGGTGAGGCTGAGCAGAATGTTGCGAAGCTGTTTGGCTCGGCACGTAAAAGCTCAAACGAGGGTAAACCCGCCATCGTGTTTGTTGACGAGCTTGACTCTTTGATGGGGGCGCATACCAATGAGGTTGGCGGTGAAATCCGTGTGCGCAATCAGTTCCTGAAAGAGATGGATGGCATCATGGACAAAGGCAAGGCGCTTCATGTTTACGTTATCGGCGCGACGAATAAGCCTTGGGATTTGGATTGGGCGTTCATTCGACGTTTCCAGAAGAGGATTTTGGTGCCGTTGGCGGACCATAATACGCGTTTGAGCATGTTAAAGTTGTATACGAGTAATTTGCAGATTGCCCGTGATGTGGATTTGATTGAGTTAGCTCGGTTAGCTGAGGGCTTCTCAGGCAGCGACATTCGTGATGTTTGCCAGTCGGCGCAGCTTAAGTTGATTGGCGAGTTCTTTGAGTCTGGCAAGGCAATGGATCGGGAAGCTAAGCCGCGTGCGTTGACGATGGCTGATTTCCGCCAGATTCTTGAGGAGCGCAAGCCGAGTGTTTCGCTGGATATGTTGTCGATGTATAACAGGTGGTTTGAGGCTTTCAAAGCCTTGTAGAATCATGGTGACGGAGGGCATAAAAGAAAAACCAGAAGGATGGGTTGGGTGGAAAGGTTTGGAGGAAAAGTATTTTTGCACGCTCTCCCTTCTCCCCCTCAATCAGTCTCCAAACCCCACAACCCAATAAACCAGGTTTTTGCCTGTTTCGCTGTTGCTCTGCCGATAGACCCCCTCCCCTTATATTAAGCACTGATTTTCAACATGGTAATCGGCTGGTTTTGCGCCAATACCGACCTACCCCTCCTATAGATTTTTCTGCGCACGCTGGGTTGCGTTAAACGGACTGTTTTACCGCCAGCCCCCCTCCCCTAACGGTTTTTTGCATACCTCTATATGCATCCTAATGCACGTTGTAAATGATGACGCTGAAGACAATAAGATACTAGAGTGCGCTTTGGCAGTTGGAGCAGACATAACCGTATCTGGAGACAAGCACCTTCTTGCTCTTGGCAAGTTTAGGAAAACCAGAATCCTCACACCTGGGGAGTTTTTCGGCAGCAAAGTGCAAAAACTAGGGCTTGTATATAACTAGGTATTTTCTTTCTTTGTCCTCAGTTATTGTTAAGCCATACTTTTTGGCGTACTGCTCAATTTGCGTTTTGTTATAGTCACATTTAATTTGAATCTGATATTGATTAGGTATATGCTTAGGTATCCGTTCGCCAATGGAAACATAAGAGGGGTCAACTAAAGCCTCAGCCACCAAGTCCTTTAATATAATCATGGCTTCTGCTCTATCCAAGTGTACGTTCCCTATTATCAATATGGGGGG
>QYYE01000113.1 GCA_003589585.1 Candidatus Bathyarchaeota archaeon
AAAAAGAAACAAGAATTATCGAGAAATTCGAAATCTAAGCTCCCGCTTAATTTTAGAGGTAAAGAATCGAAAATGATACACCAGTATGATATTGTTATTATTGGCGGCGGCATCGCTGGATTATACACCGCTTTGACAGCAGCAGAAACCTGCCATGTCGCAGTGGTCAGCAAAGTCCATGTTACCCGTTCTCACTCGGTTGCTGCACAGGGCGGAATAGCGGCAAGCTTGGGCAACGAGGAGGAGGACCATTGGGAATGGCACATGTTCGACACGGTTAAAGGTAGCGACTACCTTGCAGACCAAGATGTCGTTGAAATTTTAGCTAAAGAAGCCCCAAACCAGCTCGTCACCCTCGAACACATGGGCGTGCCATTCAGCCGGAACAGCCAACGCAGAATTGAGCAGCGTCGATTCGGAGGTCATACAAAAAACTATGGTCAAGCACCAGTTAAACGTGCATGTTATGTTTCTGACCGCACTGGAAGAGCCATCATGGATGCCCTCTACGACCAGTGCCAAACAAAAAACGTAACTTTGTTCAACGAAGTCTTCATTACAAAACTTCTTTTCTCAGGTAACCATTGCTGTGGCGCTGCAGGCTATGACATAGCAAACGGCAAACCGCACATTTTTCATACCAAAGCAGTAGTGCTTGCCACTGGCGGATGCGGAAAAGTCTACAAGACAACATCCAATGGGTTTGCTTCTACAGGCGATGGTTTTGCGTTGGCTCTTGATGCTCTTTTGCCTCTGGAGGATATGGAGTTCGTTCAGTTTCACCCCACAGGCATCTATGGGCTTGGCATTCTTGTTAGTGAAGCGGCGAGAGCTGAAGGCGGGGTGTTGCGGAATGGGGCTGGTGAACCGTTTATGGAGAGGTATGCGTCGACTTTGAAGGATTTGGCGCCTAGAGACATAATTTCACGAGCCATGCTTACTGAAATAGGGGAAGGCAGAGGTGTGGAAGGCAAAGACTACCTTCACTTGGACCTCCGCGGGTTAGGCAAAGAGCGGCTAAACCAAAAGCTACCTGAAATTACCTCTTTTGTAAAGACCTATCTGGGTATTGACCCCTCCGAGACGCCTGTTCCTGTGGCTCCAACATGCCATTACCTGATGGGCGGAATCCCAACTGACACTCAAGGACGCGTGTTAGTTGACGGGGCTAGCATGGTTTCCGCTGGATTGTTTGCGGTCGGCGAATGTGCCTGCGTTAGTGTTCATGGAGCTAATAGGCTGGGCTGCAACTCGCTCATTGATCTTGTTGTTTTCGGGCGAAGGACAGGTTTGAGTGTTGCTGAGCATGTTAAAGAGAAAGTTTTGCCAGCGCTTCCTCAGCAAGCAGAAAACATGGTGATTGACCGAGTCGATGGGTTGCTGAAGTCCTCTGGGAAAGAACGTGTGCCAGTTCTTCGAGAAGCCATGCAGCGTTTGATGACTGAGAAAGTCAGCCTCTTCAGAAGTGGCGAGGGATTAGAGCAGGCGTTGACGGAGATTCGTCAGTTGCAGAAACGGTGCCTAAACATTGGCTTGATAAATAAGAGCAAGGTCTTTAACTATGAGTTGGAAGAAGCCTTTGAACTTGGTAACATGCTCAAAACCGCCGAAACCATAATCTTCTCAGCTCTTATGCGAAAGGAAAGCCGCGGCTCCCATTACCGCAGTGACTACCCGGAGCGAAACGATGAGGAATGGCTAAAACACACCTTGGTTCGTGTGGCGCCAGATGGGCTTAAGGCAACTTACAAGCCTGTGGCAATCACATGGTTTAAACCAGGAAAACGGAGGTACTAACTTGAAGGTGACCTTGAAGATTTTTCGTTTCAACCCAGAAACCGACAAGCAACCCCACTACGACCATTTCACCATAGAAGCAAACCCTGAAGACCGCATCTTGGATTGCCTAAACAAAATCCGCTGGGAACAGGACAGCAGCTTATCTTACCGGATGTCTTGTGCTCATGGCGTTTGCGGTTCTGATGCTGTGACGATTAATGGTTCACCTGCGCTGGCATGTCAAAAACTGGTTAAAGACTACGATTACTCAAAGGAGCTGGTGATTGAACCACTCAAGTTTTTTCCTTTAATCAAAGATTTGAATGTTGATATGAGGCTTTTCTTTAAGAGGATAAAGGCCGCAAACCCTAAGCAACCAGCCGAGAAAGTATCAAGCGTTGATATGGAGAAGGAGCGAGCCCAAAGCATACAAGAACGCGCCGAATTTGACGATGCCATCAAATGCGTCCTGTGCGGTTGCTGTGTCGCCGCCTGCCCAGTTGAACTAGAGCAAGACCACAAATTCGTCGGTCCAGCCGCGATTCTGAGAGCGCAAAGATACATTTTTGATTCTCGCACGCAAGATGCAACCGAGCGTATGCGTGTTTTGGAGAAGCCTCATGGGGTTTGGGGTTGCAAAAGCTATTTTATGTGCACGGTGGTTTGTCCAAAGAACATTAAAGTAACAGAGGCTATATTGAAGACCAAGAAAAAAATAATCCAAGAGCTTCACCCCAAAAACGACCAGGAGACAAGTTAAATGGAAACCAGAAAAGAAATCGACCCACTAGGCGAAAAAGCCATTCCCAAAGATGCCTACTACGGCATTCAAACCTTCAGAGCTACAGAGAATTTTCCCGTCAGCGGAATCAAAGCACCCCGCCCATTCATCAAAGCATATGTGCTAATAAAAAAGGCAGCCGCCATAGCAAACAGCAGCGTTGGCTGGCTGGAACCAAAAACTGCAAAAGCCATCGTCCAAGCCTGCGACGAGGTTCTCGAGGGCAAACTGCTTGACCAGTTTGTGGTTGATGTTTATCAAGCGGGCGCTGGCACATCTTTTAACATGAACGTTAACGAGGTTTTGGCGAATAGGGCTCTTGAGATTCTTGGAAAACAGAAAGGCGATTACAAGAGTGTGGGTCCAAATGACCATGTAAACATGGGGCAATCAACCAATGACACGTTTCCAACGGCACTTCACATCTCGGTTCTTATGGCTCTACAACCGCTACTCAAAGTGCTTGATGAGCTTTCGGCTGCCTTTGAAGAGTTGGGAAAGAAGAACGCTCATGTCTTAAAGTCTGGCAGGACTCACCTGCAGGATGCTGTCCCCGTTACGATTGGGCAAGAGTTTAGCGCTTACGGCTCCTCAATTGCAAACGCAACTGCTGAACTGCGTAAACGGCAGGAGAACCTGTATTATCTGGCTTTGGGGGGAACAGCCACGGGAACAGGCGCAAACGCCCATCCTGATTACAAGCGTCTTGCCATCGGTGAACTTGCAAAGATGACTGGGTTTCCGCTTAAGCCTGCAGGGAACAATTTCGAGGCGCTACAGAGCCACCGTGCAGGGCAAACGGTTTCCAGCGGACTCAAGGAGTTGGCGCTGGAGCTTATCCGCATCGCGAATGATTTGCGGTTGCTTGCTTCTGGCCCAACGACTGGGCTTAATGAGATTACGCTTCCTCCTGTGCAGCCTGGCTCCTCAATCATGCCTGGGAAGGTTAATCCTGTAATGGCTGAATGCCTTGACATGGTGGCGTTTCAGGTGGTGGGGAATGATTTGGCGGTGTCTTATGCGGTTCAGGCTGGGCAGCTGGAACTTAATGTTATGACACCTGTCATAATGTACAACATGCTCTTCTCCATCCAAATCCTAACCAACTACCTGCCAGCCTTCACCAACCGATGCGTCAAAGGCATAACCGTAGATGAGAAACGCTGCGAACAGTACCTGGAAAAAAACCCCTCATTAGCAACGCTGCTAGCGCCAAAAATCGGCTACTTGGAAGCTGCAAAAATTGCTAAACAAGCTCAAGCAGAAAACCGAACCGTAAAAGAAGTCGCTTTGGAAAAGGGACTGATAAAACCAGAAGAGCTGGAGGAAATCTTTAGTCGCAAGCGTCTGCTAAACGAACCATAAACCCTCAGTTCGCTATGTTTCTTAGGCAACAATAAGTCTGCGATTGCCTGAGAAGGTAGATTCAGACATATTGGCATCTTTTGCTTTATTTAGGGGGAGGGGTCTATGGCAGAGCAAACAGCCGTTTCCACAGCCACTTTCAAGCGCTTTAAATAAGGAGGCTATAGAAAAAAAGAAGCAGGATTCAGAAAGGTGTTGAAAAAACGAAAAATTGCACGGTTCGATTAATCGATATTGGCTCTCTTCACTCTGTGATTGCTTTAAGCCATGACTAGTTAGCCCTTGATATGCTTTATAACAGTAAAATAGGGTAATGTATATTTACTGAAAAGAAAAGCTATTGATTAGTGATTACGTTGATTGATTGGACTCAAAAAGAAGTTTTAATCTTAGCCTTTGACCACCGATCATCATTCACGGAAAAACTGTTCGGAATAAAAAACCGTAAACCAACATCTGAAGAGAAGAAAAAAATCGAAGAATACAAGAAACTAATATTTTTAGGATTCCGCTCAGCTTTGGAAAAAGGCGTTCCTAAAGAAATCGCAGGATTACTCGTAGACGAGGAATTTGGCGCTGACATACTTCGAGAAGCCAGAAAAAGCAGCTTCACATTCGCAATGCCTGTTGAAAAGTCAGGTCAAGAAGAATTTGACTTTGAATATGGAGCAGACTACACCAAACACATCGAAGAGTTCGACCCTACCTTCGTTAAAGTTCTTGTACGCTACAACCCAGCAACCGACAAGATGCTTAATCAACGCCAACTGCAAAGGCTAAAGCTTCTCAGCGATTACCTAAAACAAACCAGCAAGCCCTTCCTTTTTGAGCTGATTGTTCCTGCAACTAGCCAGCAACTGGCAGAAGCTGGGTCGAAGGAAAAATACGACCTAATAATCCGTCCAAAGTTAATGTGTGAAAGCTTAAAGGAGATTCAGGAAGCAGGCGTTGAACCCACAGTTTGGAAACTCGAAGGAGTCGATAATCCTGACGAGGCAAAAGCCATTGTAGCCCAGGCTCAAAGCGGTGGAAGAAAAGCGGGTGTTATAACTCTTGGACGAGGAGAATCTAAGGAAATGGTACAAAAATGGCTCGCTGTTGGCGCAAAAATACCTGGAATAATCGGGTTTGCCGTTGGAAGAACTATTTTCTGGCAGCCGCTGGTCGAATATAAGGCTGGAACAATCAGTCAAAGTGAAGCAATTGAAAAAATCGCCAACAACTATGCTGATTTTGTAGAGCTATGGCAGAGTGAAAAGAAAAGCCAATAATCCATAACCCTTTGCTTCCTCAATTTCCCACTAATATTAATGTCGTGGGTTCTAAAGAGTATGTTAATTGCCTCACTATTTGGAGAACAAGTCAACAAGCATTTATTCGGGAAATGAAGCGGATTTTATTTTGCAACTTAAGGCTGCTTGGGAAAATCCGACAACTGGTTAAGCGCTGACTTTTCTAGTAAATCGTTGAGTTGCGCAAACAGTTCTAGGAAGCGGTAACCCTTCTCCGTGGTAAGGTACTTGTTAACATTTTTTTCAAGCAAACCATGAGAAGTCAAAGTTTCCATGTGCCTTTTCAGTTGGGCATGGTTAAGGTTGGTATTGTACATAATGCTTGTTTTAGTTTTTTGCTGCTCGCAAAAAAGCAGAATTTCAGCGATTATATCTAGTTTTGCTCTTCTTGAGCCCCTGTTATTGTTCCATTCCTTGTTACGCTTCAAAAGCGCGAACTGAAGCTGTTGAGAGTTTAGCTTTGCTGTTCCTAGCATACCGCTTGTCAAGGTTACTTTCCCCGCATTCAATTGGATTTATGCTTCCTTTACTTCATAAAGAAATGTGATTGTGCATAAGCAGTAACAAAACCACTCAAGCTGTCGATTGCTTGTAACATTTTAATAATAAACCGTTAATTAGATGGGATAAAAGAAGCGGGATTTAGCATGTACAAGCATTTAATGATTTTTTCTGATGGTGGAGCAAGAGGAAACCCTGGGCCAGCAGCCATAGCTTTCTTAGCTTTGACGGAGAACGGTGAACTGGTAAAGGCGGATTCACGTTTTGTAGGGATAAAAACAAACAATCAAGCTGAATACGAAGCGTTGATGATGGCGCTGGAATATGCCCAGGCAGTTAACGCTGAAGAAGTTGAGTGTCATCTTGACAGCGAATTAGTTACAAGGCAACTCAACGGGGAATACAGCGTAAAAAATTTTGAGTTGCAAAAACTTTGGGGCAAGGTGCAAGAGATAAAAAAGGCATTCAAGCGAATCAGCTTCAAAAGTGTTCCAAGAAGCAACAGTAGGATTCAAAGGGCTGATACTCTTGTTAACAAAACCTTGGACGCTGAAGTAAAAAAGCACTCAGCTAATCATTATTAATAAACTATGAGTTCGTAAACGCACAAAGAAACACAAAGGGGATTAAGCCATGTTTGCACACACAAGCATCCGAACAAGCAATATTGAAAAATCCATTGATTTCTACACTAGGCTACTGGGCTTGAAGCTTTTGAGTTGCCGAGAAATCAAGCAGACTAACGCTGAAATCGCGTTTCTCCAGGACCCAATGGGCAAAGGCAGCATACTGGAGTTGACTTTCTACCGTAACCAGGAAAAGTTTGTGCAGCCAGAGTATGAAGAGCGGTT
>QYYE01000114.1 GCA_003589585.1 Candidatus Bathyarchaeota archaeon
TATGTGGATTGCGTGAGTTATTTGACCTTTCATGTTTCTTATCGGTGTTACGGTAATCTCTTTGTAGTGAGGTACGTTGTCCTTGTCTTTGTGTACGTGCTGTACGGTTGCATTTTTTCCCTTCTCTAGCATTTCTTTGAGTGGACAGGGATAATCTGTTGAGTTACAAGGCAAGGTTCTTTGATAAATTAGTTCATAACACTTTGTTTGGGTTATTTGGTCTTTATCCTTTTTTAGCGCTTCAAGTAGCGCCTTGTTTGCCTCAACTACTGTGTAGTCATTTAATTTTATCAGCATTATTTCATCAGGAATCGTATCAAAAACCAGTTTGCAAAGATGAAGATTTATGCGAGCCACCCTTTATTCATTTTATACTCTGTTGTGTTAAAAGGTTTTAGTTTTGTTTAGTAATCAACCATGTGGCAATCGGTGCGTCGTTTATTTGGTATGTGTTTGTTTGAAGCATTAGATGTTGGAGTATTCAAGAGCAAGGATAGGCGTATGCTAATACAAAACTAATACTTGCACTGCTAAAAGGAGAAAAGATTAGCCTATCAGGCTACGCCCTAGAGATAAGCCTAGAATTAGCCTAGACGCTTTATTTTAAGTGTTTGGAATAGTCATAAACATAATCAGTTGGAAACTTGCTAAACCAGCCGTAAGCTTCGTGCTCGCCGTTGAGCTTGATTTTGGCGCTGATAGGAATGTTTAGAGGTAATCACCCATAACTATTGCAAACACTAATTTTTCAAAAAATCATTTGTTATACATTTGCGAGGAGTTTTGGGTTATTATGTGTTTATGCTTGTTGAAGCTTGAGTGCTGATGTACAGCAATTTTTATATGCAGAGCGCTTGAAGCCATTAAGAGGAATTGTTAGGAGACAATAGCACTTTGGACTCAGACAAGGAAAGCAATTTCATACCGACAGAGCTCTTTAATAAAATAATCAAGGTAATGCCCATAGTTTCAGTTGAAGCTGTAATAATTATAGATGATGCGTTGCTGTTTTTGAAGCGGAACAATCAGCCAGCCCAAGGTGAGTGGTGGTTTCCCGGCGGCAGAGTAAGAAAAGGAGAATCTCTTAAACAAGCCCTTTTCAGGGAAGTTAGGGAAGAGACAGGTCTTGAAGTAACCTCATACAAGCTCATCGGTGTGTATTCAAGAGTTTTTCCAGAACGCCATGACATAACCATAGCCTACCTGTGCGATTGCAAGGGAGGCAAAATTTCGCTGAATAGTGAGCATTCAAAATACGCACTCTTTAGAGAAAATCCGGTTGGTTTGCATCCTTACCTTATTGAGACCACAAGAGATTCTAAATGGGAAGAAAAAGCTTTGAATACCCCATAGTTTGCGTGTTTTATCAAGTCTGGATTAGAATATTAAGCGCAAGTTTCAATTCGGCTTAAATACTTAACAATTTAATTGATACAATAGTTATGCTAAGATCATCAATTTGTAATTCTTAAGAGAGAAGATATTTTCTTAATTACCGCTTTGTTGTTTCATTAATGAGACAACATTATTTTATATATAAAACTAACAATCTTTCTCATTGTCATTACTCAACCTATCTTTTGAAATTGGAGTTGTTTAAAATGATGGCAGAACAAGTCGAGTTAACTTTGGAAGAACGTATAGAGGAGTTAAAGAGTCTTTCTGGTTCAGAGTATGCTAAGAGGATGAAGCAGAAGCTTAAGCCTGCTTGAAGATTTATTGCCAGGCTTTAGATATACAGGTCTTTGTTAGGCTAAGGTTTTAGGGAGCGCTAAAGTATCCTTTAGAGTGTTGCTAGCTGTTACTTTTTTGTTTTCATTAACAGGTATATTGCTTGGAGGGTTTTAGCAACAATCACAGCGATGGCAAGACCTATGATGCCCATGACAGCCCCCATGACTATAAGGCTGATTATTAGTGAAACTATGTAGAGTACGCTTGCTATGAAGACTGATTTGCTTTTTCCATTTCCCAGGAAACTGGCGACCAGTATGGCGGCGATTGCTGATGGGATAACGGCTAAACTCATGAGGGCTACTAGTGGAATGGCTTCTGTGAATGTTGGGAAGAATGTTGTGACAAGATATGGACTCAGAGCAAGTAGTGCTATGGCAGCGGTTGTTGTTAGGGCTAGTGCTATGATTTTGATTTGGCGTTTGTTGTTTCCGCTTGATTCTTCAGGCAGTAGGTATTGTTGTAGGCTCATTGGGATGATGTGTAGAAACATGAGGAATTGAAAGCCCAGTTGGTATAATCCTAAGGCGAAGTATCCGAAGAATGCGCCTATGATTATTTTGTCTAAGTAGTTTGCTAGTGTTATTCCGATGAGGTTGTAGCCGAAGCTGTGAATTGTAAAGTTTCGTTTTGTTTTGAGGTTGTTGAGTTTTAGTGTGAAGTTTTTGAGTGAAAATATGTATCTATAGCTAAAGATTATTGAGCCGAGAAAGTAGCCAAGGATTATGCCTAATACGCCTAGTTGGAAGTAGAGAAGGAGGGATAGGATGATTTGGGCTATGCGTCCGCCGATTGATATGATGGCAAATTCTTTGTATGTTTTTCTGCCTAGCACTTCGGCAAGTGTCATACCTGCAAAGATCAGGGCTATTGAGAGTATGCCTGAGGACCATTGGAAAACAGATAGAAATAGAGCGGTGATTATGCCTGAGATTAGTACTATTGAGTTGGCTTCATAGAGGATGTTTGTTTCGCCTTTGGCTAGGTATGTTGTTACGGTCATGTTTAGGCCTATGGCGCCTATGCCTGAGAAGATGCTGGCAATGGCAATGTAGTAGTTTGCTAACCCGTAATTATCTACGCTGAGTATAGAAGCTAATATAAACCAGAAAAGCGCGCCTAAAACGCTTGTTCCTAGACCGCCAAAAGTAGTGTAGACTAAACCTACATCTTCTTTTAATAGTCTTTTGAAAGTTCCGATATTAATTTTGGACAACAATGCGGTTACATGGTGGATTATCTGAGGTCTAGCCATCCCTTTTAGCCAGCTATAGTTGCAATCGATTATTTTTCTATGTTTCTATGGCTTGTGTATTAACGACCTAGCCCTAATGGGATATAGTTTATTTTATTGCTGAATCCTTCGAGTTTGTAGATTCTTCTGCCGTCGATTAGGTTTGGTTGTTTCATATATGATGCGAATTCTTCTGGTGCTAGTTTTCTAAACTCGTCCCATTCAGTTACGATTATGCAGCAGTCGGTGTTTTTGATGCATTCTATTGCGGAGGGAGCGTATTCGATTTGGTTGTTGAATATGGTTTTTGCTATTGGTATGGCGACTGGGTCGTAGGCGGTTATTTTAGCGCCGTCTTGTAGCAGTTGGTTTATTATGGGTATTACTCTGGCTTCTCTCATGTCGTCTGTGTCTGGTTTGAATGATAAGCCTAGGAGGGCTATTTTTTTGTCTTTGAGGTTGCCTAGTTGTTGTTTGCAAAATTGGACTGCTTTTAGCGGTTGGGTTTTGTTAACGTTTTCGACTGATTCTAGGAGTTCTGGTTGGTAGCCGAATGCTTTTGAGCATGCGATTAGTGCTTTTACGTCTTTAGGGAAGCATGATCCACCGTAGCCTAAGCCTGCGTCTAGGAAAAGTGGACCAATTCTTTTGTCTAAGCCCATGGCGGCTGCCACGGTTTTTACGTCGGCGCCTTGGATTTTTTCGCACATGTTGGCGATTGTGTTGATAAAGCTGATTTTTGTGGCTAGCATGGCGTTGCTTGCGTATTTGATGAGTTCTGCGGTAGACAGAGTGGTTCGGATTATTGGTGGTGTATGTGTGCTGTAGAAGGTTTTGTATAGTTCTTCTAGTTTGTCGCCTGATTGTTTATCGTATGCTCCTATGACTACGCGGTCTGCGTTTATTGTATCTTGGAATGCGGAACCTTGTCGCAGAAATTCTGGGTTCATGCATAGGCCAAAGTCTTTGCCGCATTGTTTTTTTGATTCTTGTTCGAGGATGGATTTGACTGTGTTTTGGGTTGTTCCGGGGACTACTGTGCTTTTTATTATTGTAATATGGCAGGTTTCTTTTTTGTTGAGTGCTTTTCCTATGTCCTGTGAAGCGGTTTGGATATATTTGAGGTCTATGCTGCCGTCGGGTTTGCTTGGCGTTCCTACTGCTACAAAAGTGAAGTCTGATTCATTGACTACTTTTTCTGTTTGGTTTACTAGGCAGGCTAGATTTCCTTTTTGAATGCTGTCTTTAAGTTTTTCTTTAAGACCAGGTTCATGAAATGGTGGGATTCCTTGATTGATTTTTTCTGCTTTTTCTGGATCAACGTCTGAAGCCATGACGCTAAAGCCTTTGTTTGCGAATCCGACTGCCGTACATAAGCCTACGTAGCCGACGCCTATGACGGAGATTTTTGGTTTTTCCAAGTTATCGCTACTCCTACTAGGGATTGATTCAGGTTAGTGCTTGCACTAAGTATATATGGGTTATTGAAGAATTGTGGAAAGCAAGAGAGGGGTTATTATGGTTAACAAGGTTATAATTCCAGCGGCGGGGTTGGGGACGCGTTTGTTTCCTGCGACTAAAGAGCAGCCAAAAGAGATGCTTCCTATTTTTGCCAATTCTTCTAATGGAGGTATGTCTGTTAAGCCTGTGGTGCAGCTGGTTTTTGAGCAGTTGCATGAAGCGGGGCTTAGGGAGTTTTGTTTTATTGTTGGCAGAGGAAAAAGAGGCATAGAGGATCATTTCACTCCTGATGCAGATTGCGTTAGAAACCTTGAGGGGTTGGGAAAGAATTGTCAGGCTTCGGATTTGGAGGGTTTTTATGAGAAGCTCAATACGTCTACTGTTGTGTGGGTTAATCAGCCTGAGGCTAAGGGTTTTGGTAATGCAGTTTTGATGGCTGAGCCTTTTGTGCAGAATGAGCGTTGTTTGGTTCATGCTGGTGACAGCTCTATAATTTCTCAGGATATGGATTATCTTGAGAGGTTGTTGGGTGCTTATGAGCGGTTTGATGCTGATGCTGCGTTTATTGTTTTGGAGATTGAGAATCCTAGGCAGTATGGGATTGTTGAGGGTGATGAGGTGGAAGCGGGTGTTTTTAGGGTTAGGCGGGTTGTTGAGAAGCCTGAGAAGCCAGCTACGAACTTGGCGATTATGGCTATGTATGTTTTTCATCCGGTTATCTTTAAGGCGTTGAAGGAGACGGAGCCTGGTAAGAACGGGGAGATTCAGTTGACGGATGCTATTCAGAAGCTGGTTGATTGGGGATTGAAGGTGTATGCGGTTAAGTTGGATAATGGTTATGCTCATTTGGACATTGGCAGCCCAGAGAGGTATTGGGAAGCTTTGGAGTTATCGTATAGTCAGTTTTGTAAGGGGGCAGCGGTATGATGGATAGGATTATCCTTGAGGATATTGAGCAGATAAAGAGTAACGTTAAGGGGGATTTCTTTGCAGACAAGAAGATTTTGGTTACTGGTGGGGCTGGGTTTATTGGTAGTTGGCTTTGTGATTTTTTGATTGGTTTTGGCGCTACGGTTACTGTTGTTGATAACTTGTCTACTGGAAGGCTGAAAAATATTAATCATTTGTTTTCTAATCCGCTTTTTAGTTTTGTTCAATCGGATGTTTGCATGTTTGAGTGTGATGAAAGGTTTGATGTTATTCTTCATATGGCGGCTCATGCTTCACCTGACGAGTATATGGCGCATCCGATTGAGACTTTGATGACTAGTGCTTTGGGCACTAAGAGGATGCTAGAGTTAGCAAGGAAGAGCGATGCAACTTTGTTGTTTGCTTCGACTTCAGAGACTTATGGTGATGCTGAGGTTATTCCTACGCCTGAGAGTTATTGGGGTAAGGTTAACCCTGTGGGGCCTAGGTCATGTTATGATGAGGGGAAAAGGTTTGCTGAGGCTTTGCTTGTTGCGTACCATAAGCAATATGGTTTGGATGTGAAGATTCCGAGGATTTTTAATTCTTATGGTCCTCGGCTCAGAGAGGATGGCTTGTATGGCAGGGCTTTGTCGCGTTTTATCATGCAGGCTCTTTCTGAATTGCCTATTACTGTTTATGGGGATGGAAAGCAGACCCGTTCGTTCTGTTATATAACTGATACTGCCTCTGGACTGTTGCTTTTAACAGCTAATCAGGGTGCTAGAGGCGAGATGGTAAATGTTGGGAACACCCGAGAGGTCACCATATTGGAGTTGGCAAGGAAGATAAAAGAGGTAACAAAGTGCAAGTCTGCAATTGAGTTTTGTCCGTTGCCTAAAGATGACCCCAAGCGGCGTTGCCCAGATGTTAGTAAGCTTGTGGGGTTGGTTGGGTGGATGCCTAGTGTGAGTTTTGATGTTGGGGTTGAGAGAACGGTGTCTTGGTTTAAGCTTTAGTTATTTTTTGGGTTGTTTGGGTTTCCTTTGTTTTTTCTATCCTTCTCTATCTTAATTAGTAACGTTTTTGGTAATGTTTTTTGGTAACGGTTGGTTTGTTATGAAGGTTCAGACTGGTGTACGTGTTGATTCGCAGGTTTGGGAGCTTACTATGTGATTTGTGCTGGTGAGAAGTTGCGTCCGTGTGAGCCTATTGA
>QYYE01000115.1 GCA_003589585.1 Candidatus Bathyarchaeota archaeon
ACCATCATAAGCGGGCACAAACCGCCTGAAGACTTCCAGCAAGATACCCTAAAAACCGTAACTTTAAACGAGAGGGAAGGAATCCAAGCCGTAGTGGGCAAATCGAAAAGCAAAGCCACTGTGGCAATTCAAAGCTACCTGTTCTCCAAAGACAAGGGCTGGACAATCGAGCGGGCTCAAGAATGGTTTGAAAAACACCATTGTTCAGCAAAGGAGCACATCTACGCTGTTTTACCCTTCACCATCAATGAGAAGGTAATGGAGAAACCCCTAAAAATCCGCGGTTTAGCCATGACCACAGGAATCAGCCGCAACTTCAACATCTACACACCAAAAGAACTGGAAGCCTTCGCCGGCAAACTTGCTGGTGCACCAGTCTACATGGAACATGTTACCGCAACGAACGCCGTGGGCAAAGTCTCCAAAACTGATTGGGATGGTCAGAGCCTTTGGTATGAAGCAGAAATCTACGATGAGGAGACATCCTCTAAAATTCGCAAAGGCTTAATCAGACATGTAAGCGTCGGTGCAGACTACGAAACCATCGATTTAGTCAACGGCAAAGTCCCACACGGATTGTGCAACGCTGAAATGAGCCTTGTCGCGGTTCCAGGCATATCAGAAACCAACATTCAAATCATGGAAAAGCTTGGGCTAAAGGAGCAAGCACATGAGCCAATTCTGAGCGGCGAATACGTGCTCGGGTTCTACCAGGAAGCCTCAGCTTTTCTGCCTGAACACTTCAGCACGGTTTGGCTGGACAACGCAAACGGCATCTTAGCCGTCATGGGAAGACCCAGAGAGCAACCTGAAACCCAGCGAACCCAAGCCATCTACTTCTCTAAAGACAAAATGTGGGACCAAAACCGCATCCGCGATTGGCTCTCAATCCACCCAAACTACATGACGCCCATATCAAGCGCAAACACAGCAAGCAACAGTTTTACGGAGAGTTTAATCAAAAAACCCTCTGAACCCACCATCCCCATAAGCCAAGCAGTGAAGCTGATAGAGCAGGTTTTACCCAACGACCTTGTGCGGAGAAGCTGGAGCCTTGGACCACAAAGAATGTGCCAGGAGTTGCGCAGGGTCATTTGGAAGCTTCGCAGTTTGCAGAACAGTCACACGATGACCGCAAGTAGCTGAGGATGAACTTGGTGAAAGCGCAGAAAAAAATGGAGAGAAATGAGCAATGACTGATCATACAGGAAAAAGCTGGATGGCTATAGGCGAAACAGACGATCCCAACGTAATCATCGAATCCTTCGAAGCAGAAGCAGAAGTAACCAAGGGTGACCCAGTCTACTTGAGCAGTGACCACAAGGTTTCCCCAGCAACTTCGGCTCAGGACTGCATCGGGGTAGCTGTTAAAAGCGCTGCTGCTACCGAACAATGCCCGGTTCTGGTTCGGGGAAGAGTCAAGGTCAAAGCTGGCGGTGCCATAACTAGAGGCAAAGCAGTCTACGGCGCGGATAGTTCAAAGCGCGTTTTAGAGCTAACAGACCAAGCCGTGGATGAAGCTGGCTCAGGCACCTACACAGTCTACTACAACCGCAAACTCGGAACAGCCTTAGAGACCACAAGTGCTACTGATGATGTGCTGTTTATCCAAGTGTAAAGGTGAAGTTGGATGAAACCACGACTTTTTGAATCCCTCATGCAGCACAACAGTGAATTCAAAGAACACATAGAAAACCAAAGACAAAAGATGATGGCGCATCCCTTCTTGAAGCGTTACTGTGAAGTAGGCATTCGCGAAGGCTTGTTTAGCGATTCCGTGTCGGCTCTAGGACAGTTACATGACACTCTTGTTGACGCTGCTTACCCCGAGATGATTGGCAGAGACATAATCACCGTCATGCCAACCACTGAGCCCATGGAGCGGTTCCCGCTGGAAGAAAAAGCAGTGGCTTACAGGTATGCTGAAGGCGCAACTACTCGCTTGAGCGGCACCAAAAATGGCATAGTAGACGTCTACACCAACATAACCGTCGAGTCTTCAGAGGAGTGGACCCGCGAGTTCTTGGAAGATGCAACTTGGAACGTTATGAACCGTATGGTTGAGAAAGTGGGCAGAGCTTTAGGAGAAGAGGAAACCAACCGCATCTTAGCACTCTACGGTGCAGTTGCTGACGCTGATTTGGCAGGAGGAGAACCTATAGATCAAGAGGAAGCAGCTATGGATTGGGACGGACTCAACAAGCTGCACAACGCTGTCCGAGCAGAGAACTGGAGACCCACCGTCTTAGCGGTTAACGAAACGCAACTGCATCAGCTACTAGCAGATGACAAGTTCATACACGCCCAATACCTGAGTTCGGCACAGACAGATCTGGACAATGCTAAAGTTGCAAGTGTTTTAGGCATGAGAGTGCACGCCAGCACACTGGTTCCGAACGGTGTCGCCTATGCTTTAGACACTCGAGTGGCATCCGTTATGCTCTTACGTCGAGACGTGACTGTCGAAGATTGGGAAGACATTAAAAACGGCAAGTACGGCGTTAGAGCCACCACCCGCTTTGGCATCGGGGTTCTTCGAAGCGGCGCCATAGCCAAGATGACCAACATAGCCACCACTCTTACCTAAATAAGAAGGTGAAGAATATGGCAAGGCCCAATGAAAACAAGGTCTCTGGCGACACCTGGCTTACCAGCCCAGCTCAAGTTACCGCGACCAGCCCAGACCTTGCCATAAACTTCACTCCCCATTTTTCCCATTTTTTAGCTCATCAACCAGTAGAGGTTGTTTGTATATGAGATGTTTAAGTGAAAGAATGAACCTTGCAAAAATAGTCTTACAAGAGCTCAGTCAGCAGCCGCTATGCCGAACCGAAATTGAGAAACGAACCGTTAAAAGATATGGCACACATGCCACTTTTGAGAGTATTTTTCGCTTTTTGATTAGGGGCAGCTACGTGCAGAAAAGTTATCAGAAGCACCGAGCAGACTACACTATAACTGAAAAGGGAATCAAGCTTTTGGAGGCCATCCAATGAGTTCAGCGTTGCATCGATTAATCGAAGCCTTCTCACTGAAAGCAAAAAGCGGATACGCAATTCCACAAAGAGCGCTGGTGTATGAGACACCCTGCATAGCTTTGGCGGAGGTTATGAAGCTGTATGAGCGTGACCCAACGTGCAAAGCAAGCGTGGATTTGCTTGCTGCTTCAGCGGTCGGCGCAGGCTTTTACACAACAGTTGACGAGGGCTATGAGAAAGCCGATGAAGCCAAGAAAGTTGTTGACAGCTTTAACGAAAATGTCAATCTCGACGCTTTGCTTTGTGACATGGCTAGAAGGTTGATTGCTTGCGGCAACGATTTCTGGCTAAAACTCGCCCCTGAAAACCTCAAAGTGCTGCATCGCTTGCCAATTGACGCGGTTGAGCGTATTCACCAGAATTTTCTTGAGGAAAAAACCCTCAAAATTCCCTTCGAGGTTGAAAGTTACAAGCTGCGTCAAGCTTACGGCGGCGGGAACCTTGCTCCAGAAGCAATTATCCATTGGCGGATAAACTGCCTGGATTATTCTGGTTTTGGCACTGGCGTGTTGCAGGTCCTGTTGCATTCGTTGACTTTTGCGTCGGATAAGCGTCCGGCTTATGCTTCAATGAAGGCGAGGATTGAGCGGATTATGCCAAGGATTTTTGAGAAGTACGCTGGACCAGATGTTTTGGCGCTGCTGGAGCGGGCAGATGATGAGACGATTGAAAAGTTTCAACAAGCCATAAAGAACCGAGGCGAAGAGGGCGCTTGGCTCTTCTACAACGGCAAAGGAGACATAAGACCTGTAACCATCGATCCACGTGCGCGGTTTGAGTTCTATGTTGACCACTTGATTAATCAGTTTTATCTTGGCTGCGAAACGCCCCTGCCGAGATTGTTTAGCACTCCTGGCTTTACTGAGGCATCTGCGAATGCTGCTCTGGAGCTTCAGAATATGCTGATAAAGCCTGTGCAACGCTACATTAAGCGTCAGGTTGAACGAGAACTCTTCGACACGGTTCTGTCTCAAGCTGGACTTAACGCTGCTAAAGCTCAGGCACGCCTTCACTGGAGTTCTTACAAGACCCATGAAGTCAGCCTCTCTGACATGCTTAGGGCTGCTGAGCTGGGCTTGATTCGCCAGGATGAATTTCGCAAGAACGCGGTGAGGTCTGGTTGGCATCTATGGGAGAGCGCTTCTGAAGGCACAGGGAGGGCAAGTTGAGTGACTGAGGTTGCTTATGGCAGGTACGAGGAAGCCTACAAGGCAATCCACAGTGCTCTCATGGACCTAACTTATGCGCCGCCAGGACGAAAACTTACCAAGCTTGGCTTCACCTGGAATCTTGACGGCACGTTGGCTTCTTTGAGGGCTTATGACGGGGCTGATTTGCTTTTTACTTTAACGTTCACTTGGAATCCTGACGCATCCTTAGCCGAAGTGGCCCGGGTATAGATTGGTTGGAACTCACACTTATACTCCCTCAACTAACCTGCTGACAAGTACAGGAGGTACAACAGGCAACCAAATAGCTTGCATCGACCACTGGAACGCGGATAAGGCTGGAACGCTTACTCTACATGCTCGTGCTGGATTGACGGGAGTTGACAGCGCCCCAGTGGCTTTTACTTTTGTTTTGCGACCTACTGACCGTTTTGTGCTTGGTGGGAATGCTGCTGGAGCTACGGGCGGCATTTGGCTTGTGGTTGCCAACTTTTCAGGCTTTACCGATGTTACCGTTCGCGTGGTGGGCACTGATTTTCAGGGGAGTGTTCAAACTGAGGACGTCACAGTTAACGGTAATGGAAATTTTGCTTTAAGCAAGCTCTTTAAAACCTTGACCGATAGCTGGGTTGTTGCTGTTAACGGTTCAGGCACGCTTGATTATTCGGTGGTTCAGGGGCAGTGGGGTGTAGTTTGGAAGCAGGGAACGCATCAGTATGCGTATGATTGTGAGCTGCGTATTGGCGATGGTTCAACTGCTACTTTTTTTGCTGAGAACAAAAAGCAGATAACTTTCAATTATAGGCAGGGGCTGGCTTATTCCAACATTGTGATTTATGTTTACGCTAATGCCTCTTGCGTTTTGGGCTTAGTATATGATGATTCACTGAAAACTACCTGGCAAGGCTGCGGCATATCTGTTCTGCGTACTGACGGTGCAAATCCAAAAATCGGCGCCGCTAGCGGTGCAACTGTTTGCTTCTATAGCTGTGATTTTAGGGTGTTTAGGTATGATAATTTTGTTGTGCAGAACCAGTTAAAGTTCACTGGTTACATCTCAAGGATATGGAGTTGTCAGGTTCTTAGTCCCTGTTTTGAGAGTGTTGTCGGCTGTGACTTCTTCAACGTATTAGGCTGCTGGGGCAGGAATGATGGCTTCTTCAAGAACAATAGCAATTGTACGTTTGATAAAGTGACTGCTTATCATCCTTACATGTTTGCGACTATTGACGGCAGTGCAACCTACAGAAACACCATCGTGAAGGGGGCTCCAACAGTTTTCATCAGGTACATGGGCGGGGCTGTCGGCTCAGCCTATTTTATTGATTGTGAAGCTGACAATTGGGGACCTAACCTGTTTTATAACAGCAACCCAGCCTACAGGCAGTATTCTTTTGACCTTAAAGTATGTGATACCGATGAGGAAGGTGGGAATCCCTTATCGGGTGTGACGTGTGCTCTTAAGGATAAAGAGGGTAATCAAGTTTTCAGTTTAACGACAAGTGAAGATGGCAGGATTGCCACTCAAACTGTCAGCTATGCGCTCTACAATCAGACGTACCCGACTGGCTACTTATACAGTCCTTTTGTTCTTACGCTTTCCAAAGCCGGTTACATGTCGCAGTCAATCCCTGTGGTGCTTGACAAGGAAACCGCCCTTGAAGTTAGTTTACGAAAACATCTTGCGGGACCCAGCGTGTTTATTGATGTTGGTTCGGGTAAGCCTGTTTTGAATCTTAACCGTAAAAAGCTTGTTAACCAATTGGTTCTTACGCTTTAGACCGTGCGGTCTCTATCAAATTTTTCTCTTATTTGCCTTAACAATAATGCTTTTACAAATAGCCGTTCAGACAATAGCTTTCGGATTAAGCTCTTTTTAGTAAAACAACCTGTAAAATGCATTTTAAACGCCAAAATTCCTTAAATTGGGGTTTGTTATACATTTAGTCCTTGAGGTTGACTCAGTTTGGCAAACGTATCATTAAGCGATGTGCGGGACGCAATTAATGTCAGCGAAACAGATATTCCTGACGCTAAGCTGCAAAAGATGATTAAGCGGGCAACAACCACTCTTGCGCTTGAACTAAACAAGCAAATCGACTACAGCGACTGCTCGGAACCAGAAAAAGAATTCATCACCCTGCTCGCCGCAGTCTACGCCATCTGCTACCTAACAGGCGGCTCAGCCGTTGGCTTGAGTTTTAGCGTCGGCGACCAAAACGTCACAGTCGCAGACAAAACACCGCCCCTCTCTGTGCTGTTGCAAGAGCTTGAG
>QYYE01000116.1 GCA_003589585.1 Candidatus Bathyarchaeota archaeon
TTTCGGCTGGGTCCAATACGTCCGCGACCTAGGCGGCATACGATTCATTATTCTGCAAGACCGAGAGGGCACCATACAAATCACCATACCCAAGAAAAAAATCCCTCCCGAAACAGTCGCCAAAACCGATATCCTGCAAAAAAGATACAGCATTGCAGTGAAGGGCTCAGTAAAAAAGACTAACATGACGCCACGAGGCATCGAAGTTATCCCAAGCGAAATCAGAATCTTAAGCGCAGCGACACCCCAGTTACCCATAGACATCACAGGTAAAACCCCTGCCAACATTGAAGTACGGTTGGATGCAAGGTCGCTGGACCTTTGCCAGGAACAAAACCTAGCGGTCTTCAAAATACAGCATACAGCGCTTGAAGCAATCCGCAGCTACCTCTTCCAACAAGGCTTTCTTGAAGTGCATACTCCAAGAATTATTGCTTCCGCCACGGAAGGTGGAGCCCAACTGTTCTGCGTAGACTATTTTGGGCAAAAAGCGTATCTTGCTCAAAGTCCACAGCTCTACAAAGAACAACTTGTTCTCAGCATGGAAAAAGTCTTTGAGGTCGGTCCATTCTTCCGCGCCGAAGAATCGCACACGAGAAGGCATTTGAGCGAGTTTGTTTCGGTAGACATTGAGCAGGCTTTCGCGGATGCTAAAGACGTGATGGCGCTTCTTGAAAAGGTCATCCATCATGCATGCAAAACAGTAAAAGAGAAATGCTCAAACGAGCTTGCCCTGCTAAAGTACGATTTCGAAGTGCCCAGTTTGCCTTTCAAACGTTTAACTTACGATGAGGTTCTTGAAGCTTTAAAGAAAGAAGGCGTGCAAATTCCCTGGGGCGAAGACATACCCACCGAAGCCTTCCGAGTTTTAGGCAAACTCTACCCGTACTTCTACTTCATAACAGACTGGCCCACACACGCCAAAGCATTCTACATCAAACCCAAAGAAGACAAGCCTGAACTTTGCGAGGGCTTTGACTTAATGTGGCGTTACATAGAGCTGGTTTCAGGCGGAACAAGAATTTCTAATAAAGAACTTTTGGTTAGCAGGCTCAAAGAGAAAGGGCTAAACCCAGAATCCTTCAAGTTTCACCTGCAAGCCTTTGATTATGGCATGCCGCCACACGCTGGATGGGCAATTGGTTTGGAAAGGCTTACAATGATTTTGGCTGGCAAGAAGAATATTCGTGAAGTTACCTTGTATCCTCGGGACAGGGTCAGGTTGACTCCATAACGCTCAGTTTTATTCCAAAGAAAACCTCAAAATTGATGGCTATTTGCTCTGATACATCGTTTACTGGCATGTTTTTTACTTCAGCGACAGCTTCAACCACATTGCGGATGAACGATGGTTTAGTCATTTGTCCGTTGTAGGGTTGTTTCCAGTAGGTTACCGGTCCATCAGTTTCGGTTAGCAAATTGGTCAGGGGCACCTGCTTTATGACTTCTCGGATGCCGTTTGAGTAGGTTGCTGGCGGTCCCTCGGTGATGTAGTATCCATGGTTTATGGCTTTGTTTAGTGCGCTCATAGGGTGGCTAAACCAGTGGAGTAACACGCGGCTTAATCGGTATGAGGGAAGCATGTCCACGATTTTGTCGGTTGTTCCCCGCGAATGAATAATCACTGGAAGACTCAGCGCTTCGGCTTGGTGAAGCATGCCGTCAAAAACAACAAGTTGACGGTTCCAGATTTTCTCATACTTGTAATCCAAGCCGATTTCGCCGATGGCAACGATGCTGTCTTTTTGTTTAGCTATCAAGTTAAGCGTGTCTTGCAGTTCGTTTTTTTGCAGCACATTGACGTTCCACGGGTGGATTCCTATGGCTGCGTAAACAAGGTTGGGGTATTGTTTAGCTAGTTTGATGTCATTTATGCTGGTTTTGAGGTCCATGGAGTTGGTTACTAACGCTGAAACTCCAGCGGCTTTTGCGTCTGCTACCAGTTCATCCACGTGACCGCTATACTCTGTGTCTGAGAGGTGAATATGTGCATCTATCAGTTTCATCGTTTTCAGCGCTACACTATTTTTGGTTGACTGTTTTTATAACTTTCTTTAACCTGTATCTGTCGAAGTGATGGTTAGCGCTGATTTAACGAAAAAAGCGATAACAAAGGTTAAATACAGCTTTAAATGTAAAAAGAAGCTAAAGAGATGTCGATATGACTGAACTAGAAATAGCTGTAGCTCCCATGCACAGGTTATGCAAGAAAGCTGGCGCAGATCGAGTAAGCGAAGCAGCAGCCAAAGAGCTCGCAAAGGCGCTGGAAGAAATCGGCGTAAAAATTGCCAAAGAAGCGCTGGACTTTGCCATGCATGCCGGTCGAAAGACAATCAAAGCCGAAGATATTGAAATTGCGGCGAGAAAAATCATGGGGAAATAACCAAGTTCTCCCTTTCTTCTTTTTTGTTGACTAATAACCGCTCTTGTGTTCTTTTCTCTATCTATGTAGCCCCCTTATTTTGAGCCCTCAAAAGCAGGTTAGGAAATGGTTTTGTTGCTCTGCCGATAGACCCCTCCCCTTATTTAAGGCGGGATTTTTTTTGGGTTTTCAACATGCTAATCGGCTGGTTTACGCCAATACTGACCTACCCCCTCTATAGTTTCTGCAATGAGTTTCTAATAGGCCCCAAATATGTCTGCGAAAAATGCACCTAACAAAGCATTTCCATGGCGACCGTTGTGTTTTCCGTGAAAGCCCCTCCAGTGAAGTGGGCTTACAAGAATTATTCAGAACAGCACCAACTGCACCGCCAACCAGACACACAGCCAACCGTATCCTAAAACAATTTTGCGCAACAAATTCATGGTTGAAACATACCTTATGTTTCGTTGTTTTATTTACCGATGGTATTTATAGCCTGATAACCATACTTCTGCAAAGGTTTTCACAGGGGTGAGGGCAAATGATGACCAAGACATGTGCAGAGGCAATCTTAAAGGCGCTACAGGACACGCTGGATTTGCCCAGGCTGGTGAAAACCAACCGTGACCCGTTTGAAACCTTAATTGTAACTATCATTTCACAAAATACCGCTGACACCAACACGCAGAGAGCCTTCGAAAACCTCTCGAAGCGGTTTGAAATCACCCCTCAAGCGCTCGCAAACGCTGACATCAACACGCTTGAGAGTTGCCTGTTAGTTGGCGGTCTCTACAAGAGCAAGGCCAAAACCATAAAGCTGGTTTCCAAGATTATTCATGAAAACTTTGGAGGCTCACTACAACCCGTCCTATCGTTGCCTCTTGAGCAAGCCCGAGAAACGCTCACCGAATTGCCTGGAATAGGGCCGAAAACAGCCGATGTGGTTTTGCTCTTCTCAGCAAACCAGCCTACCATCCCCGTGGATACGCATGTTTATCGTGTATCGAAACGGTTGGGTTTGGCGCCTGCAAACGGCAACTATGAAGTCGTGCGCATGAGTCTCCGGTCACTTTATCAAGCGAAGGATTACTTGCTGGTTCACTTGTTGCTTATTGCACACGGGCGAAAGTATTGCAGGGCTCGGCAGCCGCTTTGCCAAAAATGCCCCGTGAACAACAATTGTCCATCAAACATGCTGGAGGATAGGAATGCTTAAGCTTCCAGCCTCAGTTGAGGAGTATTTCCCGTATGCAAGCGTTCGCCAGCACCAAGACCAATTCATCGAAACCATCCACACAGCCGTCCGCAATCGCCAATCAGTTCTCATCGAGGGCAGCAACGGCTTGGGAAAAACAATCTCCTCGCTCTCCGCTGTCCTGCCCGTCGCCATAAAGAAAAAACTAAAAATCCTATATGTTGCCCGAACCCACCGCCAGCATGACCGCGTGATTGAGGAGTTGCGTGCAGTGTGCAAGAAGCATCAGGTTGCAGGAGTCTCTATCCGCGGACGTAATGAGATGTGCCTTAACGTTTTTGCCGCCAAGGGCGCTTTTGACTCCAAGTCGCTGATGGAGGTTTGCGAGTTGCTTAAAGCGAAAAGCCGCTGCCCCTACTACCTAAACGTTGACAATCAAACGTACGATTACTTGCTATTGCAACAGCAAATCGCCAGTCGACCGTACATGGCGTCTGAAATTCAACGGATCTGCAAGAAACGAGAACTCTGCCCCTACGAACTGGTCAAATCTGCCCTGTCAGACACCAAGGTTATCGCGTTAAGTTACCTGTATGTTTTTGACCCCGTTATCCGCACGGCGTTCCTAAAGAACCTTAACACTGACCTGCAAAAGGTAATTTTGATTGTGGATGAAGCCCATAACCTGCCTGAAACAGCCATCGACATTTCCAGCAGCACCCTCTCGCTGTTTGTCATGAAACAAGCGGAAGCGGAAGCCAACAAGTTCGGAAACAAAGCCATAGAGGAATTTGCAAGATTCTTTAGGACAGAAATAGAAAAGCTAACAGACAAGATAAACAAAGAAGAAATTATCTCCCCGGACTCAATCATAGAGATTATCCAAAAGCAAGGTAACGTCTCTCGTCCGAGAGAATTTTTTGAACAAATTCATGAAGTCGGCGGAGTAATAAAGAAAGCCTTGCTTGCCGAAGGCAAAAACCCCCGCTCCTACGTGCACGCCATGGGAGAGTTCCTGCTCAGGTGGCTGGAAACACTTGGCGACGACTCCTACATTAACGTCGCAAGCAAATACTTCAACAAAGAAAACAGCAAAACCGCCAAACTAGAAATTGTGGCGCTTGACCCCTCAAAAATCACCGAGCCAGTTTTCTCGCAAACATACGCTAACGTCATCATGTCTGGCACTCTTCAACCGCTCGAAGCCTACGCAAAAATAACCAAACTCCCCAGAAACACCGTGCAGTTCATTGCACCCTCACCGTTCCCCAGAGAACACGTGTTTTCGGCTGTCTGCATGGGTGTAACCACTTCAATGGAGAAACGAACGCCCGCCATGTACCAGACAATGATTAGGCGCATAGCTGAAGTAGTGGAAAACACGCCGAGAAACACAGGAATTTTTGCAGCCTCCTTTGAGGTTTCTAGAGCTCTGATTGAGGAGGGCTTAGAGAGCGCTATTGACAAACCGTTGTTTGCTGAGAAAAGAGGCATGACTTCTAAGGCAAACGAGAAACTTGTCTCAGACTTCAAAGCCTGCGGCGACCGATATGGCGCAGTCTTCCTTGGGGTGCAGGGCGGCAGAACCTCGGAGGGCGTAGATTTCCCAGGTAACCAGATGAATTCTGTTGTGGTTGTAGGTGTGCCTTATGCCGAGCCGACGCCAAGAGTGAAAGCCCAAATCGAGTACTACGAGAAGTGTTTCCCAAGGTTCGGACGCGAATACGGTTACGTGTTGCCCGCCATGAAAAAAGCCTCTCAAGCCGCTGGCAGACCCATACGAACACTAGAGGATAAGGGCGCGATTGTGTTTTTGGACTCACGGTTTGCCCAAAACTACTGCCGCAGCTTCCTGCCGTCATGGGTTAGCAACGGCATGAAAACACTGCCCGATGGCAACGGCGTCTTAGCCAAGGAAATAAGCGCCTTCTTTAAGGCTGCTCAGTGATTTCCTTCAGCTTGGCGTCTAAACGAATCTTTCCAACCACAATTCTTGAGGGCTTAGTCAAAACCGCGGTTCGAATTTTCAGCGCTCTCCGCGCTTGGTTAACCTCACTCAGAACGCCGACGCCCAAAAACTTGCCGCTGGAATCGTACAAGCCAGCAAGCAGCCCTTTCTCTTCGCCAGGACCTTTCTGCAACGCATTTTTTGGTTCAACAGTCACGAGGCTGAGGCGGTAGGTTTGCAGTTTTGCGCCTTTCAGGTATTTGGCATAGCTCATTTCTCGTAGACTCTTGCGTTTCTCAGCGCTCCGAGCTTTCAGGGAAGAGGAGGTTTGGACGCAAACAATAGGGATTTCTTGTATTGCATTGAGCAGGGGTTCAAGTTCATCTTCCACTTCAACGCAAACCACCAGGTCAGGATTTAGCTTCTCAATCAGCAGCATTTTATGTTTCACAGCAAGCTTGCCGCTAATCCAGCCATCAGTGTTAACCAAGACAAAATCAACTGCTCTAGCTGAAATCTCCTCTCTCAACGCTCCGTAGCCTTCAACGGTTTTTGCGATTGCCCAAATCGGCGATGTCACGCCAACAAAAAAAGCATTCCCCAACTTCAACTCATACAATTCAGTCACGGGCTTGGATGCCAACGCATAGGCAATGGTGCCTGAGGGCCCAATGTCTGATTGCCCAATATCGCCATCTAAAACGGCAACACGGCGTTTCTCGCTAACCAGCTTGTTCACTAAGAAAGTGCAAAAACTGCTTTTCCCAGAATCGCCTTTGCCAACCAGAAAAACAACCACAGGCTTTCTTTGCAAACTTAAAATTGTTTCAAGCGGCTTTATCCACGACAGCGGGATAGTGCTGCCCTCAACTTCTTCCATGCTCGCGTTTGCACCCAGC
>QYYE01000117.1 GCA_003589585.1 Candidatus Bathyarchaeota archaeon
CCACACTATTCTACGCTGTTGATGGAGAAATAGCAAGCCAAGAAATAGCAAACTCAACTGATATGGCAGGGAGTTGCCTGCTTGATTTTGAAGGCTTACCTAATGAGGCAGCGTTGGTTGTTGTGGTTGATTACTTCAATATTCATGTTGTTAAAGTGTTCGTAAACTCCCCAAGCTACCAAACACCGATTTTTGGCAATCAGGTTTACATAGATGAGCCGTTAAATGGAAGAGCATATCAGGCAATCGTAACCAAAAATGGAGAAAACTGGGCAATAAAGACTGTTAACTCAACGCTAACGCCGCAGCAAGAAAACTGGTATCAAGTCTCAGCGATTGAGCCTTCAATGGCAGCAATTTTAGCCGTAACAAACCAAGGCCTTGTATGTGCATCAAAGGACGTTAGCAACGCAGAATACTCTTCCATCTCAGTTAACTTTAGCGACTTAACAAATCCATTATCATACTCAATCGAAAGAACAGTCACCATAAATAACCAAGCCTACCTCATGACGCTCTACATCTGGAGGATGTCCTACTAATGAAACACCGTTTTCTTAGAAACCAAAAAGGCGTTTCAAGAATATTAGAAACCGTAATAGCCGCTGTAATACTATTCGTTGTATTCTCCGCCGCCACCTTCCTAGTACAAACATCTGATGTAAAGACGATTCAAGAAAGGAGTGACCTTGACAGGCTCGGTTACAATGTCCTAAACAATATCATGGAGTCAGGGGTTATCGAAAACATTGAAACCAACAAGTTACCGCCAAACATAGACAACGCTACTTATCTGAGAACTGCAATCCAAACCTACATTCCAACCACAGTTTATTTCAACCTGACAATCTACACCTTCAAAGACCAAATAACATACGCTAAACTAGACCCAGTCATCAAAAATGTTGCAAACGCTGAATCCTTCAAAAAATCAGCAGAAATCTCCTCAACAAACATGATATACACGTCGAAGAACGGCAACTCATACTATGCCACGCTTATCCTGGCTGGAGCAGGAGGAAGTTTCTGATGAGTATCTTTGGTTGCCTCAGGTTATTTTTAACTAGTAATAAGAGAGTTGACTAAAATGAGAAACTTCAAATCAAATAAAAAAGGGCAATTTGTCGTAATAGCAGCCCTGCTTATAGCGGTCCTTACCCTTGCAATAGCCGCTTCTATTTACCAACTAAGTTCACATCGACGAGAACTCTCATACAAACCCGTAAATGAACTAGTCCTAGGCATAGCCAGCGATGTAGACCGAGCCTTGACACATGCCCTAAGCAACGCAACCAAAAAGTACTACAACACTCTGCTAACATACGGCGACACAGCATTCTCACAGCAACAGGGCAACCTGTCGGGATCACTAAACATGCTCAAATGGCAAAGAGTCGTCTTAGCATCCTACCCTCAACTAGGACTTAGCCTAAACTTTTCAGAACCATCCTCATTCACTTTCCAATGGGATAATCCAAACGTCGGTTTGAGTCAAGCAAGCATACCCTCCTACGAACTAAACATCGGCGCTTACGGATTCAAAGGCTGGACAGGCCAGGCAAACAAATACGTGAAACTAACAATTCATGAATTCAGCTTTAGTAACGAAAGCTACTCAACCATAAAATTCAAAGTCGAACAATCTACCTCAGACATGATAGGAGCTCCCATACCTAACCTGGCCCTTGATGACATAACCATTCTAGGACAAATTAGCGATGCAGGCTGGTGGAATGGAACACCGAAAACACTTGACTACATCGGTGGAGGAAGCTACATCCTGATTTTTCAGAATCCTACAGATGCCTATCCAAGAGCAGCTAAAATAATTCTGCAGACGCCAGAAGACGAGATTCTTGTTTCCGCTTCAACAGCAAGCGACATATCCATTCGACTTCAATCCAGAAAAGTAAGCTCACCTCAACCCGACAATGACCCAGCAGTCCCGGTGCAAATAAAACTTGGCTCAAACACCTACAGTTCACTGCCTCAAAACGTTTCAGGCTGGGAAAACATGCAGTCAGGTTTAGAATGCGATTTTAGCGGTAACATGGACTACTATTTTGTTTGTTGGGAAACAAGTGAGGACATAGCAATAGCAAACCCAAATGACCGAGAAACAATGGTGACGCATTTTGGCAATGGCACAATAACGGCTGTTTACGACACCATTGTAAGTAACTCGTCCGCCTACTCCCTAACGGTAACAAGCCGCCTTGAAGGGTCAGGCACCTCTAACGTGGGCTCTTTGGTTTTTGACGGCACACCGTATGCGACTCTTCCAAGAACCTTCAGCCCCCTGTCGCTCCAAGACCACACCATAGTCTACAATCCCGCTTCTGGCTACACCTTTGCCCGCTGGGAGTTTACACCAGCCTCCCCCGTCTGGATAACTCTGTCCGACGAACATAGCAGCACTGCGAACTTGAGGCTTTTTGGAAACGGCACCTTAACAGCAGTTTACCAGCAAAGAGCCATAATATTGGACAGCAATGAGTTCAATGGCACATCGGCGCATCTGGGCACAGTGACTTTCAACGCGATTTCGTATGGTAATTTGCAGTTGCCAGCAACTCTGGTGCCTTCAAATGCCACTGTGTCAAACGGGCAGTACACTCTCACGTATGCTCCACTCAACGCCAGCTACCATTTCATGTGGTGGGAAATAACAGGCGACATAATCCTCACCGGACCAAACACTGAAACAACAACCGTAGAAGTGCATGATAGCGGCAGCATAAAAGCAGTCTACGCCTACATGGTGGACATACCTCATCAAATCGGCGGCACCCTATACGTGGATTCACATGGTTCACAGAATTTCTGGCTTATTCCAACTCCGCCTGAAAACCATGGCCACTTAGCCTCTAGAGCAAGCACTGGCAGTGGCAAAGCAATACTAAATATCACCGCCGAACCCCTCGAAGGCTTTATCGTGTGCGACCCTGTTGTTGCCATCACCACGTACATGGGAATCTCTCCGGGTAACGCTCCCCTAAGAACCCTTGAGTTCGAGTTAGGATTCACTTACCAAGAAAAATTTTATCGGCTTGGATATTGGGCTTTTACAATAGACGGTGTGCCCAAATCAAGATACGATTTGACAACAAACGTTGACGATATTGCTTTCCCGAACGGTGACAAATACCTGATTCCGGCTGGAAGCGTCATAAAAATAGACATAACTGCAACGTTCACTACTCCGCCAGGCGGAACCATTAAGTTGTATTATGGTCCTGACCAACCGAGCTGCCTAATCCTATACCTCTGAGCCCCTGCTTTTTTTAAAGTAAACGTTAAAAAGTATTGTAAATTTGGTTGCGGGTTCGTTTTGTTTAAATATTAGTGTTTGGACTATGGTTGTGCATTAAAGAGGAATATCTTAAGTATGGGTTCAAAGTCTCCAAGAGGCGAATTCGCCGCAAGACAACTGGCAAAGAAACGGAAGAACTTCCGTTGGCACGATCGTTACTTTAACCGACGCATGCTTATGCTCGACGAAAAAGTTGACCCCCTGCAGGGTGCACCCCAAGCAAGAGGGATTGTTCTCGAGAAAGTAGGCGTCGAATCAAAACAGCCAAACAGCGCCATCCGTAAATGTGTCCGAACACAACTCATCAAGAACGGCAGGACTTTGACTGCTTTCCTGCCCGGTGACGGCGCTCTGAACGTTGTTGACGAGCACGATGAGGTTACCGTGGAAGGCATCGGCGGAACGAGGGGCGGCGCAATGGGCGACATTCCGGGTGTACGTTGGAAGGTCATTATGGTTAACGGCGTATCCTTAAACGAGCTTGTTTATGGAAGGAAACAAAAACCCGCAAGGTAATGGTTATGAGTACACAATCAGTTGCGCAACCGCAAGAAATCAAGCTGTTCCAGAAGTGGAGTTTTAAAGAAACAAAAGTTGAAGACATCGGTTTGCAGCGTTACTTAAATTTGACGCCGATGGTTACCCCACACAGCATGGGGCGCCATGAACACCAGCGGTTCCGCAAAGCCAAAGTCAACATTGTCGAACGCCTCATAAACAATATTATGCGTCCTGGCAAGAACAGCGGCAAAAAAGCCAAAGCAGCAAACATCGTCAAGGAAGCCTTTGAAATCATCAACGTGAAAACAGGCAAAAACCCCATTGAAGTCCTGGTTAAAGCTGTTGAGAACAGTGCGCCATGCGAAGACACCACACGCATCAGCTATGGTGGAGTGGTTTATCACCTGTCAGTAGACGTGGCGCCTCAACGCAGAATCGACCTAGCCATTCGCCACATAACCGAGGGCGCGAGAGCCGCATCAGCAAACAACCCGCGCAGCATCCAAGAAACCCTTGCTGACGAGCTTGTGCTGGCAGCTAACAAGGACATCAAGAGCGCAGGCGTAGCCAAACGCAACGAAATTGAACGCGTGGCACAGTCAAGCCGCTAAAACCGCAACCTTTTCTTTCCTATCTTTTCTTTGTCTTTTATTTGCTTCTCAAAAACAGCGATTTTTCTAGATTTTCGTGTGAATCTCCACGACATCGCCATCTTCCAGGGCAAAGTTCAAGCCTACCTTTTTGGGGCTGAAAGGCAGGCGTTTTGCCCACACCATGGCGAATAGGAAGTTAGATACGAACTCCTTGTGAATGCCCTTTGCTAGGTCGCCGATAGTGGTGCCGCGTTTTAGTGCGAACGGTCGTCCTGTGTGTTCCCTTGACCCTGGCTCTTTGGTGTAGACGCGTATGATGCCCAGGCTTTCGATGAGGGCTTTGCCAAGCTCGTTCACGCCTACTTTGCGTTCACATGACATGGCGACGATAGGCATTTTGCCGTTCACATGCTTTTTCAGCGCCCGAAGGTTAGCCTCAGCACCCGCCACATCCAGCTTGTTGGCGACAACCAGCGCCGGCTTGTAAGTGGTGGTTTCGAAAATGGCGTCTTCCACGTCGTCCAGCGTCACGTCGCCGGTGATTTTTACGATGGCATCGTTGATGCGGTAGCTGCGCAGCAAATCCTCAACTTCCTTCATGGTGCAGTCGACAAGGTTGCCTATCAGGATGACTCTTAATGCTACGCCTGCGT
Source organism: Candidatus Bathyarchaeota archaeon (assembly GCA_003589585.1). Classification (GTDB taxonomy): domain Archaea; phylum Thermoproteota; class Bathyarchaeia; order Bathyarchaeales; family Bathycorpusculaceae; genus Bathycorpusculum. The sequence continues at coordinate 5,061 of QYYE01000117.1, forward strand.
GTTTGCGGTCGATTTCCACGCGCCCGCTGGGTCGGCTCACCAAGACGCGGGATTTCTCCAGTTCAGCCATGAGAAGCTCCAGTTGCCCCACAGGGTCACTTGACAAATCCACCATCAAGATGACGCCGTCAGCGTTGCGAGCGACCCCAAGCGTCACTGGTCCCCATGCACGCCCGTCTCCGCTGCCCTCCATAACCGCAGGCGTTTCAACCATCTGAAACTGCACATCGCCAAAATCCATGATGCCCGGGGTCGGTTCCCGCGTGGTGTAGGGCGTCGCTGCCACAGTCACGTTGGCGTTTGTTACCGCCTGCAGAAGGCAGCTTTTGCCAGCGTTCGTCACTCCCAAAACCGCTACCTGCGCCGCACCCTCCTTCTCCACAAACAGTTTTGGTCCGCCACTGCTTTTGCCCGTGCCTTTGCGCTTCTTCTCTTCTAGATCGTCGCGGATGATGGCTATTTTGCGTTTGATTTCGCCGCGTAGCTTCATGGTGCCCTTGTGCTGGGGAACGTACTTTAGGAACTCCTGCATCTTGAGCATCTTGTCTCGGGGGTTGCGGGCGGCTTCAACCTCTTCCCACTTATCCATTGCTTCAGGAGGCAAATTAGTCGGCATACAAACTTCGCATAACCATACGCAAAAACAAGTTTAAGACTATTTCTAAAGCAAATGCAGAAAAAGCAAAAAAAGTAAAAAGGCGATAATAAAATTGTTATAACACTCACCTATAAATAAGGAACCAAGGGCTAATAATAATCAAGCGATTGCAAAGGAGCATTTTAAGGAGTTAAAAAAAATTATCGGTTGGCTTATTTGAAGGCAAGGATATTTTCCGTTGGAAAACGTGAACCTCTCTGGGTTTTAGGGGGTGGTTGGTTTGGGTGTTGTTGGGCGGTGCTGTTTTTGCTGTTCTCTGGGTGATTCTTGTAAGCCCACTTCATGGGCAATTTAGAGGTGCCACGGAAAACGCAACCGATGCCACGGAGCCACTTCGCCGCAGTGCGTTTTTCGCAGACATATTAGGATGCAAATAGAGACTGTGTGAAAAGTCTGCCCTCGATTGCTTATATCCATTAAGCTTAAATCTAGACATCCCAAAATAGAGCATCAAAGGAGACGCCAAAACCATGAGCGAACACATCAAAGGCTTGAGCCGAGACCAAACACTACTCTTCCCCAAAACCCTCGAAGAGTACGTCAGCCAAGACAACCCCGCCAGATTCATAGAAGCCTTCGTAGAAAACTTAAACCTCCAATCTATGGGCTTCACCCATGCAACCCCCGCAGAGACGGGCAGACCAGCATAC
>QYYE01000118.1 GCA_003589585.1 Candidatus Bathyarchaeota archaeon
GTTGTGCCGTCAGGTTTTGTGACAGTAACAGTTACTTGATACCAGCCTGGTTGAGGCCATGCCGTCGCGTGGGTGATACCAGTCGTAATTAAGGTTTCTTGACCGACACCAACCGGGTTAGGCATAGCACCAATGAGCGGGAAAGTGTTTTTTGATGTTTGTGCTGATGCAATTTGTAGTGTTGGTATAGCAATGGTTGATACTAGACATATAGCGATTAAAATAGCCATAGTTTTTTGTTTTAGTGTTTGCATTTTTTATTCTTCCTAAGTTTTGTTTATACACCAGTCTGGTGGTGTATTGGTAAAATATTGGCTTTGCCCATCTATTTAAGATTTGCTTTTATCCATCTGCTGTGTCGGAAAACTAAAAAGAGCACTTCTAAAGGCACAACTGTATTCAAGTTTTTGCCAAATATTCAAGCGATTGTTCCAAATAATGCGCTGATTTGTCTGAATGGGCTCTAAGACTGGACTTTGCCGTGAATAGTTTTTTTTCAAGCCGCAGGCGCAACTTGGATAATTGGTAATTTTACATGTTTAAAGCAAAAACAACCATCTTTGGGAGCCATCGCCTGTTCTGGGAACAAGGGTTTTTTACTCAGGTTGCAGTTAACTTAAAGAACAAGCAAAGACATACGGTAACAAACCTCAAAATAAATTGGACAGTGGTGTAAGCGGAAAAGTGGCGCAAGCAACCTTTGAAGAAATTAGTGCATCTGACTTTTTCTACCGAAACCGAGACATCGCAGGCTTAACTAACCCTTCACGCGCCATCTTTGTGGCAATACGTGAAGTTGTAGAGAACTCGCTGGACGCAGCAGAGAGCCAAAAAATCCCTCCCGACATCTATGTGCGCCTGTCTTTTGAGAGTGAAGCAACCAAAGAGACGCAAATCTACAAACTCAGAGTTCAAGATAACGGTTCGGGAATTCAGCCTCGGTTTATTCCCTCAGCTTTTGGTCAAGTTCTCTATGGCAGTAAATATAAGCTGAAGCAGATGCGCGGTACTTTTGGTTTGGGCGGCAAAATGGCTGTGTTGTATGGGCAAATCACCACTCATCAGCCTGCGTTTGTGACTTCAAGCACTGGCGGGGCTAAAATTTACAGTTTCAAGCTAATGATTGATATTCAAAGGAACCGTCCGATTATTTTAGACCGTAAAGTCCTCATCAACAAGGACGGCTGGCGTGGAACCATAATAGAGTTCACACTAGAAGGCGACTATTTGCGTGCCATGCCCAAAATCCTTGAGTACTTTAAGCAAACCGCCATGGTTAACCCTTACGCAAATTTGACCTTTGTTGACCCCAAAGGCAGATTCTACAAGTTTACACGCGCCACTACAAACATGCCTGAACCCCCCAAGGAAACCATGCCTCATCCCTACGGCGTCGACGTAGAGTTGCTTCAGCGACTTATCCAGATAACACAGTACAAAACCATGATGGAGTTCTTGAAAGGTCATTTTCACCGTGTTGGAGAAATTACTGCACAAAAATTTCTTGAGTTCAGCGCTCTTAGTCCTTCAAAGAACCCCAAAAAGCTCACGCATGAAGAAATCGTGCGGTTGATGCAGAATCTTAAGAAGTTCAAGGATTTCCTGCCACCAGACGCCAGTTGCCTCTCACCGCTAGGTGAAGAACTGCTTAAAGCAGGTATCATGAAGGAGCTAAAGCCTGATTACTTGGTGGTTAATCAGCGTAAACCATCAACTTATGCAGGTCACCCGTTTATTGTAGAAATGGCTATTGCATATGGCGGGGACGTGCCTAAGCGTGGCAATTTTGTAATTTACCGTTTTGCCAACAAGATTCCATTGCTTTATGATGAAGCAAGTGATGTTTCCTACCGAGTAATTTCAGCCATGAACTGGCGCCGCTACAAAGTTTCCCCCGACATGCCCATCGCCATTGTCGTGCATATTTGCAGTACAAAAGTGCCCTACAAGACAGTGGGCAAAGAGTTCATTGCAGACCGCTCCGAAGTACGCCGAGAAGAGGCAAATGCGCTGCGAGAGGTTTCTCGTCAGCTTGGCCATTTCTTAACTCGGCAGGAGCACGTGCATATGGAGAAGAAGAGGCTTGGGATTTTCAGCAAATACTTGCCCAAGATTGCCCAGTTTTCCACAATGTTAGCTAGGCAAGAGAAGGTTCCAGATATTGATGTTTTGCTAAAGAGTGTGCAGAAGTATGGAGCAGAAGAAAAATAAGATAACTGAGAAAAAGAAAGAGGTTATTAGTGAACTTCAAGAGTTTGGCAGTAAGATTTACAAGCAGTTAGACTCGGGTGTCTTTCCAACCATAAACATGCCAAGCCGCTCCACCGAGAACATCAACTACGACCCAGAGCTCCGCCAGTACATCCTAGGTGAGAAGAGCGTTAGTCGTAGCGCCCGCAATATTCGACACATCAAACCGTTCACGCAGCTGGCGTGGGCAGCCATGTTCAGCAATGAACTCACCAGCCAGCGCAAAACTTCAACGCTCAGAGACGTGTACTATTCAGCTCAGGCTTACGAGATGACGTTCACTGACCAACAGGAATCAAACAACATAATTACCGATTTAGAAACACTCACAGGGTATGCCCGCGAAGACTTCAACATTTTCCCAGAAGAGCGCAGCGCCATATTTGGAGACTTAACTATCGGCTACACCGTGCCCGGTTACGAGGGCAAAACCCTCAACTTAACCAGCCACCCTGACGGCGTTTTGATTGGTCCAGCATTAACCAGCTCAGAGTTCATCAGCACCAAAGCAGACAAAGTCATAGCCATCGAGAAAGGCGCCCTCTTCACCAGGTTCATCGAAGAAAACGTGCACAACAAACACAATGCCATGCTAATCTCTTGTGGAGGGCAAGCTCCAAGACAAACCCGCAGCTTCATCCGTCGACTCCACGATGAACTAGACCTGCCAGTATACATTCTGACTGATGGTGACCCATGGGGAATGCACATCGCGCAAGTCATCATCTCAGGCTCAGCCAACGCTGCGCACCTAAGAGAACTCAACACGCCAGATGCGGTTTGGAGCGGAGTGTGGGCATCGGACATCGTTGAATATAAGCTGCCAACTGACCCGTTAGACGAAGTGGACGTTAAGCGGCTCTATGAGCTGCAGAAAGACCCAAGGTACCAAAATGACCCGTTGTGGCAGCGTGAAATTAAATTGTTCTTGAAGATTCGGCGCAAGGCTGAGCAAGAGGCTTTCAGCAGATACGGATTAACGTACATTGTTGACAAGTATTTGCCCACTAAGCTTAAAGAGGGTAAATAGGAATTTCTGGAACACGTTAACTTAAGACTTCAACTTTCTCACCTTAGCTATAATATGCAAGAACCTAAGAGGGGTAGTCGGCATTTGCGTTTTCTGCAGCCATTAACATGTTCAAAATCCCTGCTTTTTTTATAGGAGGATGGGTTCTATGGCAGAGCAACAAATGAGTAGAAAACTGGCTAACCATGTCAGCGCAAACCCTTCAATTATGGAATAATTTAAAATAACTCCTCTTGTTTATATCAGAGAAATACAAACAAAACAAGCAAGGGAAGAACAAGAAACATGAGCGAAACAGACACATTCTGGGTAACTTTAGCCGAGAAATTCTTCGGACTAATCCTCATAATAATCGGCGCACTTATGCTCTACTACACTGCCACCACCAATTTAGGCACCACAAGCATACTTTTCGGCATACTAAGCGTAATCCTGCTAGTCATCGGACTCTTCCTGCTCATCATCCGACCACAAGAATAACCTCTAATTTTTCATTCTCTTCTTTCAACCACAATTCGGCATTTAGCAACCAGCAGAGCAATCACGCCCAAAGCCGCCAGCCACGGAGCCAAAACAACCCCGACCACACCAACGGTCACTGGAATTTCAAGCAAAACCTTGCCTGCTTCATCCTTAACAATAATGCGCGTAACGTTGCCCTCATGCAACAGGTCGCCTATTCTGTCAACAAGGTCTTTGCCAGCGACAGAAAATTCTTCTCGGCTTACCTTGCCAACGGCCGTTCCACAGACAGGACAGAACCTGTCGCCCTCTTTCAATGGTGCGCCGCATTGCGTACAATAAACCAATCATACCACCAAAAAAAAGGTGAGTGAGGAAAAATAAAGGTTTTACTGAGGAACGCTTAATGGCGAACAATACTTAAGATCTCTGATGATTTTTTCAGAGCAGAGCCTTCTTCTTTGTGGACAAGTTTGTAAAAATCGCATTTCATGCAGTTTCCAGCTTTTGTCGCAAATGAGCCCTGAACTACACCGCCGCAAAGTGTTCCAGCAATTGCCCAGCAACATCGTCCTGCATTTCTGCCACCGTTAATACCGTCAGTTCGCCTCTCTGAAGCTACAGGGCAAACACCTAGTTCTTTTACTTTCTCGCCGCCAACATGGCGACCGCACTTTTTGAATTCCCAGCAATTTAATTTCATATTTATCATCCCAAAACAAACTGTCCTTAGCCATAATACCGTATGTACATACGCAAACCCACACACAGCATGACCAAGCATCAAAGCCAGAGTCACCCATCCACATTTATAAACCAAAAAAACCATTACACAACACATCAAACCCATTTGTCAAGGAAAGCAAAAGTCATGTCAATCCGCCAACCAATAGTAAGCGTACTAGGACATGTCGACACAGGAAAAACTCTTCTCTTAGACCAAATCAGAAAAACCAGCGTCCAAGCCCGAGAAGCTGGAGGAATGACCCAGCACATTGGCGCAAGCTACTTCCCTCTTGAAACTCTCAAGCAACTCGTCGGACCACTCCTAAACACCTTAAAAACCGAGATACAAATTCCAGGATTGCTCATTGTCGACACGCCTGGACATGAAGCCTTCACTAATTTGCGGCGCAGAGGCGGAAGTGTAGCTGACATCGCCGTTCTTGTCATTGATATCCTCAAGGGTTTTGAAGCTCAAACCTACGAGTGTATTGAAATTCTTAGGGCGCGCAAAACTCCCTTTATTGTGGCAGTTAACAAAATTGACCGGATTCCAGGCTGGAAACCCCAACCAAATACGCCTTTCCTAAAATCTTACGCTGGACAGTCCAGCTTTGTCAGGGAAGACCTTGATAATAGGCTCTACCAGATCATGGGTCTCTTTTCAAGACAGAACTTCAAAACAGACCGTTTCGACCACATCAGAGATTTTACCCAAAACATCGCCTTGATTCCCACAAGCGCCAAAACTGGCGAGGGATTAACAGAACTTTTAATGGTTCTGGTAGGTTTAGCCCAGCAGTTCCTTAAGAAGCGGTTGCAGACGACTGAGGGTTCAGCGAAAGGCTCAGTTTTGGAAGTTAAGGAGGAGCCTGGTTTAGGCTTAACACTGAACACGATTATTTATGACGGCACATTGATGAAGGATGACTTGATTGTGGTCGGCGGCAAAGAAGGCCCCATTAGCACTCGTGTGCGGGCTATTTTGGTGCCAAAGCCGCTGGATGAAATTCGCGACCCGCGAGACAAGTTTTCCAGCGTTGACAGCGTTTTTGCAGCCGCAGGAGTGAAAGTTGTTGCACCTGGATTAGAAGGTGCGTTGGCTGGTGCACCGTTGTTTGCTGTGCCTGCCCGTGAAGACGTAGCTAAGTATTGTAATCTTATCACTGAGGAGATTGGCAGAATCAGGATTGCCACCGAGGTGGATGGTGTTATTGTTAAGGCTGATACGTTGGGTTCTTTGGAGGCGATGGCTGAGATTTTGCGGTCTAACGGGGTACAAATTCGGATTGCTGACGTGGGCGATATTAGCAAGCGGGATGTGGTGGAAGCATCGGTTGTAAAGGTGCATGAGCCTTTAGTTGGAGCTGTTTTAGCTTTTGGAGTCAGGGTTTTGCCGGATGCTGAAGCGGAAGCCGAGGCGAATAATATTCCCATTTTCAGAGAACCGATTATTTACAATTTAATCGACAACTACCTGCAGTGGGCAAAAAACAAGCGAGAAGCCAAAAGCGAACAGGAGTTTGAAGCCCTTGTAAAGCCTGGAAAAGCTATGGTCATGCCTGGTTGTGTTTTCAGGCGTGCAAAACCAGCAATTGTCGGCGTGGAAGTTTTGGGCGGTCGCATTCAACCGAGATATGGGGTTTTGCGTGCTGCGGATGGAGATGATTTAGGCGAGATTGGGCAAATTCAAGACAAGGGCAAAGCTGTTGGTGAAGCTAAGGTTGGAATGCAAGTGGCGGTTTCGTTGGATAAGCCGATTGTGGGCAGACACATATTTGAGAAGGATGTTTTGTTTGTGAAGGTTCCTGAAGCTGACGCAAAAAAGCTGTTGACTGAGCATTTGGATGACTTAACATCTGAGGAACAAGACGTGCTTAAAGAGTATGTGGCGTTG
>QYYE01000119.1 GCA_003589585.1 Candidatus Bathyarchaeota archaeon
TTTGTGGTTGATGTTAACCCTCGTTTGACAACGTCTTATGTGGGGCTAAGCAAGGTCGCGGGTTTTAACGTTGCCCAAGCATTAATAGATGCAGTAATTAAGGGCAAACTTCCAAGTAGCATTGAGAGTCGCGGGTTCGCTTGTTTCTCAAAAATAGAAAACCCTAGTCCAACAGTAAGTACCTTGCAAGCGTCCTACAAAATAGAGCAAGTTGTTTCGCCGCCTTTTCCCATAAGCGATAAAGCTAAAACCTCTTCACTAATCACAGGTTATGGCGACAGTGTCGAAGATGCAGCTTTGCGGTTAGAAGAAGCTAAAAAGCACCTGCTCAACATTACAAGCTGAGGAAACAAGCTTGGTGTGGGTATTAGGCTGGGACATTGGAGGAGCCAACACAAAAGCCGCATACATAAGTGCTCATCAGGGCAAGGCTGAGACGGTCAAGGTGGCAGTTGAGTATTTCCCAGTGTGGAAAGAACCAGAAAATCTTGCAGACGTTCTCTTAACGCTCAAAAACCGCTTAGACGTCAAAAGACTTGATGTTTTAGGCGTAACCATGACTGCTGAACTATCTGATGCTTTTCAAACCAAGCGGGAAGGAGTCCACCACATTTTAGGCTGCATCAAAATAGCTTTTCCTAACATGCCCATTTACGTTCTCACCGCAGACGCCCAAATGGAATCGAAAGACTTCGCTAAAAGAGAACCGTTCAAAGTTGCCTCGGCAAATTGGGCAGCAACAGGCTGGCTGGTGAGTCAAAAAATCAAGGATTGTGTGGTCGTTGACATCGGGAGCACAAGCACCAGCATAATCCCCATAATAGACGGCAAGGTTTCGGCTAGGGGCAAAACTGACTTGGAGAAACTAATGTGCGGAGAGCTTGTTTATACTGGGAGCTTACGGACAAACGTGGCGGCAATTGTGGATTCGGTTCCACTCAGAGGCGACGTGGCGGGTGTCTCATCGGAGCTTTTTACCCAAGCAGGGGATGTTCATTTACTTTTAGGAAACATCAAGGAGGAGGATTACACCAACGAAACGGCTGATGGACGAGGAAAAACAAAGCATCAAGCGTTAGCTAGGCTCGCGCGACTTGTCTGTGCTGACACCGAAATGCTGACTGAACAAGAAATCTTTGAAATCGCAAAATATGTCTACGACAAACAGCTCAGCCAGGTTTCTGACGGCTTAACTAAGGTTTATTCAAACGTGAAATCCGCAGTTTCCACCAAGGTGCCCGTGGTGATAACGGGGCTTGGCAAAGATTTTCTTGCACGCAAGGCTGCCGAAAAGGTTGGTGTTGATGAAATTGTTGATTTGGGAGCCTTGTTTGAAGGTGATGTTGATTTGGCTACGCCTGCTTTCGGCGTTGCTTTGATGGCTGCACGCAAATTTGAAGGTGAAACCGTTTAATGCTCACTGTTTTGAAAATTGGCGGCAGTTTAGCGGTTCAGCCAGAAAAACTAAAAGCGCTCTGTCTAAAGCTGGGTGAAATTTCCAAGAAACATGAGCTGCTTCTGGTGCCCGGAGGCGGGGAATTTGCTGATGGCGTCAGGGCTGCCGATAAGCGGTTTTCTTTATCTATGCAGGTGTCGCATAGGATGGCGATTTTAGGCATGGATCAATACGGGCTCTTGCTGTCCAATTTGATTCCAGATTCCTGCATTATCTATAGGCTTGAACAGGTGGAGGATGCTTTGGATTCTGGTAAGCTGCCTGTTTGTCTGCCATCAAACCTTATGCAAACTGAGGACCCGCTGGAGAACTCGTGGGAAGTCACCTCAGACTCCATTACTGTGTACATTGCTGGGCGATTGCACGCCAGTAAGGTTTTGCTGGTTACAGATGTTGACGGCATTTATACAAGTGATCCCAAGAAAAATCCGGATGCTGAATTGATTAACAAGTTAAGTGCTGAAGAACTGTTAGCGTTGAATAAGTGGACAAGCGTTGACCTGTTCCTGCCCAAACTGCTTTTAGAATTGCAGCTAGAGTGTATTGTAGTTAACGGGCAATTTCCTGAACGAATTGAGGCTGTTTTAGAAGGTCAGGCTGCGGTTTGCACCTTAATAACGCATTAGTATGTTAGGTTTTAAAAGGCTGTTTTCTTTTCACGGAGGCGGTGTGGAGAGTGAACTGAGAAACATTAGCTTGTAACAACCCAAAATATTAAATCAAGTGTCGCTTAATCAGGCAGATTGATGTATTAAGGACGGCATTTGAACCGCAGGAATCAGCGATTTCTTATATTTAATCTCTAACAGCTTCTGAAGCTCCATCCATTTATTCAGAAAATTCAGCCCTTTTTCAGTCGTTGACAACTTTTGAAAACCACCATCTTCTTCAGTAACCTCTAGCCATTGACTTAAGAGCAGCTGCATGATGCACCGCTGAAGAACCGGGTGCGACACATTGATTTTGCGGCGGATGTATGTTTTTGTCTGAGGCTTTTTGCAGGAATAAAGTATTTCGGCAATAATTTGAATGTGGTCCCTTTTCTCGCTAAAAAACAAAGCCTATCTCCAAGAGATTGGCTTTCAGTCAATCAATTAAACGTTTGTTGTATCGGTTTAGCAGTCACAAGGCAAACATGCGAATGCTATTTTGACTATACGCTTTAATGCTTTGGTAAATCAAACAAAAAATAGAAAAAGGGAATGGATTGTTTGAGGTTTAGATTTTCCTTTTGTCTAAGACTTGTCTGAAAGTCTTATCACAGCATTCGTAGAGTGCGATAGTGAGCTGGGTTCGTTTACCCTTCTTGTCAGGTTTGCCTGCCATCTTCCAAGTTTTCTTTGCGTTCTTGACTTCTTTTCCACAAGTTGGGCATTTCGCCATACTGATTCCTCTTTTCAACGTTATCATCTGATATAGAATATATCACTTTCTATACATTGAGCGTTGAGGGGGCTGAGAGGGGCTTTTTTTATCGCTAAAATGATTAAGTAAAGGCAGTATTTTTGCAAGCGGGTAAGCTAAAAAAGCGTAAATTTCGTGCGCTCGCTAATAGCACCAGTAAAAGATGTTTCGTATCTTTCCTAATCGATAAATACAACCTGCCCTAAAAAAGGGCTCTGGAGTGCTTTCGTGTTAGAGGTCGGGTAAAGCAATGAGAAGCGCAATTTCTAAATCTGCCATGTCAAAGATTCAAACAATCGCTTTAGTATTGGTAGTTTTGTTTGCTGCCTTTTTGGGTTTAGCAATACTCAGTTCAAGGTTCTCAAATCCTAGTCCGCCTTCTCCAACAGCCACACCTGCTCAGACAGCATCATCAACGGCTACTCCCTCCCCGACTATGCTTCCAAGCCCTGAAGGCGAAATCATAATCGGGGTGGAGTATGTTGTTCCAGGAGTCGGCGAAGCCTTTAGCGGTCTTGGTATTGCTGCTGTAAAGCCCTTGCCCACTAGTTTTTCATGGGACAAAATGCAGACCTCCCCCGGCTCCCCGATAGATTTCTCATACACCGATAAATATGTCAAGGAATTTCAAGACAGCGGATTCACAGTTATAGTCTTGGGGTTGAAAGTCTCCGGCAGCATTCTTGGCGACCCATGGATGATTGACCCTGCCTACCCTAAAACTCAAGCGGTAAACCCCACATATTACTCAAATTTCAGCCATTGGGTAAAATCGATAGTTGAAAGATACGACAAAGACGGAGTTGACGACATGGCCGGCTTGAAGTATCCGGTTAAGCATTATGAGATTGGCGTGGAATTTTCCTCTTACCAGCCTGAACCCACCGAAATCTACCTTAAAACGCTTGAGCTAGGATACAAAGCTGCACATGAAGCTTATGACAAAGTGATGGTTGGGCACTCAGCTTTTCTTTTAACTCCCGTATTCAAAGATAACCCGTCTCCAGACCAGTATGAAGCAGCTTTCGATCAAAACCTAGTTGGAACAGAGGGCAAAGGTCTACGGGACATACGGATGGTTTTGGACCGTCTAGACTTGTTCGACTTTATTAACGTTCACAATTTAGGCTGGCCCTATGAAATTGAACAGATAGTGAAATGGGTCAAGTATGAAACCGCTCAAAGGGAATACCAAAAACCCATAATAATCAGCGACACCTCCCCAACACCCTTTGCCGGCTTCGGCTCAGCAACCAAAACATCAGGTAACAACCTAGCCATAATGACTCCTCCAGCAACAGAAGAGGACAGGAGCAGACTTGTCGACTACTTCAAGAAGCTAATTAGCGCCGACGCAAAATACATTGAATGGCTGAGAGCTTACTTAGCCGCCGATACTGTCCAGCGCGTGGTGATTGCAGCCGAGCAGAAAATTGCCTTAATCAACACGGCTTTTACCTCTGACCTTCCGGGAGCCAATTTAGCCATATTTCAGGGTGCAGCTGGGAACGCTGGATGGGGAGGAATGGTTGATGTCGAGGGCGGACGCGTGACCGGCAAGAGACCAGCTTACTACGCGTTGAGGCAGCTGCAAGAGAACCTTAGAGGTTACGATTCAATAGTTAGAGTCAACGTTAATGGTGACGACGAGATTAGGCTGTATAGGGTAACAAAACAGGGTGATGAGTTCTTTATTGCTTGGTACGGATACCAGAAACTGTACTTGCCAGACGACAAAGTCCCTGCAAAGAGCGTTCAGATTGAAGTGGGAGTTTCTCAGGTGACGGTGGAAAGCATGACTAACTCAACAAACCTTATCAAAACATCTCAAGCAACTGCCAACGGAGTTCTATCCATCACACTTACCCCCGAACCCATCTACATCTTCAAGCGCTAGGAATTTGGAGTTTTTTGAGAAGTTGATGGTGCCGAGGGCAGGGTTTGAACATGCGACAACTCGGTCTTCAGCCGAGCGCTCTCCCAGGCTGAGCTACCTCGGCACCAGCTTGGGGATATCAAATCATTGAAGTGAAATGAAGAGTTTTAAAGCTTTCTGCTTTATTTTTGAGCTGGCAACGATTCATCCAATTGTAACAAGTCTGGGGAAAGGTTTTATGAGGGAAAACTTTAGTATTCCAAACTGTGTTGTTTAGCAGGGGCCGGTAGTCTAGCTGGTTAGGACGTCGCCCTCACGCGGCGAAGATCACCGGTTCAAATCCGGTCCGGCCCACCAGCCTGCAATCGGAACGTTGTTTTTTATTCTTTTATTGTTTGTTATTTTTTCAGCTGATTGAAACTTGAGCAAGGCATGTATCGGTTGTTGCTGTGCCAGAGCACCCACATATACTTAATAGTTCTCACAAACTCCTCAATCTTGAGGGAAAGGTATGTCTAGAGGACTTTCTAGAATTGTTTGGGCTGTTATACTAATCATTTTGATTGCTATTGCAGGCATCGTTGCATACGTTTATTACACCTCAACACTTCCACCCCGAGAACTCACGGTTTACGCTTTATGGTCCGGAAGCGAGGAAGACAATTTCAGGCAGGTACTAGGCAACTTCACGCAGAACACTGGAATTAACGTTGAATACTTTGGTTTTACCACCCAAGACCTTCTCATTAGCGTTCCGCAGCAGCTTCAGTCTCCGCCATATCAAGTGGATGTTATCATTGCGCCTTGGCCATACTGGATTAACGACCTCTCACCCTACCTGTCGCCTGTAACTGATTTAATCACCCCTTCGCAGTTCCCAGAAAACATTATAACTCCAGTTCAGGATGATGATGGCACGATATGGGGTGCACCGTTTAAGCTCTCGGGCAAACCTGGCTTTTGGTATCGAAAATCATTCTTTGAAAACAACGGCTTAACTGTTCCGACAACCTATGACGAGTTTAAGAATACCCTTCTTCCCGCCATCCAAAACATACCCGGCATAGAGCAAGCAATTGCAAGTGGAAACACAGTCGGTTGGCCCCTGTCTGATACCACTGAAGGATTTATTGCAGGTCTGGGCGGTGCACAACTTCTATTAGACCTAGAAACCGGTCCAAGTGTTCGCAACTGGACCGATCCGCAGGTAAGAGCTGTTTTTGAAGAGTTAACCGAGCTTCTTGAGGCTGGATACTTTAGCACACCCGCTGAATGGACAGGGCAGATAACTAAGCTTTGGAATGGACAATACGGCATCTACTGGCAGGGAAGCTTCATTACAACGCTATCACAAATAGGGGATGTTAATGATTTAGACTTCTTTGCGTTTCCAGGAACCGACGGTGTTGTGGGCGCAGTGGACTATGCAATCATCGCAAGAGAAGCTCCTCATATGAACGAAGCTAGACAATT
>QYYE01000012.1 GCA_003589585.1 Candidatus Bathyarchaeota archaeon
GAAAGACTTCTTTAGGGATTCAAAGAACTCTTCTGAGGGAGTTTTCACCCATCGGCCTTTCTTTGCAGTTTCGGCAAAGGCGGGTACTTGCCAGTAGGCGACGAAGCCGCGGAAATGGTCAAGACGCAACTTGTCGCAGAACTTTAGGCTGTGCTTTATGCGGTTTGTCCACCATTCAAAGCCTGTTTGCTGCATTTTTTGCCAGTCGTAGACTGGGTTGCCCCAAAGCTGCCCTGTGGCGCTGAAATAGTCAGGCGGAACCCCGCCCACAAACCGTGGCTTTCCATAAGCGTTTAAACTGAAAAGTTCAGGGTGCACCCAAACATCAGCACTGTCGTATGCCATGTAGAACGGCAAGTCTCCAATGATGCTTACGTGTTTTTTCTTGCAGTAATCTTTGAGTAATTGCCATTGGCTAAAGAAAGTGTACTGCAGAAATTTCTCCCTCTCAATTTCCTCTTTGAGCGCTTGGTTTTTTTCTGCAACCGCCTTAGTTTCTCTTTTACGCAGGGAACTGTTCCAAAGATACCATGGGTTGCTTGTTTTCTTTCTCAAGGCGGCATAAAGAGCGTAATTATCCAGCCAAAGTTCGTTTTGCGCATGGAATGCCTCAAAGTCGCTTTGGTTTTTGGTTTTCTTAAAGTTTACGTGCGCTTTTTTGAGTAGGGCTTCTTTTTTAGAATAAACCGCTCTAAAATTGACCCTGCCGCTTGGTCTAACAACCTTACGCTCATATTCGCTAGGCAGCAGTGCCTCTTCGATTAATTTTTCTGGGCTAATCAGCAGGGGGGTTCCCGCGAACGCTGAGCTAGTTTGGTAGGGCGAGTTGCCATCTTCAAGTCTTGTTGGAGAAAGAGGCAGTATGCTCCAGTAACGCTGATTAAGATGCACCAGCAAATGGATGAACCTGTAGCTTTCTGGTCCCAAATCTCCAATACCAAACTTTGAGGGAAGCGAAGTTATGTGCAACAGAATGCCGCTTGACCTTGACTTTTTAGCCGTTAACATCACCTGAGTAGAGTATAGCCACAGGAAAAACCGCTAGGGTGTCACTGATAAGCAACCTTCTATCATGCGGGCGCAGGATTCGTCCAGTCAAGATATCAGTCCACCCTGATATTTCGGGAAGACGTATTGAGGACTCTGCCCAGCATATTTTATTCCATTCTTCCCAAGGGTTCAGCAATTGCGTAAGAAAACGGGGTACAACCACAACCACGCTCTCGTCGCTTTTTTGTCGGCTGAAAGCAACCACATGACCACTCAGTGAGCCTTCAGCCGCAAGAGGAGTAAAGGCACCCTCTTCAAACAAAGCCTTAAGCCTCCGCCTCAACACCAGCGACTTGTAGATTAGATAGAGTTTTGCTTTTCCATCCGCAGGATTCTCCAGCAGGATTTGCGCTTTTGAAGGCTCCAACCTTGAAACCTCTGACAGCATGTTTTTTCTTGTTTGGAAATCTACGGGGCGGCGGTTATCGGGGTCGACCAGGTTGAGGTCCCAAAGCTCTGTGCCTTGGTAGAAGTCTGGGATTCCAGGGCAGGTGATTTTGAGCAGGGTCTGCGAGAGGGTGTTAAAGAACCCGTAGTAGGCGATTTTTTTCTGTAGCGGCAAAAACGCTTCCAAAAACTCCTTGCTGCTGAGGATGTCGGCAACAAAGGCGGTGACTGTCTCCTCATACTTTTTGTTTGGCGATAACCAGTTGCTGTTTGTTTTTGCTTCTCGCAGTGCCTTAACCATGTGCAGCTTCAATCGGTCAGTAAAACCGTTCAGTTCATCCATATCCCATGGGAAGACACCAAGGAGGGTTTGGTAGAGACAGTACTCCTCGTTTGCATCTGGCGCGGGTTTGCCGTTAATTTGCCTCTTCTTTGCGGCGTTAAGTTTTGACCACTCGAGTATGTTACTTTGCCATTCGTTTGGGATTTCGCTGAGAACATTCAGGCGTGCCCTGACGTCTTCGCCTCGTTTAGTGTCATGCGTACTTGTAGCATTAAGCGACAAAGGCCATTTCTGCTGCCTCAACCGATTAAACCCATGAAACTCCTCGACTTTGCAGCCAAATTGGGCAGGGTTGCCGCCGACCTCGTTGAGTGACAAGAACCGATTGTAGCGGTAGAGCGCGGTGTCTTCAAAGCCTTTAGCCATAACTGCGCCTGTGAACTGTTGGAAGCGCATTAGGGCACGCAATGCCAGGTTGCTGTTTTTGCTTTTTTTTAGCAGGTGAGCTATGGCGGCTAATTCCTGTTTTACTTTGGGGTTTCTTTGTCCTGCAAGCTCTAAGGCTAACTTGAAAGGCGCATCCTCGCACTGCGACTGCGGGTTTAGGTATGTTCTGTAAACTGGAAAGCAAGCCAGCAACTCAACAACTGCTGCTTTCAAGCCGTCGCGGCTAAAATTAGCGTCATATTGCAGTTTACGAAGCGTGCGGTATATCAGTCGTGCAAGGTTTCGCACCTCTCCGAGGAAATAATTGACAACCACAAACTTTTTGCTATCATACAGCAGGTCGCTGAAGGCTTGCGTGTTTCCAGTAAAGCGCCTGTATGCAAGGTCAAATTGGTCTTCTTGAGCCTGCTGAATGAACAGTTTGTTTACGTAATTGAGGAAGTCGTAACCTGTTGTGCCCTGAACAGGCCACAAATCAGGCAAGTCCTCGTCGACGGTCAGAATCTTCTCGACAACCATGTAAGTATCCGGCAAAAGTTCCCTAAGCCTTCGCAGATACGCTTCAGGTTCAAAAAGCCCGTCTACATGGTCAATTCTTAGTGCTGAAACATTCCCAGACGTCAAAAGTTGAAAAATCAAGCGGTGGGTTTCCTCGAACGCTTCTGGGTTTTCCATGCGTGTGCCGATAAGGTCGATTATGTCAAAGAAGCGTCGGTAGTTGATTTGTTTTAGCGCTACTTCCCAATGAGCAAGCAGATAGAACTGGGTTGAAAGCAAGGCAGCTATAAGGGCTGGGTCACTATTATAACGCTTGATTGTTTGCTTTATTGAACCATTTTTTTGTAATGTTTCTGTTGAGTGAGCGTTGACTGGAAACTCCATGTTACCGTATTTTATCGTAAACCCGTTATCGTAAACCAGAGATATTTGCCCATGCCGAAGGCATTCAGCATAACTCTTCTCAAGAAAAGGCACAAGAATCTTTCCCCTCAACCTTTGCGATGGGTAATTCCAGTCAACATCAAGAAAACCCCCGTATCTGGAGTCAGCACCCTTCTCCATCAGGTCATAAACCATCTCGTTCGAGAGCGAGTAAGACTGGTGATTGGGCACTATGTCCTGCAGCCACTCCAATCCCCATTCGGCAACCGTTCGGGTCAGTTCTTCAAAGGCGCTTTGTCCACCTAATTCTTCGCTGACACTGTTTGGGTCAACAATATCGTAGCCATGCATGCTTCCCGGCTTGGCTTTGAAAATGGGAGAGGCGTAGATGTGTGATATGCCAAGAGCAGCTAAGTAGGGCACGGTGTCTTTGAGGGCGTTGAAGGTGAAATCTCTGTTTAGTTGCATTCGGTAGGTTGCTGTGGGTGCTCTCAAAGGTTAGTCCAGCCGTATTCCGATTAACTCGCAAAGCTCGGTAAAAGCTAAAACCCAAGATTTAGACAAGCCATCTTTTTTGTTTTTTATTTCTCGGTAGAGTTTTTCTGCTATTTTGAAAGCTATGTTTTGTGATTGCCAAAGGTCAAGGTTTATGGGTAACTCGCGGATTATTTTGAGTAGTTTGCTGATATATTGAATGTGTTCAATGTTTTCTGGAGCGCTCATCAGCTTTTGAAATTCTCGAGAGGTTCTTTCGCTGGCTTCAAGAGCCAACAGCTCGGAATCAAGGGCTATAGACAGATTCTTTGAGTTTAGAATTACTTTTTGAAGCTCTTCTAGGTTCAGGTCTTCGACTGGAAGCAACCGCTCCATCTCCATGTTTAAAACTACCTCTGCGGCCGACTGCAAGGGTCTCGGAGAGGGAATTCTGGCTTCCTTCATAAAACGTAATAAAGCCGAATTATCGCGGTAAATAATATCGTAGAGCTCCTTTGCTTTCTTTAAGCCGTCCACAAGAATGTAGTCCAGAATGTAGCGTTGGTCATCTTTGAACATATCTTTTAAGGAATAAGTGTTAGCTTCAAAGTATTTAGTCAGATTAACAATAATTTCATTAATCTGCCCTTTCTCAAAATTCCCCAAAACCTCACTTCGCAATGAAGAAAAAGTATCTTGCGGCATATCACGCATAGCTCCACAAGAGACATTATGATCGCCAAGCCATATTGCAGCACAACCAAAAGTTTCCTCATCCGAAGTAGTTACTGAATACACCTTGCTACGGTTTACTATAAGCCGAAACCTCCCATCATCCCGCCGTTCAACCTCGCTCAAGGAAATTTTGAAACAGCATTCTGGCAAATGAGAAGTTAAGATTCCGGTTTTTATTTCATCGGAAAACAGCTCTATAATGGTATTCTGTGCGCTTATTTTTGCGAAGTCAACAATTGCTGGCTTAATAAAAGTAAAGTAGATTTGCGCGCCGTTTCCAAATTCTGGCACATTGCTTGGTGCTTTCTCAATGATTTTAGCGTATTCTTCCTCAAGCCCCAAACCGAAAAGCGTGCGGGCAAGCTGCATAGCCCTTGCAGCATACATCATAACCTGCACCGTTTCAATGCCTGAGATTTCATCAAAGAACCAGCCGCAACTCGTGTACATCAGTATAGCGTAGCGTTGCAGTTCAAGCAGTTTTACAACTCGGCGCTTCTCATCTTCACTTAACTCTCTTTTTGCCTGTGCAGACAAGTAAGCCTCAACGTTTTCCCTTGATCTATCAAGCAGCACACTGATGTAAGCGTTACGAGCCCCCCAAGGGTCTTTCAGGTATTGAGAGGCTTCCTGCTCAAAACGCACAGAAAGAGTGTCTCTTAGCCAATCCATAGCGTCACGCAAAGGCTTGCGCCAAGCCTGATTCCAACCTTTTCTTCTGCCAGAATTATCGCCGCAATCGCTTCTCCACCGCTCTATGCCATGCATGCAGCTCCAAGAAGTGTTCTCTTGGATTTCAACCTCGTATTGAGGCGGATTTTTCTCTAAGAACTCAGCGTAATTGGTAATTTTTGCTAATTTGTTTGCGTCTATGTAATAGAGACAGTAAGCCAACGTCATGTCACCATGCGGATGATGGTGGCCGTATAGCTCTCCGTCGCTGGCTATGTTTTCTATGAGTTGACCATCGGAGGAGTCTTTGAAGGAGTCGATTAATCGTTTAGCGAAAGCTTCCCCACTTTCCAGCAAGTTTCCAAAGGCTATGTCGCTGGCTGTGCGATTGTCATAAAAGAAGAGATTAACAGATTTTCCAGAGGGCAACTTGCACAGATAAACTCTTCTTGAATCAATCTGTCCGTGGTCAAGATCAACCCATTTTTCACTGCCAATTTTCCTAACCCGCTTTGCCTGATGAGGCGCTAAAATGGTGAACTTAAGGTTGTTTTCAGCTAAAACTTCAAGGGTTTCAACGTCAACGGCTGTTTCAGGTAGCCATATGCCTTCAGGATACCGGCCGAACCGCGCTTGGAAGTCGCCTATTGCCCACTTCACCTGAGTTTCCTTATCTCTTCTGTTGGCAAGGGGCATAATCATGTGATTGTAAACTTGCACCAATGCAGAGCCGTGGCCTGAAAAATTATTCATACTTTCCTTGTCAGCATCAAGAATGGACTGGTAGACAGCTGGATTGTGCCTTTCCAGCCAATGGAGAAGGGTGGGTCCAAAGTTGAAGCTGATTTTAGAGTAATTATTTATTAAACCAATAATTCTTCCCTGAAGGTCCATTATGCGGGAGACAGCGTTTGGCGCATAGCACTCTGCGGTTATTCTCTGGTTCCAGTCGTGGTAAGGCTGGGCAGATTCTTGGAACTCAACTTCCTCAAGCCAGGGATTTTCTCTCGGAGGTTGATAGAAATGGCCGTGAATACAGATATACCTTTCAGCCATTGCTTTCACCAGCCATTAACTTGCCTTTTTCCAAGTAAACTGCAAGATTGAAACCTTGAATAACATGCGTATCACCTGCGGTCGCAATGTCTGGGAGACTAGAGCCAGACCCACCCCAAGAATAATCAGCCGAATCAAGAACCTTCACATACTCGCCGCTCTTTAGTGGAAACGTGTAGGTTTGGGGTTGACTGCCAAAGTTTGCTATGACCAAGCCTTCGCCTCCGTTTTTGCTTATAAAGAGCACTTGATTATTTTCGCTTTTTAACAAGACAATTCGCCGGTCCTTACCAACTCGGAAGACAACGTTTTTTCTAAGGACTATCAAAGCACGATAATACGATGCGATTTTGGCGCTTTTTTCCTCATAGCGTTGTTGCCAGTTAAGCTTTGACTTCTCAAACGTCTCAAGGCTTTGAGGGTCTGGAACTTCACCTCTCCAGTGGAACGCAGCAAACTCCCTTCTTCTGCCCTCCCGAATAGTATCCCTAAGTTTTTTGCCTGCATAATCGGTGAAAAACAGGAAAGGAGCGGTTTCACCGTATTCTTCGCCCATAAAAAGCAGAGGAACATAAGGCGACAGCAGTACCATGCCTGCCGCTAATTTTGCTGCTTCAAACCCAGCCAACGTGGTTAACCGGTTGCCTAATAGTCGGTTGCCAACTTGGTCATGGTTCTGAGAAAACACCACAAACTTGTAGGCTGGAATCCAGCGGAAAGATTCATTTTTGCTTCTTCGCCTAAAGCTCTGTCCGCCGACAAAAAAGTAAGCGTCAGACAAAACTTCCATGAGGTCATCCAATTGTCCGTAATGCCTGTAGTACCCCTCTTTTTCGCCAGCTAACAGTACAAACAAGGCATGTTGAAAATCATCGAGCCACTGAGCATCAAAGCCATAGCCACCCTGCTCCTTTGGCGTTAAAACTTTAGTCTCATTGTAGCCGCTTTCCGCTATAAGATACAGTTTTTTACCCGTTTGCTCTGCGTATGTGTCAACGGTTTGGTTTAGTTCTTGCAAGAAATGCTTTGGGCTGATATCAGACATGGAGAGAATAGCGTCTAACCGAATGCCGTCAATGTGGTAATTTCTTAGCCAGTGGAGCGTGTTTTCCAAAAAAAAGTTCCTTACACCCTCATTCAAAGCGCCGTCAAGGTTGACGGTTGGTCCCCACTTTGTCATTTTATCAGTTGAAAAGTATGGGGCATAATCGTTTAGGCAATTTCCCTCTGGACCTAAATGGTTATACACGAAATCAACAAACAAGGCTACGCCCTGCAAGTGGCATTCGTTAACTAAAGCCTTCAAATCATCAGGCGTACCGTAAGTGTTTTGTACAGCAAACGGGAACACGCCGTCATACCCCCAGTTTCTCCGTCCGCTAAACTGAGTATCAGGCATCAACTCAACAGCGTTGACTCCAAAATCCGCAAGTTCCTTTATTTTCTCCATCATTGCCCCAAAGGTGCCCTCTTGGGTGAAAGCGCCAACATGTACCTCATAAAAAACCAAATCCTTAAAGTCCAATCCCTGCCAGCCATTGTCTTTCCAAGCAAACAATTCATGGTCAACAACCTCGGAGGGACCAAAAACTCCGTTTGGCTGGAAATGTGACGCTGGGTCTGGCCGTTGCCCTTGGCTGTCTAGCTGGTACATGTACTGCGTGCCCGGTTTAATTCCGTTGACTGCAAGAATCCAGTAGCCGTTTTCCACATTTTCCATTTCGAGATGCCGCAGCTCTTGAGTAAGCGATAGTTTGACATTCTTGTGGTTTGGAGCCCACACTGTGAAAGTGCAAAAGTCATTATGATAATTGGCTCCAATGCGCATCTTTTGCCTCTTGAATTTTCAATATGTAGATTTTTAACTTAGGGCACTGCATGGACAGATAGAACCTTGAAAGGCAACATGGTAAACTTGCTTCTATTTTTAACCGTTAAAACTCTAACAACAGTATTATTAAGGGGGCGAACTAATAATAACTTTTGTTCTAACTCCTAAGGAAAGACAGCCATCTATTTTTGAGGTTTTACTAATGCAACGAGTTGAATTAGCCAGGAAAGTGAAACTGGAAGATTACATAGACATTGTTGGTGAAGAGCAGATTCGCAGTGTTAAAGCGCTGGGTGAAAAGCTAAAAGACATATCTGTTACGCATGTGAACTCCACGGCTTTTGGCGGCGGGGTTGCCGAAATCATGCATAGCATGGTGCCCCTCATGAGAGAAGCCGGAGTTGACACACACTGGGAAGTCATTAAAGGTGCTTTTGACTTTTTTAGCGTTACAAAAAAGATACATAATGCGTTACAGGGCATGAATGTTCAGCTTTCAAAAGATGAAGAAAGAACCTACCAGGAATATAACAGAATGAACAGTGAATCAACCATTCTAGACACCGATATAGTTATGGTGCACGATGCACAGCCTGCCGCCTTAATCCAGTTTTACCCCAATAAAACCAACAAGTGGATTTGGCGCTGCCACGTAGATTTATCCACGCCAAACCTAGCTGTCTGGAGTTTTCTGGAACAATACATTAGCCGTTATGACGCAGCGGTTTTTTCAGCCAAAGAATATGTGATTCCAAGCCTAAGAGTGCAACCCATCGCCATACGACCGCCATCAATTAATCCCCTCAGCGACAAAAACAAGGAGCTCACCGACAGCCAAATCTTCGAGGTCCTAAATAAGTACGAGATAAAGCCTGACAAGCCAATCATCACACAGGTGGGACGTTTTGATCCCTGGAAAGACCCGATGGGAGCAATTGACGTTTACCATCTTGTAAAAAAACAGTTTCCAGAAGCCCAGCTGCTGCTAATCGCAGGCATGGCTGCAGATGACCCTGAGGGCTGGCTGTACCTAGAAAAAACCGCTAGACATGCAGGTGAAGACCCAAATATCCATTTATTAACCGACCTAAAAGGCGTGAGAGACCTTGAAGTGAACGCTTTCCAACGTGCCTCTCAAGTTGTGCTTCAAATGTCAACCCGAGAAGGATTCGGATTAACAGTGACCGAAGCGCTCTGGAAATGCGTTCCAGTAATAGGAAGAAAGGTCGGCGGAATTCCTCTGCAGATAATTGATGGTACAAACGGCTTTCTTGTGGACACGGTGGAGCAGGCAGCGGAGAAGGTGCTTTACCTGTTAAAGAATCCCGATATGGCAAGGCAGATGGGTGCAAGCGGCAAGGAACATGTGAGGGAGAACTTTTTGATAATCAGCCACATGCGAGACTACATGTTACTATTTAACGAGCTTTTGCAGGCAAAGCAAGCTGTGACTTAGGCGTGTGAGTGCTGATGCCCTTGGTTTTCCTCTTCAATATGATGCTTTACATGAATTGCTAGGCCAGTTGCTGCTCCGGCTGAAAGCCCCAACAGTAAACCTGTGAGCGGGGCAAACTGGTTAATCAGTGCCACAACAACTAAGCCGTCAAAGAACAGGGCGATGGCTAAGTAACCATAGCACCAGCCCTTCATGCTTGTCATTCTTGGCTGGTTGATTCCTATACCAACTAGTATGCCTAACATCACTACAAAGCCGACTAGAGCGTAGATCCAATCGTAACTCAAACATTCCACCCTTAACGGGTAATTATATGGAGGGCTCTAATTAGTTTATCTAAACACACGGTTAATTTCTTGCTGACAATTTTACCGCTAGCTTTTTCTATACGCCCACAAGTTTCATAGGTCAAGGTTGGTGGCTACGGTAACAAAATTTGACCAGACCCAATGCCATAAATGGGCACTGCTTTTACAGGAAAGACAAGAAAAAGTAAACCAAGCCCAAGCCGCCATCAAACAAGAAAACTTTGACTCTGCAAAACGCCTCTTCACCGAGGTTTTTTATGGGGTTTCAGGCAGAAAGGCTGAGCCAGGCATGGCAGGCTCCCTTTTGTATCACATGGCTATGGTTACAAAGATGGAGTCTGAAACCCGTATGCTTCTAGAGGAGCTTAACGTTGCCTCACCGGACATATCCGAGCAACTTTCCAGTCTTTACGAGGATTTTGCCTGTGATTGCAAAGAGTTAACCCGAAACCTTGCTTTTAGCATTGATGCTCTGGAAGTGGTCGCCAAGAAGAAGCTAGAGACAAACGAGAAAATCAGCCTCTTTAGGCAACTGAGTCAAGAGCACAAAAACATCGAGGGCATGCTTAAAAGCAAGAACCCAGCGGTAGGTCCCGCAATGGAGAACCTGTTCCAAGAGTGGGCAAGCCACATAGTCGCGATGCGGCTATTTCAGGAATACGAAACCATCAAGGGCTTACTTATCACTTCTGAGCTTGCAAAAACCATTGGCATACCAAAGCTTCAGAACGCAATGGTCAGAGTTAAAGAGGGGTTTGGTCAAGAAACCGTTAACATAGCTCTTGAAGTCACGCTTAAAGTTGGAATGCGCCGGGAAAAACTACAAACCGTCATGTTAAGCGACCACTACATAAACTACAACATGAACATAGAGAGGCTCGATGGGCAAATGCAGTTTCTAAACTGCCCCATCTATGGAAGCCACAAGTATGCCGAGAAAATAGGCTTAAACGATGAGGTGGCGGCGCTTTTTTGCACTCACTTCTGTTTTGCCCATGCTAAAGCGATGCTGGAAACAGTTCTTCCCTTTCCCTTCACCCTTTGGCAACCAAAGCGTTTGGCAACCGATGGGCTATGCGAGTTTTACCTAAAGCTTGCACATTCCCCCGAGGCATCAGCGCCTGAAAGATTTGTTCCGCTTGTTATGTCTTGGAATGTGACGCGAGAGTGCAACATGAAGTGCTCCCACTGCTACATTAACGCCACAGACAAAAAACTGGATAACGAATTAACCACTCTTGAAGCAAAAAATCTCATAGACCAAATCGCCCAGGTAAGTCATCCCCTGTTGATTCTCAGCGGTGGCGAACCCCTGTTACGCTCGGATATTTACGAGCTAATTGAGTATGGTGCAAGGAAAGGTTTGAAGATGGGGCTGGGAAGCAACGGAAGCCTCATCGACGAAGCTGTAGCAAAGAAGCTCAAAGACGCTGGCATAGCAACTGTCTCGATAAGTTTAGACTCAAACCTTCAAGAGCAACATGACGAGTTCAGGGGAGTGGCTGGCTCTTGGGAAAAAGCAGTCCAAGCCATCAAAGCCCTCAGAAACAACAACATACTGGTCCAAATCAACACAACCTTAACCCAGCAGAACTACAATCAAATCGACGACATCATGACGTTGGCTGAGGGGCTTGGGGTAGAAAACTTTCACTTGTTCTTCCTTGTTCCAACTGGCAGAGGCACAAAAATAACCGATATATCTCCTGCCAGGTATGAGGAAATGATTACAACAACGTTTGCCAAAGCATCAAGACACAAACTAAACGTCAGACCATCCTGTGCACCGCAATTTATGCGCATCGCTAAGGACATGGGCTTAGATATGAGACAGTGGATTCGCGGCTGCATCGCAGGACTGTATTACTGCCGAATTTATCCTAATGGCGATGTCACTCCGTGCCCATATTTGCCGATTAAACTGGGGAACATTCGGGAGAAAAGCTTCAATGAGATTTGGTTTAACTCAGAGTTCTTCAAAGCGTTGCGCAATCCAAACGCGTTGAAGGGAAAATGCGGTGTCTGCGAGTACAAGTCTTTGTGTGGGGGTTGCCGTGCCCGTGCTTATGGTCTTTCAAGCGATTTTATAGATTATTGCGGAGACCTTCATGAGCCTGCAGAGTTGAAAAGTGATTATTTAACTGAAGACCCATGGTGCGTTTACCAACCAAAAGGTACCGCTTAAAGACGATTAGAGAGATGCAACCTTTCCAATTTGGCCTCTTTTTGATGGAACAAAAGATAGGCTGCATCTACTACATACAGAAACTATTTAAGATAATGTTGTCTTTCAAAAATCTTTAGCAGTGAAGTTTAAGAGGCTTTGGCAGCCCGCAACAGCGCTAAGGTGCCTGTGGACCGCCAAACAAAACAGTACCTTGGAGTGCTAGCCATGAGAAGAGTCCACACTACCCCGGAACGCAAAGAAGCCCTCGTAGCACTAGCCTCGTTTAGTTCAAAAAACCACTCAGCTTTTAAAGTAAACCGAAAAGTCACAGCCCCGTTGGAACCTCTAGGCATACACTTTTACAGAACAGCTAACCGTTAGGAGGCAACAAAATGGCACACGCTGGCCTCACTAAAAGCTTCCTTGGAATGTTCAAAGAAACATCGCTTGCCTTCTTCTTTGACATTGGCGGATTGTTTGCTGGTTTTATGCTTGCTACCCAATTTGGCATTTTTGAGAAAGCCCCGTGGGTAATAGCTCTCTATCCGGCTATGGTCAGCGCAAAAGGAGTAATAAACGGCTTGCTTAGTGGCCGTTTGGGCACCGCGTTACATCTTGGTACTATCCACCCAAAATTCTTTGGAAACACAAAGAGCTTTTACAAGCTAATCGAATCATTAATTGTTTTAACCGTTGCAACAAGCACGTTGATAGGAATTTTCTCTATCTTCTTCGGCCCGTTTTTTTGGGGAACAACAATCGCTGATTTCCCAACTATCTTAGCGGTTTTAATTGCAACCATGGGCACAGGATTATTCATCACTTTAATAACAATAAAAGTCGCCTTTATCTCATTCAAGAGAGGGCTAGACCCAGATATCGTCGTATACCCAGTAATGTCAACGATTGCTGACATACTCATAACACTCCTCTACATTGGCATGTTATACCTGTATTTTTCTGGCTTTGCAGGTCCATGGATAATCGCCATACTCAGCTTAATTATCGTAATTCTTGTATTGTATTTAATACCAAAAAACCGTAAGGAACCCGATTTCATTAGAACGCTCAAGGAATCAATTGTTACAATGGTGTTTGTAGCTTTCATGGTTAACGTAACTGGAACAATCCTGGAGAGAATACATGAGAGTTTTCCTCGGCAAGAAATTATTAACGTTTATCCTGCCTTAATTGACATGATAGGAGACGTAGGCTCGGTTGTCGGTTCCACCGCCACCACAAAACTTGCCTTAGGTTTACTTACTCCATCTTATGCCTCAATAAAGAAGCATAGTAAAAACATTTTCAGCGCTTGGGCTTCATCCCTTATGATGTTTGCCATTCTTGCAGTCTTGGCTTTGATTATAAACGGCATTTTTTCTTTCACAAGCTTCTCTACGCTAATAGCAATACTGTTGATAGCTAACGTTATCGCCGTTACCATGATAGTGGTTTTGTCTTATGGAATTTCCATATTGACCTTCAAAAGAGGGTTGGATCCCGACAACTTTGTGATTCCAGTTGAAAGCACCGCTGCCGACAGCATCACAACACTAGCTTTACTCATAGCCCTAACATTAATTTTATAACGAAATAGAGCATAATTGAAATATTCTAGAAAGTACATTTGGTTGTTGGAGTTCCTCAAATAGTATGCCTAAGTTTGAAAAGATAGAGTACAAGCCTATCCCTGCCAGCGAGCTTTTGCTGGATATGAAAAATATTTCTGAACTCATGATAGACTTAGCCTATTCTTCAGCGTTATTTAACGACAAAGACCTTGCTGAAGATGTACTATCGCTTGAAAGCCGTGTTGATACGCTTGCCTATTTATTAGAGATAGAAATTATGGTGGCGGCAAGAGATGTAAAGGATGCCGAGTCCCTCATCGGCGTTTCCACAGTAGCATCATGCGCTGATAAAATCTCAGATGCTGCCGCAGACATTGCAGGCATCATTACTCGTAAGATTGGAGTTCACCCGATTGTAGGAGAGATTTTTGAGAAGGTTGAAGAGCGGTTAATGAAAGTGACCGTTAAAGCTGACTCAGTGATTGTCAAGAAAAGGATAGAGGAGCTTGATTTAGCCGCAAGAATGGGTGTTGACATTATTGCTATTCGCAGAAACAGCGATTGGATACTTGACCCAAAGGATAACGAAAGAGTCTACCAAGGCGACATCCTAATCACACGTGGCGCTCCATTAGGCAGCAAGGAGTTTAAAGGCTTAGCGGAAGGCGAATTGGGAAAACTTGATGTTGAAAAACGCGAAAGATTCGAGAAAATTACATCGAAGTTCGTGGAGCTCAAGGATACATCAGAGTTAATGATTGATTTAGCTTATTCGGCTCTTATGTTAAACAGTAAGGAGCTTGCTGAAGAGGTCGAGCGCCTTGAGGAATATGTGGATAATCTACATACCGAGTTTGAACTGCTTGCCCTAACCAGTGACTTTAAAAAAGAAGAGGCGTCTGGCTTTCTTGGGCTAATCAGACTGGGCGTTGCAGCTGAGAAAATCGCAGACGCAGCGGCTGAGATGGCGGAAGTTGTTCTGCGAGGCATAGAGCCACATCCAATTTTGAAACTCACCATAAAAGAGGCTGAGGAAACGGTTATTCAAGCCTGTGTTACCTCGGATTCTCCGCTTGTAAACAAAACCTTAAAGGAAGCACGCGTGCATGAAGAAACAGGCATGTGGGTTTTTGTCATAAAACGAGGGGAACGAGTTATTCGTCCCCGGGCTGATTCAAGGATTCAAGATGGCGATGTGCTGGTAGCTTCTGGTTATGCTGAGGGCGCGGATGATTTACGAAAACTTGCGTCTCCATCGCAGGTGTGCGAGATAGAAGAGGAGTCTTAATCTTTATTTTAAATTACTTAACGCTATAAACCTCTAACCCTATTTCTTTGATGTAGGGTCGTTCATCTATTGAGCGAAGCAAATATAGAGGCAAATAAAAAGGGAAAAACCTGTCCGAATTCTTCATGCAGTAAAGTTTTCACCGCGCCGCTTAGAGCCGTAAACTTGCAGCAAGACGCCTCTGAGCCCTATGATGCATGCCCCTTCTGCTTAACAAAACTAGCCGAAAGCAGTACAGCAAAGATTGGACCAGAAGAGGAACCGGTAACAATCAAAACTGCTCTGCCAAGTCAAAAACAATTTGAGAGCAAACAAAAACCGCCTGAATGCCACCATTACCTGGGCTATCTGGGCGACCGGCAAAATAGGGACCAGTTTCCCGATGAATGCATGGTCTGTAAGGATATTGTTGATTGCATGCTTAAGAAAATGAACAGATATTGTTGATTGCATGCTTAAGAAAATGAACACGTAATTTTTCAGTACAGCGTTTTGCTCAAAAAAATAAAAAAACCGAAAAGAAGAAGAGAAGAGGGAAAGATTTAGTTGATGATTATTTCTTTTTCTTGGTTGTTTTTTCTTCGACAGGTGCTTCTGGCGCTGCTGCTGGTTCTTCTACTTTAGGTTCTTCTTTTTTCTCTTCAATCTCTGTTGTTATTTCTTCGATTGGTTTTGGAGGGGGTGTTGTTGCCATCGTCCAGCCGATCCATGCGCCTATGAACATTATAGCTATGAAAGCTACGAAGACTGGTATGGCGATTATCCAGAATTGAACGTCAAAGTTTGTGGTTGATAGGCCTATAATTCCGAGGATGTCAACGAGTAAAACTGGATAGAAGAGGGTTACTATGTAGAAGACTGCAACGAGTACACACACAAGGAGTATTGCTCCACCTATTGCTTGATCTTTGCTAACCATTTAGTTCACCACTTATAAGCCATGTATATTCTTAATCAATTTAAAGTTTGTCATGCTTTCAAGTGTGCCCTTGCCTAGGTGGTGCCCATTTCCCAGGTTGACAAGTACTTCTTTTGCTCTTCAGTTAACTCGTCTATGGTTACGCCCATCGTTTTAAGCTTTAGCTCAGCGACTTTCATATCCAATTCTTTAGGAACACAGTAGACCTTTGGCTCAAGCCTTTCGGATGTTGCTATGAACTCTGAGCATAACGCTTGGTTAGCAAACGACATATCCATAACTTCAGAGGGGTGCCCTTCTGCCGCAGCTAAGTTAACCAGTCTACCCTCGGCTAAAAGGTAAATTCTCCTACCGTCCTTTAGCGTGTACTCTTCCAAGTTAGGTCTCATGGTTCGCTTGCTTACAGAGAGGGATTCAAGGTCCGGAATGTTAATTTCAACGTTAAAGTGCCCACTGTTGGCGATTATAGCGCCGTCCTTCATTTTTTCCAAGTGCTCTTTTCTTATTACGCTAATATCTCCTGTGGCGGTGATGAATATGTCGCCGATGGGTGCTGCCTGTTCCATGGGCATGACGCGTAAGCCGTTCATTACTGCTTCCAAAGCTCGGATGGGTTGGACCTCTGTAACTATGACGTTGGCACCTAAGCCTTGAGCGCGCATGGCTATGCCGCGGCTGCACCAGCCGTATCCGCCGGCTACAAAGGTTTTGCCTGCTAGAAGCGTGTTTGTTGCTCTCAGTAAGCCGTCGATGGTGCTTTGGCCTGTTCCGTAGCGGTTGTCAAAGAGGTATTTTGTGTAGGCGTCGTTTACGGCTACGATGGGGTATTTGAGGCTGCCGTCTTTTTCCATGGCTCTTAGGCGGATGACACCTGTGGTAGTTTCTTCGGTTCCGCCTTTAACGTTAGTGATTTCTGCTTGGCGTTTACTGTGCAGTGTACCGACTAGGTCAGCGCCATCGTCCAGGGTAATGTTAGGTTTGAAGTCAAGCACGTTGTCTATGCATTTGTAGTAGTCTTCGGTGTTTTGCCCTCGCCATGCAAAAACGTGGGCGCCTTTCTCTGCCAAGGCGGCGGCTACGTCGTCTTGGGTTGAGAGAGGGTTTGAACCGCACAATGCAACCGTGGCGTCCCCTGCCATCAACGCATCGACTAAAACGGCGGTTTCTTTGGTTACGTGCAGGCAGGCGGCTAAGGTTAAGCCTTTGAAGGGTTTTTCCTGACTGAAGCGGTTTTTGATTTGGTTTAGGACAGGCATATGTTTTGATGCCCATTCAATTTGTAAGTGTCCTTGAACTGCTAAACTCTTATCTTTAACTTGGAAGTCTTCCATTAGTGTTCCCTTTTAGGAAAAGTGTGGGGACCGACTATTTAGTTTTACCTTAAGAACCAAGTGTTGACTCTTAGCGGCAAGTGCTTAACGACTAAATCTTTGGTAAATTAATAGAGTCAACGTTGCTACGGCTAATGTGAGCAGAAGCGCCCATAAAAAAAGTTCATTAACAACTGGTGTTGCTGTTGCTGAGGGCAATGGAGAAGTTAATGGCACTGGCGAGGGATTTGGTGATGGCGTTGGAGCTGGTGAATCGCTCATGATAGTGTAGCTATAGGCAATTTGTCCATTAAGACCACCTGAAAGATAAGCGTGAACGTAATCAACGGTTATCTGTGCAGGTGAAACAGTAACACGAAGATGCCCTGAGTTTGGCAACACAACATCTGTATATGGATCACTTTCACGGTAGAGATTAAAGCCATATCCATAGTTGCTGTCACCTGGCTGCGGACATAACTGGTAGACTATACCGTCACGTTCTTCCTTAGCATATTCATGGTCGTGACCATGAAAGAAAACAGTAACGCCGTTTGCAACCATTAACTGGTGAATCGGAGTCTCCCAGCTAGGACGTTTGGCATCAAAACCCCATGAACCGTTCCAGTTGTATCCTCCCCATTCAAAGTATGGTACTGCTTGGGCGCCGCCGCGTACATAGGGCTGTGTACCACCTGTCAGGTGATGTGCAAAAACAAGCTTGAAGGTGGCATTGCTGCTTTCCAATGTTTGCTTAAACCACCTGTACTGTTGCTCGCCGAGTGTCCAATCCCACCTATCACCGATCAGTTCTTCATCATTTTTTTCTCCACCCATGCCTCCGCTGTACGGCTTGATAGTGGTATACCAATAGGGATCGAGAACAACAAACAGAGCGTTCCCCCATTGCCAAGCATAGTAGTCTTCGCGGAGGTGGTCGCCCTCAATTTCTGGCAAAGGGTCACTGTTTCCAGTGTAGAAACCGTCGGGGATTGGGTTGGGATAATACAGTTTGCGCGCATTTACGCTTAAAAGAGGCAGGCTGGGGGTGTCGTCTATATTCCAAGCTTCTTCGTTCTCATGGTTACCAATAGCCAAAAATATTGGAGTTGAATAGCTGATTATGCCCAGATAAGGGCGCTGCCCAAGGTATGCCTGGCGAGCCCCAGCAATGCTGTCAACATTGTCCATCCAGAAAGTGTCGCCCAAGTCTATGTGGAAGTCAGGATAATCATTACGCACGTTAAGAAGGGTTTGTTGGTATAGGCTCGGATTACCCATATCGCCGTTTAGGTGAGAGTCGCTTATCAGGGTAAATGTAAAGGTGCTGTCTGGGGTTCTTTGGGTGTGGAAGGAGTGCTCGTCTCGTGCTGTCCAGTCAACATCCCCTATTAAACGGTAAACCATTCTGTAGTAATAGCGCGTGTTATTTTGTAAGTTATCTAGGACTACTTCGATGGGTTCTCCGCCGGGAAATTGGGCAACGGTGGTTTTGTTTGTATAGACGCTGGGTTCTGTACCATATTCGAAGTAGACTTCAAGGGCCTGTTCTGCAAGCATGTTCACGGTGACTGCCCTGTCTGTTGGTCGACCTAATAATTCAGTCGCCAAGAAAGTAACTTCATTACTTGGCTCGCCTTTGGAAGAAAAAGCCGCAATGTCGAAGGCACCCAGGACGCCTACTATAAGAAGAATCGACAGAAAAAAGCTGAGATTAACTTCTCTTTTCATTTTTCCTTTATTCTCCATGCGCCGTTTAAGCCGCATGCACTTATCCTTAGACCGTTTGATTATTTAAGAATTTTAGCGGAGCTATGCTATTACTTGTCTATTGGAAAACCTTGGGCTTTATGCGGCTAACTTTATAGTAGGCGGTTTATTGTCGTTTACACTTTTTCTTGCTGGAAAAAGTTTAATTACACGCCAAATAAAGCTAACAGTAGAAGGGTGTATGACTTGAAAGAGCCTTTTGACCAATTTGTCCAAGCTAATCTCGGTCCAAGAACACTACTGATTACATGCGGGTTACCTGGAACATGGAAAACTGAAACCGCAGAGGAAGTCTCAAAAATCAAAGGGTACCCAATTCTGCGAAGCGACCTAATCCGCCTCGAAGTGCTCAAGAACGAGGATGTTTTTGACCCCAAAGTTGCAGGAAACATGAATAAGCGTATGTCTGTTTATGACGAGGTTTTCCGCCGGGCAGATGACCTTGCAAGCAAAGGCGAGGGCGGCGTCATCTTGGATGCCACTTTTGTGACTCAGGAATTACGCAGGCGCGCTGCTGAGATTGCAGCTAAAAACGGCATGGTTTTTGTGATTATGCAGACGAGTTGTCCACAGGAAGTGTCGGTTGCAAGGATTGAAAGGCGAACCAAGGAGAAGTACGAGTCAAACGCTTTAACGGTTGAAGCGTACCTTGCTAACAAGAAAAAATTTGAAGCCGTCGACACTGAAGATTTGAAGAACCGCAACCCGAGCCTCGAAATTCTGCATTTAACGGTTGATACTTGCCGCGATAACCCTGACGGCTGGTATGTTGTAGGTATGGAAAAAAGGTAACCGCCCAGTATGATAACTGATTTGCACATCCACTCAAAAGCATCCGACGGAAAACTCTTCGTAGAGGAAATTATCCAAGAAGCAAAAAAAAGAAACATTGGCTTTATGTCTATTACAGACCATGACTCGATAGGTTGCCAAACCCAAGCCAAACAAATGGCAAAAGAAGCTGAAATCCGATATGTCACTGGTGTAGAGTTAAACGTGACTTTCTCTCACCCCCAATACCGTGAGAATAAAGCTGTTTCGCTGGATTTCTTAGGCTACCAATTCGACAGCGATAATAAGGCGTTAGAGAGTAAGCTTGAGTTGATGGCAAAATACCGTGAAGAGAGAGCTGCAAAGATTCTGAGCAACCTCAACTTGGAGTTCAAGCAAGAGGGCATACCCCCGTTGACTGCGGATGATTTTAGGCAAATCGAAGAGTCTGTTGACGGCGTGCTTGGCAGACCACACATCGCCGATTACCTTGTGAAGAAGGGTATTGTTAAGTCTCGGCAGGAAGCCTTTGACAAATACCTCGTAAAGTGTGATGTTCCAAAGTACCCGCTTTACCTTGAGGAAGCTTCCCGGCTCATCAGGGATTCTGGGGGAAAACTGGTGTTGGCGCATCCAAACGACCCCCACGGAACATCGCTTGTTTCGTTAACTAAAGTGCTGTCTGAACAAACACAAATTATCAAGGAAACCATGCTGCCATATATTGATGGTGTTGAGTGTTGGCACAAAAGAAATGATGCGGAAACCACAGCGCATTATGTAGCGTTCGCCAAAGAACATGGGTTGGTTATGACTGGAGGAAGCGATTGCCACCAAAAACCAGTCGTGATGGGCACTGTTGATGTTCCTGACTGGGTAGCAAACCAGTTCCCGCTTTAGCAGGGTCTGTTAGAGGTTTTTTGCATAGTCGACTGCTAGCTTAAAGTAGGCTTTTGCTTCTTTAGTCGCCGCCTCTTTTTCTTTGGCACCAACGTTTGAATCGTCAAGTTTGAAACTAATCACTTTACCACGCACATAGGCACGGTAGCACTTATAGAAGGGCAAAAGAGCAGCCAGTTCTTGGTCGCCTGAGTACTCAACGTATTTGTTGACAAAGTGCTCTGATAGGTCGGTTCTGTTTTGGAAGTCTAAATCCATGGCTAAGAAGGCTATGTCGGAAGCTACATCGGAGTATCGGAAACGGTCGTTAAATTCTATGGCGTCGAAAATGTAGATTTTGTCAGCGATGAATATGTTGCCTGAGTGGATGTCGCCATGGCAGTCCCTAACGCGGTTTTCCTTTATCCTGCTCTCAAAGAGAGGGCTGTTTTCCCGCATGAAGCGGTTGATTTTGGTTTGAATCAATAAGAAGTCTTCTTCAGCTATTGTTTGGTTTATGTATTTTTTGGTTTGAGCAAAATTTTCGTCCCAGTTGCCTTTTATGGTTTCTAAAGAGCCGTACTTGCTTATTTCAGGGCTTGTTTGCGCCTCTGAATGGAACTTGGCAATTATCTTGGCAATCTCATCGATTGTCGTTTTGTCAACCTTGTTCTCCTTAAGGAGTTTTATCATCAGTTTTTCTTGGGGCAGGCGCTTCATTTTCAGGGCGTACTCAACGGTTTCGCCTTCGCCTTTGATTTTGATAATGTTTGATTTGTTGATTGGGAGGACTTCAAGGTACATGTCGGGGCAAAGCCGTCTGTTGAGCTCTAACTCTTTTTCACTAAAGAACCGTCTTTTCTCCAGAGTGGTAAAGTCTAGAAAGCCAAAGTTCACAGCCTTCTTTAGTTTGTAAACGTAATTTTTGGTCAGAAAGACGAAGGATATGTGGGTTTGGATCAGCTCGATTTCACCAGAATCCTCGGGGTAAGCTTCTGGTTTGAGTAGAGCTTCGACGATTTCCTTTTGGGCTTGCAACATTATTGCTCCTTTTGGTATGCACTCTTGTGAACAGCAATCAAAAAATATAGAGTTATCTATTTTAGGCGCTGATTTGATTTGAATTATTTTCAAAACCAAGTTACCTTTATATTGAACGCTAAAGAAAATTGTGCGATAAAAGTTGGAAGACGATAACCAAAAGCATCTAGAGAAAGCGCTATTTGAGAAGGGTTACTCTAAAAAGGCTGTCAAGGAAATCATAAAGAGGTACACTGAGCCAGACTAAAAGGCTCTCACAAAATTCATTACTTGCTGAGCCTGTTCCTTTAAAATGTGCTTTTTTTGGTAGAGTGAATCGACGATTTGAGAGATTTTGGCTAAGGCGTGCACGTGGTAGCCAAGTTTTTCCAGGTTTTCTTTGCCTCCTTGCTCTCGGTTAACCACAACCAGCAGATGCTTAACGTTGGCGCCGAGTTCTTGCAGGGGTTGTACGCCTTCAATTTTTGACAGCCCTTCGCTCACCACGTCATCAAAAAACAATATATTGTCGCCTTTGGTTACGTCGGCTCCTGCGGTTCTTCCTGTAACCCCATAGGCTTTATTCTCTTTTCTGACGATGATGCAGGGCAGGTTTAGTCTGCAGGCGATGCTTGGCACAATCAAAGCGCCCTTAAGCTCGATAGAGGCTAACTTGTCAATTTTGCTATCAGCCATTATGCTTTTTACTTTTTCAGCAGCAACTTCAGCAATGGTGCATAGGTGCTCGGGGGCAGCAAGCAGGCGTGCCATGTCAATGTAGTAGGGACTAATGACGCCGGATCTGATTTTGAAGCTGCCAAACTTTAAGCACCCAGACAGGTAAAGAGCACTAGCCACTTTATCGGTAACAGTTGACATACAGATTTCCCTGATGTGAATACAAACCAGCCAATTTAACCCTTTACTAACAAGCAATGAAAAGCAATAGTCCAGCCCTAAATGGCATGCCACTTTTACTGCTCACGAGAGGTTACATTTTGCATGGGTATATTTGGAGGCTAATATCCAAGGTATGCAGAAAACCTATAGAGAGCTCTACAGCTTGTATATTTGACATCTATTAGTGGTTCTATGTTGAAACCTATAGGGGTTGGTAGAGCCGGAATTCCTTAGGGGGTAGGTTGGTAATGGCGGTTTTTATTGCGATTAGCATGTTGAAATTCCGCTTTTTATAAGGGGAGGGGGTCTATGGCGAGCACCAAAACCTAGCCCTGCCAACAGCTAAACAAACAAGCCAACAGTTTATGCTACGCTACAAGGTCTGCCATGTCCACGCTAAGACCGTAAATCTGTCTAAGGAAGGTTGCCGCTGCCAGAATCTGAGGCATCAAATCCACCGAAGACTCCTTTGCAACCCGCTCAATATCCGAATAAATCGCTTCAATTTTTCCCCGTTGGTTCCTAACATTCTCTGCCAAAGAGATGTCTTTGTTCACAAACGATTTCAACGCTTGCTCATTAGCCTCATAACAGGCAGCCTGCAAATCAACCATCAACTTTCCAGGTTCACCAGACAATTTAACTCCGTTGAGCGCGATTGTTTTGGTTGCTATTTGCACACAGGCATCGCCCATGCCTTCAATTAGACTTGCAGCTAAACGGTAATCTAAACATTCAATCGGGGTAATTCCGAGCTTTTCGCTTAATCTTGGATTCTGAAGAATTGTGCGCAAAATTCTAACCAGCAAGAAATACAAGCGGTTACTCTCATCATCTCTGGCAACAACGCTTTTGGCTAACTGCAAATCCCCATTAACTAACGAGCTGGCAACATCCCGAACCATCCCAGCCACAATCGCATGATTACGCCGCAAAATCTTTTCAGGCACAAACCCAGACGGCTCAACCAAGCACTGAGCAACAATCTGAAAAGAATTCTCCTCCACAATCTCTAGACCAATCAAAGAACTAACCGTTTTCTTAACAATGTTCCTAACGTCAAAATCGATACGGTCCCTAGCTTCAATACGAATAGAGTCATATCCCAAAAGGTACCGACCAATAATCTCGCGACCAACAAAAGGACCAACAGGCAAGGTTGCAACTTTCGGTTGCTGCTCAGCATCGTATTTTGGGTCAACAAGAAGCTTACCATCACCCGTCACATCTAAACTTACTAGTGTGCCTTTTTTTAGGCCGTTTTGCTGTGCCCAAGCTCTTGGCAGGCAAACAAAGAAGGTTCCTGTTGGTGTGCTTTGAATTTTGCGTAAGTCACCCATAACCTATACCTCAAATGGATTATACTTGAAGTTGGATATCTAAATATTGCTTCCATTATATAAACAAGAATATTCTACCACTGCCTCACCGCAGCAAAAATAACGCTGATGACAGCAAGAAAGGCGATATGCCATTAAGATTTTCTACAACCAAAAGCTAGAGGGAAAACAACAAGAAGTAAATAGGTTAAAAGACAAAAAGCCTATAACAAAATATGCAAACAAGCAACATCTCGAACCGAAACAATGGGTCATTATGATCGATAGAGAGAAACTCAGAAAGGCCGTTGCCGCAACCATCTCAGCAGGTTACCAGCTAAACAGCGAAGCCTTCGAGTTCCTAAATACGGCTTACGATAATGACCCATTAGAGTTAATGAATTCAGTTCTGGACAGACTGCAGGAGTTGGATGACAAGCCATTCTTTATTGACCGAAGCTTCCTTGAGTCCATCGTCCAAAAAGCAGAGCACATCGAGCAAACCCAGACTCAACAGCATCAGCAGCAGGTAGAGCAAGCGTTGCCACAGCCGCCAATAATGGAAAATGAAGGATACTTTTACCCTTACGCCAAGGACATAGAGGCAAAAATCAACATACTAGAAGACTCAACCGGCAAACTAACCTCCAACGGAACCCTTGAAGAGTATGTCCAGTACTTCCAAGACAGATTCAAACGAACCGAACGCATTCTCAGGCAAAGAATCGACGTTAAAACCGCAACATCTATCCTTGAAGCCCTAAAATCGCCGCCTAAAACCAAACTAAAAATCATCTGCATGCTAACCGAGAAAAGAGAGTCAAAAAAGCAAACAATCCTCCAAGTTGAAGACCTGCAAGGAAGCGCCACTGTCCTTATCCCGTCAAAAGCGCCCGATGAAGTGCATAAAAAAGCCGCAACCCTGCTCCCAGACCAAGTCATCTGCCTTGCGCTGATTAAAACAAGAACCAACCTTTTCCTAGCCGAAGACATAATCTTTCCCGAAGTTGGCAGAAAAATCCAGCAGAAAGCCCAAGAACCAGTCTATGCAGTGCTCACATCAGACATCCACATTGGTAGCACAAAATTCCGAAAAGAATCTTTCAGGCGCTTTATTTTGTGGCTCAGGGGCAAATATGGCAACCAGCAAATGAAGGACATTGCGGGAAGAGTAAAATATCTCTTAGTTGCAGGAGACATCGTTGACGGTATCGGCATCTATCCTGACCAGCAAAAAGAACTTACTATAAAAGATGTGCGTAAGCAATACGCTTATGCAGCAAAATACCTGGAAAAAATCCCAGACTACATAGAAATTATCATCTCACCAGGAAACCATGATACCTCAAGAAAAGCCCTCCCGCAACCAGCCATAACATCAAACTACCTGAAAATTCTCGAGGAGAAAAAGAATATACGTTCTGTGGGAAGCCCATGCCTAATCAGCCTGCACGGCGTTGAAATCCTAATGTATCATGGCAGAAGCTTAGATGATATCGCCAACACTATTCCAGGCATAACTCATGAGCACCCAGAAAAAGGTATGAAACTGCTACTGCAAGGTCGCCACTTAGCACCTGTGTACGGCGGGAAAACCATGCTCTCGCCGGAAAACCGAGACTACCTAGTCATTGAGAAGGTCCCAGATGTCTTCCATGCTGGCCACACCCATGTTAACGGTCAATTAAATTATCGTGGAGTGTTAGTGGTTAACTCTGGCGGATGGCAAGACCAAACGGATTACATGCAAAAACTCGGCTTAATGCCAACTCCCGGCATGGTGCCCGTGGTGAATCTGCAAACGCTTGAGCTGTCAATTCTCTCATTCAATTAAGCATGAAAAAAGGCAGGAGCACATTCATGGTTGTTTTAGCATTTGCCTGCTGAACCTTTCGAGAGTTTTGGCGTATAATCTATCAACCGCCCAAACCTAGTATCGCTGCCAAACACATCCTTAATGTGTGAACGCGAGATTTCCAGCCTTATTTTTTTGGTCCTGCCATACCTACCCATACTAACGACCTTTGCGTTCACAAGCCCCATGGCATCCAGTTCATTAATCAAAGTGCCCAGGCGTCGCTGGGTCAAAAGCCCCATACCCAACTCCCCACATAACTCATTGTAAATGTCATAGATTTCTCCTGTGGTAGCGCTTGATTTACTCAAATGGTAAACACTCAAAAGCACCAGTTTGGTTTGCAAAGTCAGATTCTTCAAAGCCTCAACAACACGGTTATGCTCAATATGCTTCTCCGCTTGCCTAACATGCTCCTCAGTAATTGATTTGGCACTCTGTCGCTCAGCAACTTCCCCAGCCACACGCAGCAAATCCAAAGCTCGCCGTGCATCCCCATGCTCCGCAGCTGCCAAAGCCGCACAGATGCTCAAAGCAGCCTCAGACAAAACCCCTTCCTGAAAAGAAAGTTTGGAGCGCTCAAAAAGAATATTCCTTAGTTCTCCTGCATCATAAGGCCTAAAAACCAACTCTTCTTCACTAAGAGAACTGAAAACTCGCGGGTCTAAGAATTCTTTAAGCCGTAAATCGTTTGATATGCCAATTATCGAAACCTTACTCCTATTTAGAGTCTCATTTATACGTGTCAACTCGTACATGAAGCTGTCACCGCGATCTTTAATCAAAGCATCAACTTCATCCAAAACTATTATGAAAATAATCCTTGAGGAATCTAAACCCGCACGGAACCTGTCAAAAACCTCACCAACCGACAAACCAGTGAACGGTATGCTCATGCCTACACTTTGGCTAAGATTTGCAAACACACGGTACTCTGAACCAGTCATACGGCAGTTAACATAGCAAAACCTAACTGAAGCACCATACTCCTTTGCTTTGGCTTCCAGATAGCTCAAAACATATTTTGCAACAGCTGTTTTTCCTGTTCCGGTTTTTCCGTAAATGAAAATGTTGGAGCATCTAGCGTCTCTGAGGACTGGGGCAACGGTTTCGCCTAAAAGTCGGATTTGGTCTTCCCTGTGTGGGAGCTTTTCAGGAAGATAGTCGTGTCTTAGAACTTCTCTGTCTTTAAAGAGTCTTACTCCGTTAACGAAACTTTCGAATACATCGTCTAGTATGCTCGGATTCCCCATTTGCCATCCCTCTAACTTTACAGAGGCAACACCGTTATTTCGAGTGGAACAGATAAAGCATGCAGTACAAAAAAATGGTTTTGAAGCACAATAATCCTAAAAGAGCATGGCAACAAAGGATAATAGTAGGGCAAAAAAAGCCACAGACACACCCCAAAGTTTCTACTGGAAAAAAAACACACGTGGATGGAAACAATCTATTACTTATATATGGGAAATATACTCTGATAGGTAAAAGCGTTTTTTCTATATTAATACTTACTATCAAAGAAATTAGATTGTTTCTCTTCAAAAATTTTTTCAGCCTCCCAAAGTTTCTTTCCTGCCCTAATATCTCGAGAGGAAATGAAGGGGTGCCGCTGTCAGCTAGTTTTCCATGGTAAACACCGCTTAAAACTCCTTTCAACCTTGGCTCTTGCACCAACATCCCGCTTAATACTTACAAACGAATTTTTCTATATTTGATCGCTCTTTTACACCTTCACAAAACTGTGAATACATGTGAAATAGCATTAAAATTGCTGCTTTAACCAGTCCCTTTTTAGACAAATTACCCTTTTCTTGT
>QYYE01000120.1 GCA_003589585.1 Candidatus Bathyarchaeota archaeon
TGAGATTCCATTCTCCACTATGCCGACTGAAACATAGTACTCCCCATTTATGACTTTCCAAGAGCCAGCCTGTTGTGTCCAGCCATCAGCCATGCCATCGTTAAAGTTATCGCTGAAGATGGGGTTCGCTTTTGCTGTTTCAAAATCAACCAACACGACGGATAGGGCAACTGTCATTACCAGAAGAGTAGTCAGTAGTGTCTTCAACATCTGCACCAAATTAGGCTTGGTTGCGTTGCTGATAAAAGGTTTCTCGTCAAGAATTCTTGACCAAGACAAGTCAAAGTTTCTTGACTAACAAAACCCGCATGGTCAATCATTAGGAGATACGTATTAATTGCGCTCCTAAAAGCTTTTGCAAAAAAATCATCCATTTGTGTTCTGGTTAGTTTTGCAGTTGTCATTTGGGTCGGCGCGAACTTCCTTGCAGACTAAACTGGCGCAGTTTGAGAACACCACACAGTGGAAAGCTACATACGAAACTATGGTTCTTAGCCAGAAGAACACTACTCCGCCCAACAGCGCTACGGATGCAGCTAAAGCAGGTATAATGCCCAAGATGGAGTAAAGGGAGGTTGTTACTATTTGGGCGTATCCAGCAAAAGCGTATCCTTGAGCTTCAATGTTGCCGGCGATAGAGCGCACGATTATTACTTTGTCTGGGGAAACCAACGAACCTAAAGCCGCGAAAACCAGAAACAGCGTGAAGACTTCAAACCCCCAAGCAATAAAGGAAAAGAGCAGGGGTTGCAGGAAGACCTTGGGTTTTTTTATTAGAATGTTCATGCCTTCATGGTAATCGTCTAGTAAGTGGTCTATTTGTCTTTCAAATCTTCGCAGTCTCCATTTGTTTCGGCTTATTTTTGAAAGGAACTGCATGAACCCGTGTACTGCTCGTTTTGCTCCTTTGGGCTTGAAGCTAATTATAATCAGGATAACTAAGGGCAATGTCAGAAGGAACATTATCCCTCCGACTCCAATGAGGATGCTTCCTTCAAAAGTGTAGTTTAGCAGAAGCAAAATTAGACCTAAGACCATGTTGCCTAGGTTGAAGATGGCTTCGTACATGTTTTTTGCGACGACTGATGCTACGGCGGTTCCTCCTTCGATGTTTGGTTCTCTGCCGAGCAAGTATGCTTTAAAGAGGTCTCCTGACCATCCGCCTGGGATGAGGTTGTCGACGAATATGCCGACCCAGTACAGGGTGAATGTTCTTCGGAAGCCTAGTTTGATGTTTAAGTAGTTGAGTAGTTGGAACCAGACGAGGGCGTGGAAGAAGATGGAGGCTATGACGCTTCCGATTGCTAGTGCATAGACGCCTAAGTTTACTTTCCCGAGGGTTGCAACTAAGTCAAAGAAGCCTACGAAGAAGAAGAGGTATATTACAAGCGCAATATAGCCTATGAAGGCTGAAATTACGACCCATTTTTTGAAAGAAACAGGAATAGGCCTAGCTTGATCCAAATAATCCCCCTATCTCATGGTTAAATCGGGGGGCGGGCATATTTCAGCTTTACTCACCCAAGAACTGATAATTCTGGCAGGTGTGTTTGTCATAGCTTGTATGTCCTTAGCGGGTTTTCGCTTTGTTGTCTAAAGTTAGCCTTCCTTTTCATATTGTTTAACGGTTGAAGGGTTATACAAAGCTTTAGAAAATGCAAATTAATGGTTTGCTAGCAGTTTTTTCTGTAGTAGTTGCTGGTAACCCCTCCACAACAACAATCAGTGCTTAATGCAGAAGACTGCTTTTTGGTGTCTGGGTTGGGTTTGGGTTGCACTCTGGTTGTGCATGTTGCCACAAGCTGACATAAAGAGAAGCATTTCATTAGAAAGCCTGTAGTTTCCCTGGTTGTTTACCTAAACATTAAATTCCAATGCTTAACAAAAATTAAGCTATGGCTCAACGCGACATTGCAAAGACAGTTTACTGGCTAGACAACACGCTATACCTAAACATAACCAGCCAATGCACAAACAACTGCTTTTTCTGCCTAAAACGCTACAGGCGCGGCGTCGGCGGGTTCAACCTAAAACTCCAAGAGGAACCCAGCGTCAGCCAAATCACCACTGAGCTAAGCGAGGTCTTGCACATGAGAAACTGGGACGGCGTGGTCTTCTGCGGGTTTGGAGAACCAACCGAGCGTCTTGATGTTTTGCTGGGGGTTTCTCGGTGGATACGCAGGCATTATGGCAGGCCGCTGCAGATCAGAGTGAATACCAATGGGCATGGTTACGTGCTTAATCCAGGCAGGGATGTGGCTTTGGAGTTGAAGGCGTCTGGCGTGGATAAAGTAAGCATCAGCCTAAACGCTGGTGACAGAGAAACGTACATGGAGATTTGCAAGCCAACGTTTCCAGAAGCCTATGAGGCTGTGCTTGATTTTGTCCGCAAAGCTAAGTTGGTGCTTGAAGTTGAAGTTTCTGCAGTGAGGTTGCCTGAAGTGGACTTGGATAAAGCGCAGGCTGTTGCTGATGCGCTTGGGGTTAAGTTTAGGGTTAGAGAGTATATTCCCTGCTTTTACTGAAGCCCAATGGACAAAAATTCGTAGATTCATATTCTAAATCCTACAGATGAAGCGAAAAACTTTAAAGTCAACATAGTTCATGCATGAGTTGGAGCGAATTAGAACTGAAAAAAACTCCACTATTCGAATTTGAAGTTCCCAGCTACAAAAAAAGGGCAACTAAAATAGCAGCTTTTCACCGCAATCATCCAAGATAAAATACCGAGTGTATCACGACCAAAGTATTATCTTGGTTAGACGATTTGCTCAATTGACAACGAGAAAACACGGCTTTTCTTCTCACAAAAACCACTGCAACGGTCAAAGCGACCAGCAATGCGAGCACAAAAAGTGTGGGCAAAATCCATAATGGAAACTCGGAAATAGGCTGAACACCAAAAACAATCACCAAATCACCAGGCAACTCCTCATAATAACTGGAATGCATTTGAACAGAAATGACTTCGGCAGAGTCTTCTTTGACGGCTGTGTAGCTTATGGGTTGCCACTCGCCAAGATTCCAACCGCTCTCAGGTTTCGCAGTGTAAGCCTGCAGGTTTGTGCTGTTTGTCTCCATGCGAAAAGTAAAGTAAGCCGTTGAACTACTGCTTTCTTCTGACAGGTATGGGCTGATGTTCAGGTCGTAGAGGAAAAGGTAGCTTCCATTCATCATTTGAAGCGGATGCTCATAATGAATTTTTAGCACAAAAGAGTCTGGAACAGGGCTAAGAACGCTGTGAATCATCCACCAGTCGCCGATTGCTGTTTGATGCAATACATCAGGATAAACTTCGGTGTAATTCATCCAACTGAGCTCTTTGTCATCCAGCCAAACCTTGATGTTGGTTGTTTGAGGAGGCATGGGGTAAACCATCGGCAACTCACCGTTAAAGCCGCAGGGCGCATCTAAGAGGGAAATCGGGTAAGTTCCGTCAATTTTGGCCCAAAGACTGCCGTTAACGCTTGTTATTGTGTAATTGATGTATTCTACAGGCATGGCAAGGGCAGGAAACGATGTGCCCGCGGGATTTGCCATTACCGAGTTGACAAACAAGGCGTCTACTGTCGATGAAAGTAAAAGTGCCAAGATAAAGGCTACAACTAAAGTTTTCACCGCAAGCACCACCTATTCATGCGTTGAGGTTTCCCATATTTCTTACGGCAAACCCACGTTTAAGAGAAATTTTCGTCGGCATTTGAGATTAATACACCGCTAACTAAAGAAAGCACAAAAGAGATGATTAGCACAAGCCAAGGATATA
This sequence comes from Candidatus Bathyarchaeota archaeon, assembly GCA_003589585.1. Taxonomy (GTDB): domain Archaea; phylum Thermoproteota; class Bathyarchaeia; order Bathyarchaeales; family Bathycorpusculaceae; genus Bathycorpusculum. Next base: position 3,767 of record QYYE01000120.1, read on the forward strand.
CCAACTGATACATGCCAAGAGAAAATTGAACCCCAACCATGTTTGAAAGCATAACAACCAGCACGGCGCTAATCACTAAGGCTTGATTGTTCTTTCTTACCGCCATAAAGCAGCCTACAAGCCCAATGCCAAAAGAGAACAAACTCAACATTGCCAGAAAAATCCAGTCAAACCCGTGCAGGGTGCAGTCTAAGCCGACTAATCCCCAGTAAAAGCCCACCAGTGAAGCCGCTGCCAGCAGAATAGCTCCTAAAGAAGGGAAATTCTGACGCTTAAACAGCAAAGGATTGCCCGCTTTTCTAAAAACAAACCCAGCAACCAGTAATGCACCAATAGAAAACAACGAGCCCAACGCCACAGCATAGAGCCATATTGGCTCGTTGGTTTGGTGTGCAAAGCTAAAGCCAGAGCGCGTTGTCACCCAGCCTTCCTGTGAGACTGCAACGTGAACGTATGTTGTGGGCAGCCAGATTGGAACGTTGGCAAAATAGACCCCTGGTTCTTGGGATTCTTGGGCTTTTACGCCGTTTATGGTTACGGTTGCGTCTTGAACGGTTTTGGGCAGAAACGTTTGGTTTGAATACGTTGCCCACGCTGGCAAATTTAAGCCCTCTTCCGAAAGCAAAAAGTAAGTGACATTTACGGTTACAGCTGCATAACCCTGAACACTTGTATCAACGTTAGCTATGTCTACATGGAAGGTATCATACCAGACAACAAGGGGTGTAGAATATAAGCCGTACAGGCTGTTTTCTGTCTCCATCAGGTCAGGATTCCATTCTTTCCCCTCTTCGGTAACCAATTTTGTCGGCGTTAGGGTTAATTTATCAGCAGTTAAGGAGGTGTAGTTGAAAGCGAAAACTCCCTCAGTCGTGTTAAACGACAAAGTGTCAACGTGTTTGCCCTTGCTATTTGAAACTTCCAAGGTAGCGGTTGCATTCTTGATAGGCTTTCCAGAGTTGTCTCCGTAACTCCATAATGCCTCAAAAGAAACCGTCCAGTTCTGACCAACCGTTGTATAGAGCAATGAATCAATGGGAATAAGGGGTTTAACGGTGACATAATAATTAGCTTCATCCTGAGCGGCGACGCCGTTGATCAAAAACGGGGAAACCAGCGAGAACAAAAGCAAGCCCACAAAAGCCATCCAAGAAACCGATGAAATCTTCAAACGAATCTTTCTCCCTCTTCCCTAACAGTCAATGTTCTGCTTTCTTAAGAAACTTACCATACCTTGATAACAAGAAGGGAACAGCTAAAATCACCATCGTTTTCCTTAAGGCTTGAAGTAGTCAGGTTAACGAAAAAAGGGGAAAGATATGTTTATTGTAGGTCTAGCTATGGTCGTTTTCTAAGTATGATTACAGCAATAGCTATCGCCACAATTATTGCAATTGTTGAGCCAGCAAAGTACAATTCGAATGGGGCTTGAGATATAATTGGTTGCTCGGTGGGTTCTGCGGTTGGTGCTGCCTCTGTTATACCAAAAGCAGTTTGCGCATAGGATGGCCAGTAAGATTTTGAACCAGCGAAAGTAGCAACGACAGTGTATTCGCCGGGAACTTCCGGTGTCCACATTAGTTTGAACATGCCGCTAGAGTCACTGGTGACTGTGCCCATGTCGTAGATATTGTTGTTTGGGTCAACTACTGTCAGGATAACCTCAACGCCTGCTACGTCGGTCGGTCTTGGGAATTGCTTGTACACATATAGCATCCAATCACTCATGCTATCGTCTGAAATAGCAGGAACTCCGCTTGGAAAGCGTGCTTCCACTCTGTAGTCTTTTGTGCCTGGAGATATGTCTGTGACAGTGCCTTTAATCATTATAGCTGAGCCAAGTGCAACACCGGTGTCAGGTGCGGTAACAGTTACAGCGCTAGGACCTTTACCAATAGCATATACACGCTGGTCATAGGTATCCTGAGTAGCAATGATGCTGTCTCCGATAATTGAGCGACCGCCCCAATGGGTTTGCCTGAAAAGTCCATCAGCTCTCCATACTGCTTCTCCAGTTTCTATGTCGATACAAGTGTATGGTCCACCGCGTGGTCTAGGGTCAATAGGTGAGTGTTCTTCGTGTCCAATGTAGAGTTTTCCATCCGCTATGAAATTGATTCTTGACCACCACTGGTTAGCCCACAAGATTTCAGAGTATGTATCGTTAGCTTCATAAGTCCACAAGCGTTTGCCCGTTTTTGCATCGTAAGCGTAAGTTATACCGCTTGCTCCAGTTGAGAGCAACTTTCCATAAACAACTGCGTTACTAGTGGAAACATAGATTTGAAGATAAGCTTCGGGTTCCTCTGTCTTCCATAGATATTGACCAGTATCGGTGCTAAAACCGTAGTACTTCCGCTCTTCCTTTGACCATAATGTAAAGAGGTTCTCAACTGAGCTTACAGCAGCAGT
>QYYE01000121.1 GCA_003589585.1 Candidatus Bathyarchaeota archaeon
TCCGCCCTAATGTTATGTATGGAGAGAGGTGATATTAAGTTTTCCAAATGATGGCCTGACATGATTTCAGGTTGGTCAGGTCTGGGTTTAATTCATCACTTAAGGTAAAAGTTTTGAGTAAACGTTAAGCATAATGAAGAACATACATTAGCCGTAAACCAAGAAGGCAATCCAATGGCACTGAAGATAAACAAGTATCTCTTGCTGCTATTTATTGTTGTAGCAGCATTTGTTTATCGTTTCTCGCTTATGGTTGTAAACAGTTTCCCGCCTGGAGCAGACATTGGATTACACCAGAGCCTAATAACATCTATCACTTCGGGCAAAACCGACTTTTTCTGGAACAATTACCATATGGGCGGAGGCCTTTCAGTGACAAATCCGGGTTACCATATTTTCACAGCGTTCATAATTAGCATGACCGGTGCACCTGACTATCTATCACACGCCATCGCCGCATCCTTTTTTTCGACGTTCACTGTTTTGTCCGCTTTCTTGCTTGTGAGGAGAGTTTGGGGTGAACTGGCTGGTTTTGCAGTTGCATTTCTGGTTGTTTTTTCTGCAGGCGATATTGTGATGCTGGCTTGGTCAGGATACCCCAATATTGTTACTTTGGTGTTGATTCCCATTGTTTTTTTCTTGTATCTTGAGCCATCGAAATATTCTCAAACAGCCTATTTCATCACATCCTCAGTTCTCATCAGCGCCATTTTTTTGACCCATGTGTTTAGCGCATTTGTTTTCATCGGAATAACGCTGCTGGCGCTGCTAGCAAGCCTGTTTTTTTCTAATAAGCTTAATCAGCCAAGGAAACAAGTGTTAAACTGGTTAATGCCAATATTCTTTGGAGTATTCCTAGTTTTGCCTTATCTGGCTAACATTCTCCCCGTTTATTTTGGTCCTCAGAGTTCAATCACAGGCACTGTTTCGGTTATGAAGCAAGCGGTTTTAGAAACAAGACTAATTCCTCTGGAGACTGTTTTCTTGAGCTTGATTCCATTTTTCATGTTCTTTTTTGTATCTAAGAGCCATAAGGGCAGATTCTTTACGGTTCCAGCGGTTCTCTGTGCAGCATGGATTATTGTTCCAGCCGTAATGACCCAAAGTTACCTGTTTGGGGTCTACTTGGATTATGAGCGGTTTGTCTATTTCTTCTTTCTACCCATGATTATCTGCACTGGCTTAGTAGTAGTAAACGTTCCAAAAGCTTTTACATGGATATCCTCACGACTGAAAAGTTCCAGAAAAGAAAAGCTTAGAGAATTATCGAATATTCACTTTCCAAAGAGAGCCTCAACCTACGTCTTGCTTGCTGGCCTGTTGATTTCTTTATTTTTTGTTCCTCTTTTTGTGCTTCCAGACAAGGTTAGAGGGCATGCTGACTTTTTCCAAGTTATGGATTCAGCGCAATATGAAGCCATACAATGGATAAACAATAATACTCCTGTTGGTGCTGTCCTTGTTGCGGACGCAGAATTTGGCTGGTGGCTCTCGGGGTTCGGAAAGCGACCGACGTTGAGTGCTGTTGACCCACAGTATTTGATTTTGGAGCATGAGTTTGAACCTGCGAGGGTGGCTTCTAACCTTTTGAAGGCAGATTACCTGATAGATAATGGTCTAATTGAGGTTAAGCAAGTTGGAGTTTACTCAAGCGGTAACATTTACGAGATTTTGGCTGTTTTGAATAATTCATATGTTCGTCCACCGGTTTTTTCGCTAAACAACCAGATTAGCATGTTGTATAGAAACAGCGGGGTGACACATCAACTTATCCTGTCGAGTTTCGCGAGCCCTGAAACCCAGGCTAAAAGCAACTTAGATAACGCATCCTTTTTAGTGACACGAGAAAACGCCCTTTTGAGGGTTACGGAGGAGATTACCATTTACAGGGGCACTAATTTTGCGGAAATTTCCTTCTTGCTTGAGGATAAATCTGGAGTTGTCCAGTTTGATTGGTTACGCGTGCCTTTCCAGTCAAGAGGTTTCCCAATGGAGTTTGCTAACAGCATTGGCATAGTGGATAACACGTATCATGAGCTTAATCAACTGATCTTCCCTGAAGCGAAACTTGGTACCAATGTTACGATGCAAGAAAACGCTGACTTTTATGAATTAATCTATAACCTTCAGGGGAAGTCAAGGGTTAAGGTAAGCTTCTTTGTGGGGCTCTGCCAGTTCGAGACGGATTTTGAGGTTCAGCAGGTTGATTACTTAAATAGCCTTATGGAAAATAACACTCAAAGTTACCTTACCAAAAAGACAGACTTACCGCTCAACTATTTTGACTATCAAGCGGCCATAAGAAAGTGGAACATATCTTATGTCGCTATACGTGATTTCCAATCGCTACCACGTTTTAGTGAAGACCCAATGTTTGACCTTGCCTTTAAGAACAGTAAGGTGGCAATCTTCAAAGTTACCAGCTCTTAATTGATTTCTGCGTCAGCGCATGTGTTCATTTTGCTGTTATTAAGCTATATATAATTGATGATATAGTCTCTTGAAAGCATAGTTATCGTTAATTTGGGGGTACCAGGGTTGGATGAAGTATTAGAGATGTTAGATAAAACTGCAAAGCGAATACAGAAAGTGGTTGATGAGTCAAAGGAGGCATCTTCAAAACAAACAGCGCCTTATGAGCAAATTTTGCAGTCACCTGAAGCAACGCAAGAGCAAAAAGTGAAAGCTTTCATTAGAAAAGCGTTAGATCGGGAGCGTCTCGAGCGGTTGTCTTCTCAGCTTAGTTTGCTTTATACTCTTCAGATTTTTGCTTTCAAGGTTAAGGTTCTTGAGGTGTCGGTGGATAACATCAATGAACAGCTTGTTAAGTCGGGTATATTGCAGAAAAGCGGTGAACTGGAAGATATTAAGAACAACATTGATGCTTTAAAAATTCTCTTGGAAGCCCACTATGAGTCAATGAAGGAGTTAAGGGAGAACCAGACGGAAAATTTAGCTTACATTCATTAAAAGCTTGCTTTAAAATAATAAAAAGGGCAGCCTAGTGGTTTTTTTACCACTCATTGGGTTGTACTGCCTGCAGTTGTGTTTTTGTTTAACGGCTTATTCTACGATCTTTTCCCAGCTTGTGACTAAGTCAAGAACTTCTTGCCCTGCTTTGCCGCCATAGCTTTTTAGGCGTTCGCGAGTTTCTTTCTGTGCGATTGCTGCTTTTTGGAATTCTACCATTTGGTATGCTTTGTCTGTTAGGTATAGGATGCCGTCTGCGCCTGCTCTTGCCATGCGGACTGATACTGTGAGGAGTTCGCTTGGAGTCGGGGTTTCGCGTGGGTCGTCGCCGGGACCGATAACGTATAGGGCGCAGTTCAGTTTGACGTCTTTGAAGATTTTTTTGAAGGCTCGTACGAGCATTTCCCAGTACCATGGGGTTGCATAGTTTTTGCTGAACATGACGACGAGGAATTCGTCTGTGAGTGGTGCTAGGTCGTCAAAGTCTACGCCGAAGCGTTCGTAGTTGGTGACTGGGTCTGGGAGGACGCCGATTACGAATTTGCTTTTTGCACGGTCGCGTACGCGTTCGCTTGTTAGTGCCATGTAGTCTGTGATTTCTTTTCTGCGCCATTCATACCAGCTTAGGCCGCTTTTGGCGTGTAGTTCTTTGCATCGTGGGCATGTGCAGTGTCCGTGTTCTGCGAAGTGGATACTGTTTAGCCATACTCCTGGACTTTTCTTTGCCACGTCTTCCATGTAATCTAGTTGTTCTGCACGGTGTTCTGGCTGGGTTGCGCAGAGGATATCCCAGCGGACGTTGAAGTTGTCGTTTGTTCTCCATGCAGGACCTAGTGGTGATTGTGAGATCCAGTCTGGGTGGAGACGTGCGGTTACGTTGTCTCCGAAGATTGCGACGTTGCTGTGCATTTCTGGGTGTGGTGGTAGTCTTCTGCCGACTTCTGGTTTTACTCGGAAAAGGTCAAAGTCAAAGCCGGGGACTTTTTTTGCTTCAAACATGTATGTGCCGAATTTCATTTGTTTTCAACCTTTTAGGAACCAGAACGTTTGGCGGTGTTATAAAGTTTTGCGTAATATGCCTTTTTTTGTTAGCGGATGGGTTGCTTTCTGTTTGTCGGTTGTTTTGGATGAGTCATTGGTGCTGGGTTTGGTTTCATATGGTTGTTTGGCTGTTTTTTCAGTATTCGTTGGTGACCCCCCGCCGTCCACAACAAAAACCAGCAGTTTGCGCTGATGATTGCTTTTTGGCGGCAGGTTGCAGCGTGGGCTTTGCGCTGGCTGTGCAACTTGCCACAAGCAGATGCAGTCTACAGGTTGAGCAAAGCTGGCTGGCTATTTCCTTGAATAAGCAGCACATCATATTGAATACGGGTCAGCTATAATTCAATTCAGAGATGAATGCATACTTTGGGAAAGGCTTGGGTGCGATAATAACCCAGGATGTTACGGACTGGAAAAGAATCAAAAATTTCAACATTACAAGACCACTTGAGTGTGAAAAAACGGTTAAAACTAAACGGTGAAGTGGACCGGGGGGGATTTGAACCCCCGACCTCTTGAGTGCAAGTCAAGCGTTCATACCAACTGAACTACCGGCCCTTGCCTTTCCCCAATGATTGACATTCAATGATATTTAGTTTTTGTTTGCGTGAACCTCTAATACACTGTATTTGTTATTGGATTGTTGTTAACGGCTAAGTGTAATGGAGGATAAAAAAAAATAAAAATAGAATAATTTTGGATTCAATTGTTTGAGCTGTTAGCTTAATATCGTCTTGGTCTTGCAGGTCGTTTCTTGGACCAGCATTCGCGGCAGTAAACTGGCCTGTTTGGGTCTGGTTTGAATGGAACTTCACATTCCGAACCGCATTCAGAGCAAGTTGCCTTGTGCATTTCTTTCTCGGACACTTCTACTTTCAACTCCTTCTAACTGTTTAGGGTGCAAAAATTGCTTCTTGCACGATGCATGTATGCATTGCACTGTGGCATATAAGATTTGTCGTTTATGGAAAAACGTTGTTTCACCATGGTTAAAACGTTTAAGGCAGGGTTTGTTGTGTAAGTATTCTTTTGGCCGAAGTCAATTTTATAATCGATGCAGTTATTGCTAATCTTTATTGTAGCTTCAGAAGATATTTTAAACGAAAGTTGTGCCCTTTGTTGTGATGAAAATCCGCTACAAGCTGATGCTCATTCTTGGTTTAATCACCGTTAGCTTAATGGCCTCCCTGTTTGTTGTCGCAAATAACTTGTTGTTCAGCAGTATTGCTGCGTCCGAGAATAAGACTGCCTCATCAAACGCTTTGAGGTTCCTCAAGAACCTAAACATTCAGCTTTTTACCATGAATAATACAGTGAAAGATTGGTCAGCTTGGGATGACACATACCTATTCATTGAAAATAATAATGCCGATTATATTCTATCCAATCTGGTGGATCAAGCCTTTTGTGACATAAATTTGAATATGATACTCTTCTTTGATAAGTCAGACCAGCTCGTTTTCGGTAAAATGCATGATTTATCAAGCAAGACTTCGACGGCTCCTGAAGAACGATTAATAGAGCAGATTTTAGCCAGCAACAGTCTTTTCGCTGGCAACATAACGCATTCTAATCAAGGTATCATTCTGTTAAATGGGGTTCCAATGCTTGTAGCATCCCATCCCATTCTAACTAGTTTGCATGAAGGACCGGCCCGCGGAACCATGATTATTGGGCGGTACTTTGATGATTCGGAAATAGCGCTTCTTTCTGAAGCAAATGGGTTACCCCTCTCAATAACTGTTCTGGGTGATTCTCAGGTTAGTGCAGATGTTGAGTTTGCTGCAAAAAATCTTTCAATGGATAAGCCGATTTTTACCCAAGCGATTAACGAGACAACTATAGCTGGCTACGTTTTAATTCAAGATGTCAATGGCAATCCTGCTCTCATAGCAAGGGTGGATGATTACAGGTCGGAGTTTGCTCAAGGTAAAGGCAGCATGACCAGTACTGCCCTATCGCTTATTGCCATTGGCATAACAACATTCTTGGTTATTGCTGTTTTGTTAGATAGACTAGTGGTTTCCCGTTTAAGCGCACTCAATGATACCGTAACTAAAATCTGGAAAACTGGCGATAACTCCAAACGAGCCGCAATTAAAGGTAACGACGAGTTGTCGAGTCTTAGCGAAAACTTCAACAGTATGCTGGA
>QYYE01000122.1 GCA_003589585.1 Candidatus Bathyarchaeota archaeon
CGAGTTTTCAAAGATTCAGTCTGACGCTGAACTCTTGGCTGCTCGAGTTAAGAGTTTGGGTGCTGCAATCGCTGGCATCGGCGCCGCTGGAACAGCCATCGGGTATGTTGCAAACCAGTTCGGCTTGCTGGATGACTCTCAAACCAGGGTTTTCACTTCTGCCATGATGGTGGTCTCAGTGATGGGCATGTTCATGCGCACAAGCGCAGGATTAGCCGTTGCCCAGAAAGTGTATGCCGCCGCCACTGCCTTTGCCACCATGGTGCAAAACAGCCTAAACATCAGCTTCGCCACGTTTTTGGCACTAACCGGTGTTGGTATCGCCGTGATTGTCGCCGCAGCCGCCGCCATGTACAGCTTCGCCAACAGCATGAACTCGGCAACACAGAGCGTGCAGAACTTTAACCACACCGCCGCCGAAACCCCAACTTACACGCGAAGCATCAGGCGCGCAGGCGACGACGAACTATACAGGCGTGGAGTCGAATAAGCCTTGAGTGTTGAAGCGCCCAATGTGGCAATTGCTTTTGGCAGCGTGGCTCCGCCGCAGGGAGACATCATCCAGCTGAGCGCGCATTTAGGATGCACCAAGGAGGTTAGCAGCTTTGAGGTTTTGCTGCAGAACTGGAACGGCAAGTACAGCCCAAACGGCGCATACCCAATCACCGTGGGTTTGGATGGCAACTTAAGCGTGGGCAGAGGTGCCAACTGCCCCTTACTTTTAACGTGCAGGGTGGAGAGCGTCAAATACGAGTCAACGCCCCTAGAGAGTTACTTGCGGGTTAGCGGAAGATGCTGGGGTGAACGCTTGTTCCGCCGAGTCGTCACCAAAACCTACGAGAACAAGAAGGGCGAAGAAATCGTCGTGGACCTGCTTGACTACTACGTGGGATTGAGCCATGAACGCAGCAGCACCGAGTTGGTTGAAGATACCGATACCACTTACATGCGGCTAGAGTACGCTGACACTCCAGTCATTGACATCCTGCGGCAAATCGCTGAAAGCTCGGATAAATCAGGCGTTATAGGCTTTGATTTTCGTGTGGCGTCAGATGGCAAGTTTGAGTTTTTCCCCAAAGGCAGTAAAACAAGCACTGTCAGCCTCAGCGAAAGAATCGAGGGCAGCCAATACTCAAAAGACATTCATAGAGTGCGCAACAAAATCTTGGTTTATGGGGTGGCAGACAAGAGCGTTCCATCAAGCAAGGACTCTTGGACTGAGAGTTTGTCGGCAACGGATGGGGAGTGGACGGCTACTTCTGGAATCGTAAGCGCAGATGATACGTTTCAGGTAAAGGGGTCTTACAGCATCAAAACAACAGCGCAATCACTCTACTACGCCAGCTGCCTATTCACCTTAAACAGCGGCAAAGAGGTTGACACGGAGCTTTATCCAACCCTTAACCTGTGGCTTAGCCGAGAACCCAGCTTCAACGGCAACGTGAACTTAACGCTCTTTGACACTTCGGACAGGTCGGCTGGACACCAGTTCACTGTTGGCTCAGAAAAGTGGTTCCAAACCCAAATCCCAGTCGGCACTACAAATGCGGACCAGTGGCAAGTGCAAAGCGGCTTTGACTGGCGCCAAATAAAAAAGGTAAAAGTTACCTGCTGGTTTGACGGGGTGGGCTCGGGCAGTTTCTGGGTTGACGGCTTATTTTTCGGTGGGCGCCGCTACAGCAGCGTGAAAGAGGATGCAGGCAGCCAGAGCAGTTATGGTCTTCGAGAGCTTGTTGAAGTCAACGAGGAACTATGTAGCGACCTTGAATGCGAATCCCATGCCAAGGCGCTTTTGGCAAACTTGAAAAACCCAGCAGAAAGCTTAACAGTTCAAAGTACAGTCGTTGATTTTGGCGCTTCTCCAATTCTTGCAGGAGACAAGGTGCATGTGACGTTGCCAAACGAGGGCGTTGACGGCGACTTTAGAGTCCAAAGCGCACAGTACCACGTTGACGGTAAAACGCAGGTGCTGGAGATTGTTCTGGAGCTTGGGCGGGAGAAACCTTTGCTGGCAGACTACGTTTACGCGCTAAAAAGCAGAACGGATCATTTGAGCCGTTATAAAACAGCAAGGCGTGGAGGCTAAAGGCTTGAGCAGGCGCGTGGTGGTCGAGGTTAGGAAGGATTTGCATCAGGAGCTGCGTAAGACGGCGGTTCTTAACGAGCTGAAAGTTTACGTTTTAGTGAACGCGATTCTTGAGGATTATTTGGCTGATGAAGAGCGTCTCAAGTTATTGCTTCGACGGCTAAAAAACTGATTTTTTAAAAGCTCGACCTGTTTTTGGTTTCTTTTTGGTAGGACTGTTTTTATAAGTGTTCAAAGTAATGCTCAGGAAAGAAGAGAAGAGGAAAGAAGACAGTTGACTCTAATCGTTGACGACGCTGGAAGCGGAGATTTGCTTTTCGGCGTCATAGTTGGCGCCTACCGAGAAGAAACAGGCGAATTCAAATACGACTTAATCGACGTCAGGTTCTACCAGGACATCTTCCGTGAAAAAGAGTACCTGCAAGAATCCTCCCGAGTAGTCTCCAAGCTGGTTTCAAAATTCAACCTAAAGGCAGACGAGGCAGTGCACATTTGCCAAGGCTGCATCTTTGACGTCGCCGCCGAGGAGCTTCGGAAAGTTTACGGTGAAGACCGCGTCTGCCGGATAAAAGTGACTGGTGAAGCGCAAAGACTTGTGGAGATTGCCTATCTTGATGAGATAAGAAACCTTGGCTATGAACCTCTTGCTGAACGCGAAGAAAAACGGGGCAAAAGCTTCTTTCACATGATGCGCTGGCTCAAAGACAACCCCGAAATGCTAAGATACGCAAAGACTGGTTGGCCACGCCTAAAAAACTACCACCTGTTCAAGAAATTCCATAAAGAAAACGGCTACACCGCCACCTGCACCGATTGCGGAATTGAATGTGAAGTGCCTTTCCAGCCGCAGGTGGATAAGCCTGTTTACTGCCCAAAATGCTGGTCTCTTCGCAGGGCAAAACGCAAGAGGAAAAAGGTAGCGCACTAGGGAACACTTTAATATCATCATGATATTGTTGCTGGGCATGAATGTAATATTTGATTTCAACGCCAGCTGGTACATACTTTTCTCCGCGTTCCTTGCAGCATGGGCTGTCTTGATGGTTGCACGGCGAAAATGGCAAGCCAAACATGAAGCAAAAGAACAAATCTTCCTAGCGTTTGGCGGCATGATTTCTCTTGCCATGATGGAGTTCTTCGCGGTTTCCACGGGCTTGTGGAACTACACGCCAGGCAACTGGCCGATAATTTTGTGGCCAACCTACTTTGCAGCCATACTGTTTGGCTACCAACTGCTCAGGTCAATTGAAGGCTTACTGCTACGCAGGCCTGTCATGTAAATTTTTTAATGATTAAAGCGACCGTCCCCGGAGCGAGCAGTCAAAGACAAAGCAGACGTTGAAATAATTTTAGCCCTTCACCAGTGTAAACAAATACACAATCAAAAGGCAGGCAAAAAAAGACAAAACTCTTGAAGTATTTGAAGCTTTAACTTCAAAGTGCCCTTAGCTTTGAATGCTTAAATATGCTTTTTACCTATTGCATTGAATGGTCGTGTTTCTTATTGTCTTATTCTGAAAGGCCTGTTGTACATGGTAGTGTTGTCTGGGTTGGCAAACCCTGGGTTGCCCCCGAAGCTGCATTACGAACGGTTTTCATTTTGGTGATTGCAGTTCTGGTTTTCTGGCTGCAATTAGTCTACGACATCGCCTTTTTCACGTTTGTCGGGTTACCGCTTTTCGCCTGGACCCTAATTTTCTTTATGTTCGTTTGGCTGGTGGGCACAGTGCAGCTAGCAGTTTTGTGGGCGTCAAACACCTATATCCTGCGGCAGGACGGGTTAGAAGTTAAGCGCGGCATCATTACCCTGCGTTCATTTCTTGTTGCACCAGTGGGTTTTAGTGATTTATCGGTTTATCAGTCTGTCAGCGGAAGAATCTTTGGTTATGGCGATTTAATGGTTACTTCTCAGGGTGAGCGCAAAACCCAGTTGGTTCTGGTGAGAGCACCGTTTAAAACCGCCGATTCCTTGCGGGATGTTTTGGGAAAGCCTATAGTGCGCTTAGCTGAGCAGGGCAGGTGAAACAGGGGCAACATGCTCAGCTGGAGCAACTGGACCATAAGATCCAAAGGGCGATAAAGGGACACTGGAGCAACAGGAGCGACTGGACCTTCCCTCTTCAGAGGAAGTTCACAGGTTAAGAATTACTAATTAAAAATTCGCCGAAAGTCTTTTTGGTAACTTAACTTAACAGTATCAGGCTGAGTAGCCTTTATGGAAGAAGACTGGGAGCGTCTGGGTCGTTTAAGGCCTGAAGAAAAAGTGAGAGTTGCCATCGACATGACTGATGGTTGCGTTAGTGTTTGTGCCGATGGGATTAGGCAGCAGTTTCCCGGAATTAGCGAAGATGAGCTTTTGAAGAAGCTGCGGGAAAGGCTAGAGTGGGCTAAACTAAACCGCTAAAGGAGAAAAGTCTGTTGGAGGCATATCACGCTTTTATCAATAAGGTTGTTGAAGCCTTTGATAGGGCAGGTCTTGAATATGCTTTCACCGGGGCTTTGGCTATAAGTTTTTATGGCGTTCCAAGAACAACAAGTGATATTGACGTTATTGTAACAGTTACTGATGAATCAGATGTCAAAGTTAAGCTTACTGTTGCTTTACGTGAGATTGGCGTGGTCTTTGATGAGCGCAAAATTGATTTAGCCCTCAAGTCTGGTTTTAAAATCGCTACCTTCAAGGATAAAGCATCACCATACTGTATAGATGTCATACTCACAGGCGAAGTTCTTGATAAAAGGGCTGGCAAAATCCTTGGGTTAAATACTTTTTTCCAGTCACCTGAAGGTTTGATTGCTGCAAAACTGAGAATGATAAAAGCCACTTTTCCTCCTGAGCGCTCAGCCAAAGATAAGAGAGACATTAAAGCGATTACAAGATTCACACACGTGGACCTGGAAGCGGTGGAGAAACAGGCGAAAAAGGATGGAACACTCCAGATATACAAAGCAATAACTTCAAAGTGCCCTTAGCATTGAATGCTTAAACATGCTTTTTAACTAATGATAGACTGGTCGTGTTTTAGAGTTTACTTAGAAATGCAACATTCTTGGGGGTAAAGTTTTGTTTTCCTTGGTGAATGAAAAGCTTTATTTTTCAAGCGCTTCCTCTAATCAAATGGTGTAAAGCTCGCTCTGGAGCCTGTCAAGCTCTAGAAAAACAAAGACCATGAGAATGTATGTTAAGCAGGCATAACATCAAAGGACTGCTAGGTCGTTATTATCCTCTCTTAGCCGTTCTTGTTGGTGTTATCCTTGTCTCGGTTGTAATGGGTCCGTATGAAACATTGGATACACAGTTGGAGTTCAACACCACCAAAGGCGTGCTAAGATGGGGCTATCCATACCTTGACAGATTTGGCGAACCGCACATAGAAAGTTACGGCGACCTCTTTAACATACCACCCTTGGGCTTCTACACGTTGGCTTTGTTCTTTCTAGTTTCCGGTGCAACCGTAGAGAACGGCGTTGCTTTAATTACGTTGTTTGGGTTAGCCAGCACCATCGCGGTATATAAGCTGGGCAAGGAGCTGTACGGCGAATCAACAGGACTGTTTGCAGCTGCACTTTTCGCGTTGGCTCCCTGGCAGCTCATCCTCACACGAGCCTTCCTCATAGACGTGCAATGCCTACTTTTGAGCATAATCTATTTGTATTTTGGCATCAGAGCTATACACAAAGGCTCTGTTAGACTTGCCGCCATTTCAGGCGTCTTTTTTGCCGCTGCCCTTCTCACCAAGCAATACGCCGTCTTCATGCTGATCCCGCTGCTGCTCCTATACCTCTACCATAGACCAAAAAACCCCAAACAAATCCTTGGTCAGTTGAGTGCTTTTGGCTTGCCCGCGGTTTTCTCGACTTTGCTGTGGTATCAGGTCATCATGGGCAAGGAACTACTCTATTTATTGATTCATAATGATTTTAGCGATTT
>QYYE01000123.1 GCA_003589585.1 Candidatus Bathyarchaeota archaeon
TTTGCGGAATACGTCAAAGCCCAGAATTTAGCAATCAATAGCTGGAAAAGTTTGGGTTTCAATTCTATTTTCTTAATCTTTTAAGTACCTTTGTTATTGACACTTTTGAGTTTTGTTTTTTCTATTGTTGGAAGAAGGCAGAGCCCCCCTTGCTCATCATCTACTAGTGGGCTTTGTTGTGCAGTGCGTTTTATATCCGCGTCATAGTTAGGTTGCAGGCGTATTGTGGCGATTTTCTCAAGCAGATTGGTTCCAGTTGGAAAACCCTTAGTTGATTTGCCAAGACTCTTTGTGTGGGTGTGGCATTTTTTTGTGTGCCACAAGTCTACTTGAGGAATTGGTTGCTTTTTGTGGTTGCATTCTTTCTCTACGCCTGTTTACTTGTGGGATATGCGTTTTTCTCCACACGCGGTACATGGCTCCATGTTGAAAGCGCTTCCTTGTGGTTGTGGATGTGCATAGCGACTCAGAAAAAATCCACGTGAATTCTTCTAAAAAAAAAGAAAGGCACTAATCAACATGATAGAACAAAAGGATTAACAAACAATTTTTTGACCTACTGTTAAAGCACCATTTTCAATATGCTAATGGCTTCTGAAAACGTTATTACCGACCTCCCCCTCTTAGTTTCTTTAGTCCTGAAAGTGTCTTAGTAAACTGTTCAAGTATTTTTTGCGAGGAGTTTCGCCGGTGCTACTTTCTTTTTACCCGTTTTTTGTTGTGTAAGCCAAGTTTGCTTTTGGGAGGCAAACGAATGGTGAAGGTTGTTCCTTTTCCTTCTTGACTTTCAAAACTGATGGTGCCGTTCATTGCTTCAGTCACCCGTTTTACGACGGCTAAACCGAAGCCTTGACCCTTAGATTTTGTGGTAAAAAGTGGCATGAACAGTTTAGCCCTGGCTTCTTCAGGAATGCCAACGCCTGTGTCTTTAACTTCAACTAGGATATTGCTTCTCTCTTGGTATGCAGAGATGGTTAATTTTCCACCGTCTGGCATAGCTTGGATTGCATTTGTTACCAAGTTGCTGATTATGCGCCTTAACAATTCTGGATCAGCAATTATTACTTTAGCGTTGTCATCCACTTGACAAGAGGCTTTGATGTTTCTGGGCATGCCGCTTTTCAGCAGTACCTCTTGGCAGACGTTTTCCAAATTGGTTTCCTTAGCGATAGGTGTGAGTGGCTTGGCATAATCCTGAAGGTCGCTTACAATCTTGTTAATGTAGCCAACGTTCCTTTCTATCTCCTCCAAACTCTCCTGCACGTTCTCTTTCTCTTCGCAATCAGTGCATGAGGCTAAGTCCATTTTAGCCAAGTAAACATCACTAGTAATAGCTTGTAATGGATTTCTTATGTCGTGTCCAACCATGCCTGCAGTGGCGCCTATGGCCGCTAATCTTTCGGAATCTTTAAGTTGATTTGTTCGTTCTTCAACCAGCTTCTCTAGGTGCATGCGGTATTGATTAAGTTCCTGCTCTGTCTTTTTGCGCTCGGTAATGTCATGAAAAACGAGCACTACACCTGTCACTTGACCGTGTTGGTCTTTTATCGGTGAGCCACTATCATCTATGGGAACCTCTAAGCCATCCCTGCGTAGAAGTATTGAGTGGTTTGCTAACCCAACCACGGTACCTTTCTCAAGCACTTTCTCAACTGGGTTCTGAACTTTTCTGCCGGTTTCCTCGTTAATTATGGGGAACACCTCCTGCAGTGGTTTTTGAGAAGCTTCGCTTAAGGTCCAGCCTGTCAAGTTTTCAGCTATATTATTCATAAACGTTATGTTTCCTGCAACGTCGGTAGCGATAACTGCATCGCCAATGCTCGATAGGGTAGTGCTCCAGTGTTGCTCACTTTTCGCTAATGCTTCTTCAGCAATCTTGCGCTCTTCAATTTCCTTTTCTAAGTCTGCTTTAGAAGCAGTCACAGTCTTCAAATCTGCCGTCATCTTGTTGAAAGCTCTAGATACTTCGCCAATCTCGTCTTTTTTGCCTTCTTTAAACTTAAAATCCAAATTTCCTGAGCCTATCACGGCAGCGCCCATTTGTAGGTCAGATATAGATTTGAGAGTGCGCCGAAAAGTCTGAACATAGATGACGGCGAGGAATGTACTGAATGTTCCAATAATGGCAAGAATTAAGGCGAAATTTAGCATGTTCAGTTGGTCTACTTGATTGCGCAGTAGTTGGGCTAAACTTGTGGCGTCAGTAATTAATTCTATGCTTTGTATGGACATGCGGCTCCATGAAACCTGAATCAGCGATAAAGTCTCGCTTGGATTGGCGCTTTGGTTTTGGCTCTGAATTTCTACGATTGAAACTATGTCGTTAAATACCTCTTTCATTCTCTGTTGGTGTGATGTTATCTCATCAGCAAGTCTCTGTTGCTTTATGGAATCTACACTTAGGTTGCTAATGTCTTGGGAAAATGAGGCATACCTTGCTTGCCATTGAGTTAGTTGCTGGGTTCCTGGGGAAATTACATAGTCATTTGTAAGATAGGATAGGTCGCTGGCGCCTTGTACGATGTTGTTGGCAAGGCTTTCCTGTACTCGCATTTTACCAACCTGTTGAGAAGATAATATTATCGATGCTGCAATAATAACAAGCATCAAAGTGAAGACTGCAAGGGTAATTCTAAATTGGGTTCTGATTCGCATGTTTAGTTGCCCTACTTGATGATGGTTACTGATTGAGGCTTAACTGCTTTAAGTCCATCGGTGTAGATGTAATCTAAGAAGTTAGGAACAGAGGTTGCATTGGTTAGATTATTGTTTATCAACCATCTCGCCTCATCTCCCATGGCAATAATTTGCGCTTGGTCCAGCGAAAGCCTAAACTGGTTCTGCATCCAAACGGTCTCTGTGTAATCGTCGGTGAAGTTCATCTGTTGCTTGACGATTGCTTTTGCTTGGGCAGGGTTATTGATTGCATATTCTTCAGCTTGCGCTAAAGACTCAAGGAACCTGATGACCAACTCGGGATGCTCTGATATCCACTTGCTGGTGGCAATTACCTGCGTAAACAGAGGCTGATTACTCTGTGCCGACCAAGCAACAGCGTTAACGCCTAGGCTCTCCTTTGCCAAATTGGCATACGGTTGAGCAGTGGCAACTGCATCGATGGTTCCATTTACAACAGCATCCACCCATTCAACAGGGGTTTTAAGGTCAACCAGGACTACATCCTGAATATCGATTCCGTTCAAGGCAAGAAACCGACCTAAATAGAAATGCGCTATAGTTCCAAACGTGGTTCCAACCGTTTTTCCCTTCAAGTCCGAAACCACATCGATTCCACGGTCTTTCCGACCGATAAGATATATGAACTCGCTTTTGGAAATGCTTGCAAAAGTGCGAGCGTCAACATTATTTAAAGCCCTTCTAGTTAGGGGGAACTCGTTTGTTCCAACAGCAATGTCCGCTTCACCATTCACCATCCCATCTAACGCGCCTGCTCCTGTATCATACTTATGAGAAGTCACGTTGAGACCGTTCTGGCTGAAAAAGCCCTGTTCTTGAGCAACCCAAAAAAGCGCGATTGACTCAAACGGCGAGTAAGCTACGTCAATTGAGTCAAGTTTTTTAGCGTTTTCTCCCCATGGTTTCAAGTAAACAAACAGGCTAAAAATAACAACCAAAGCTAAGATGACTACTGCAAATACTATGGTTTTTCGTTTTTTCTGCATAGCCATGCCAAGTTTGCCTTGCCCGAAGCTAATATCATTGGATGACTATGATATATATGATTATCCAAAAAAGTATGCTCCATACGAAAAAACACTTAGGAACACTTGACGGAAGAGGACTTTACAGTGAAGGTTATAACCGTTAGCACCAAACCTGTAAAGAACTGGCATTTTTAAAATTAGAGGATGAAAATTTTGACGGTTTAGACGACTCTTTGTCTTTGAAGAGTCTTAGTCCGCCAAGTATACCGTCTGATAGTAGTGGTTTCTCCGTAACCGCAGGCTGCACAACGCTTATTGCGCACATGATACGCACGTCTGCCGCAACGCCTGCATCTTATATGCACAGTTTTTCCTGTGCGCTTGCCCATTGAGGGTGTTCCTTTTCCCACGGCGGTCACCTAGGCGGGGGAGAAATTAGGACTACGTTGTCTCCGCGGACGATTATTAATCCTAGTTTTTTCTGGTTTTCAACGACTGTGGTGTCTTCAGTTTCTTCTAGGACAAGGTTTAAGTGTTGGTCGAAACCTTTGAGTCTGCCTCTGAGGCTTTTGCCGCCTTTCAATCGCACAAGCACGATTTTGCCGAGGTTTTGCTCAAGGATGTCGGTTGTCATTTCGCTCATTCGGGAATCCTCATGTATCTTTATCTCTTCTATACTTGAACTCTCCCCATTTAAACCTATCTAAGAAGTTTGTTGGAGAGATAGCCAAATTTACTATCATGTCATTTTTTGCTTCACAGAGCAGAACAAGCAACTGTAACAGAACTGGGCTCGCACAGCAGTGGTAGATGCGGTTGAACTCAGGCAGTTCCAATGGCAAAGAAAAAATAGCAAACCTCTATCTTTACATCACGATATTGATTCTCGTAAAACGGCAGCGCCCAACTTATAAAGCACTCAACGTCTTTAATATGAAACGCATTATGTACAAGCGGAGGGGATAGTGGCAATTTACGAGCTTATCGGCGTCTTTATCTTTTCCTTTGGGTTAAACATGATTCCCTTCGCTTCTCCCTCAAACTTTTTTATCGCTTCAAACGCTGCCCTGCTGGTGAATTCTGACCCGTTTACTCTGGGTTTTGTTGTGTCTTTGGGCTCAGCCTTGGCTAAATGCGTGCATTACATGGTTAGCTTTTTTGTCGGCAAACATCTAAAAGAAAAATATCGGCAAAGCGTGGATGCTAAAGCTGCAAAAATCCGGCGGTGGGCTTTCCCCATCTTATTTATCGCGGCAGCTTCACCGATTCCCGACGAGCCAGTCGTTGTTCCGCTTGGCTTGATGAAGTACAGTCCAGTAAAGTTTTTCTCCGCTTATTTCCTAGGCAAACTTTTGATAACAACCATTGGTGCATACATGGGAATTGTAACTGGCCAAGCATTATCCTCAATGTTTGATTCCACTGTCCTAATAATCGGCTCTATAATTCTCACTGTTCTGGTAACCATTGTGCTTTTGAAGGTTAACGTAACCCAGCTACTGAGAAGAATCTTTAAGAGAGGAACCGACTCAAAATAGCGTAACGTGACAGTAACATGCCTACAAAACAACGCCGATATCCCCTGAAAACAAAGCAAGCTAAGCAAATCCTAAATCAAGCCTCAGCAAAACTAAAACTAGACTTAGAAACCCTTTTTGGCGCTAAGGCAAAAGTTGAAGTGGTGGAGGCTGACGTTGGCTTAATTTACCTCATAGATGGTAAGCCGCTTTTCTACAAAACAGACGACAAGATTTTGCCAACGCTGCTCTTCAACGATTTTGCCTCCAAAGCACCCAGAGTTGTGGTGGATATGGGCGCGGTTCCCTATGTTTGCAAGGGAGCTGACGTTATGTCGCCGGGCATTGTACGCTTTGAGGGAGAATTCAGCAAGGGCGACGTTGTTCTTGTAGTGGACTTGAAGCATGGGAAGTCTTTAGCGTTAGGTGAGAGCCTATACGATGTGCAAGAGGCAAGAAACACCAAGAAAGGACCTGTAGTCAAAACTTTCCATTATGTTAGCGATAAAATCTGGGACTACATCAAAACACTAACCGAATAACAATCAAGCTAGCAGCTACCGCTTTTCCTTGCCTGTAAACGGTTGCTCAGCTGAAAAAGCCACCGAAAGATAAGAAGAAGGAGTTTTTAGTTTAATCGGTGGGCGAGTTATAGTAGCCCTTGTCGATCTTGACAAAAATGAGCGGTCCTCGGCTTTGACACATTTCCCGAGCCCGACGAAGAGAATTGTTCACGACCGCGAAAACTCTTTCCCTGTCAGATTCGCCCTTGCTTTTCTCCCCAAGCTCCAACTTCAAAAGGTT
>QYYE01000124.1 GCA_003589585.1 Candidatus Bathyarchaeota archaeon
GTCTGGTACACCGATGCATTGGCAAGTGCAGGAGCAAACGCTTATGTGCAGCCAGAGCGCCTCAGTGCAACCGACCCACTTTTCATCCTCTACACTTCAGGAACCACAGGCAAACCAAAAGGCGTCCAACACGGCACAGGCGGATACCTTGTTTGGGCATACTGGACTTTGAAGTGGGCTTTTAACCCAACAGACGAGGATATTTACTGGTGTGTTGCAGACATCGGCTGGATTACCGGTCACACCTACAACGTTTACGCACCATTAAGCATGGGACTCACCGCTTTTCTCTTCGAAGGCACACCTGACTATCCAGCGCAAGACCGCTGGTGGGACATGATTGAACGCCATGGAATAACCATACTCTACGGCACACCAACAGCAGTCCGCATGTTCATGAAGTTCGGTGAAGAATGGCCAAACAAACATGACCTAAGCACACTGCGCATTTTAGGCTCAGTCGGCGAACCCATCAACCCTGAAGCATGGAAATGGTACTACCGCGTAATCGGCAAAGAAAAACTCGCCATAATCGACACTTGGTGGCAGACAGAAACAGGCGGATTCATGATTTCACCCGCATCAGGCATAGAACTCACACCCCTAAAACCAGGCAGCGCAACCTTCCCAATGCCGGGAGTTAACGTAGACATCGTTGATGAGAAAGGCCAACCGCTAGCAGCAGGCAACAAAGGCATCCTAGTAATCAAGTCACCTTGGCCGGGAATGCTGCAAACCCTCTGGAAAGACCCTGAGAGGTTCAAGCAAGCGTACTTTGGCAGGTGGCCAGGAATCTACGTCTCAGGCGACTATTCAACCAGAGACCAAGACGGATACTTCTGGCTCCTTGGTAGAGCAGACGAAGTCCTCAAAGTCGCAGGACACAGAATCGGCACGGTTGAACTGGAAAGCGCATTGGTTTCGCATCCAGCAGTTTCTGAAGCAGCAGTCATGGGCAAAGAAGACGCAGTGAAAGGCGAAGTTCCAGTAGCATTCGTCACCCTGAGAAGCGGTTTCTCTCCATCCGACGAGTTACGAGTCGAACTCATAAAGCATGTCAGAACCACAATTGGACCAATCGCCACTCCTGATGCCATCGTCATGGTTAACAAGCTGCCAAAGACTCGAAGCGGCAAAATCATGCGCAGACTTCTCAAAGCAGTGCTCTCAGGCACTCCACTTGGCGACACATCAACCATTGAAGACGAAGGCTCAATCGAAGACATCAAAGCAACATACAACGAACTGCGCAAACAGCTAGGACAAAAATAAAACAAACCAACCCCTTCCTTTTCCTTTTTTACTCTTTTAGCCTAAAGGATCACGAAAGCGGATATCTTTGTTCTGATTGTGGCAACTTGCACAACCAGAGTGTAACCCAAACCTGATTGTGTTGCTGAAAAGCAATCTTAAGCACTGGTTGATGTTGTGGAGGGGGAGGAGGGTCGCCAACAACTATATATACGAAAAAATAATCAGGGAAATAAAAAAGAGAGGTTTAAGCTAGTGCCAATCCAGAAATGGTCGGCAGCAAGCCTATGCCCAATCCGATTAGTACCAGCACAACTGCGATTACAAAGTATATTATTCCAGCCACTATGGTTATTGCCAACGCTTTTAGCCATCCGCAGTCAAAGAAGTGCTTCACCAGCCCTAACAAGATGACAATTAGGATTATGGTGGCGATTACGCCTTGGAAGAAGTAGCCAAAGATTGTAGAGATGACCGTTCCAAGAACTACAATCCAAAGCGCATCAGTAAATTTAGCGTGCTGTTTGCCTGCCAAGAGTCGTCCTGCAATCCAAAGCACCGGCGACAATACGACAATGTTGACGATTATGGAGACTATTAGCCCTATTAACGCTGTGTCTAAGTTGATTGCCATTTAGCTTCCTTTCCCAGAAGTTTATGTTCTATCAGTTATCCAGAACTGGGCTTAAATATTTTATGTTAACGCTAACTTCTCTGCTAGTTAGAGGCGGAATTTACGGTTTTTAGGCTGGACCTCAGTGTCGAACTCTTTTGCTAACTGCTCAAGTAATTCTCTTTGTTTAGATGTTAATTTTTCCGGGACTGAAATTCCTATGCGGACTATCAAATCACCCTTGCCATAACCCCTGAAGCGCGGCATACCCTTTCCCCTGAGCTGAACCACTTCACCTGCTTGAGTTCCAGGATGAATCTTTACTTTTGCAGGTCCATCAAGGGTCGGCACAGAAATCTCAGCGCCCAATGCCGCCTGCGGGTAACTGATTACTGCTACGTGCCAGAGGTCATCGCCGTCACGCATAAATTGCGGGTGAGGTTTGATATGGGTAATAACATAGAGGTCGCCTGGCTGCCCATAGTTTGGGGCTGCTTCTCCCTCACCTGAAAGTCTAAGCTGAATGCCTTCATCTATGCCCTGTGGGATGGTTACCATGATTTTTCGGCGTTTCTTAACCAGACCTGAGCCGTGACAGTTGCTACAAGGTGTTTCTACAATTTTGCCTTTCCCCTTGCATGTTGGGCAGGCGGTAACCATGCGCATGTACATGCCAAAAGCGCCTTTGCTGATGTTTTCAACTCGTCCTGCGCCGTTGCATTTGGGGCAAGTTTTTGGGTTGGTGCCTGGCGCTGCGCCGGTGCCTTGGCAGATTTCGCATTTTTCGGTTCTTGGGATTTCTATTTCCTTTTCTGCGCCCATTGCAGCTTC
This sequence comes from Candidatus Bathyarchaeota archaeon, assembly GCA_003589585.1. Classification (GTDB taxonomy): domain Archaea; phylum Thermoproteota; class Bathyarchaeia; order Bathyarchaeales; family Bathycorpusculaceae; genus Bathycorpusculum. Next base: position 2,696 of record QYYE01000124.1, read on the forward strand.
TTCCAGGGTTATTTCAAGGTCGTAGCCGATGTCTTGTCCTCTGTTTCGTTGCTGCTGGAATCCGCCAAATCCTCCGCCAAAGAGGGTGCGGAAGAGGTCGCCAAAGCCCATGTCGCGGAATATGGAGTCGAAGTCTGCTCCTCGGAAGATGTCTTCGCTGGTGTAGCGTTGGTCAAATCCTGCGTGTCCTAGCATGTCGTATTGCTGGCGTTTCTGGTCATCGCTTAGCACTGCGTATGCTTCGCTGATTTCTTTGAATTTTTCTTCCGCGTCTGGGTTTTTGTTGCGGTCTGGGTGGTATTGCATGGCGAGTTTTCTGTAGGAGTCTTTGATTTGTTCTTTGGTTGCGTTTTTTTGTACGCCCAAAACCTCGTAGTAGTCTCTTTTTTCTGGCATGGACTTTTACCGTTAAAGTGTGTGGTTTATTTAGCTTTCATAAATTAAGTTTTAGACTGCAATTTAAGTCATTTCCTTGCTTTCGGCTTGTTTTTTAGGTTTTGTGCTTGGTTGAGTTAGGTTGCTCTCTGGCTGTGCAGGTTTTCATAAGCAGTTGGAGAGCGCTGTGTCTCTTGAGGTTTTGGCAGAATGTAAAAATAGTGATTGCTTCATAGTTGATTTGAGTTGGTCTTATGTCATTGCCCGTAGATGTACTGGTTAGAGAGCATAAACTGATACTTCAAGCAGTAGACAAAATCAAAAGCGAAATCAACCAGATGCAGGCAAACAAGACCGTTAATCCAGCCCTTATCACCACCGCGGTGGATTTTTTCCGCACATACGCTGACAGGTTTCACCATGGCAAAGAAGAGGGTATCCTCTTCAACGAGCTATCGCACAAGAACTTGTCTAAAGCGGATAGTAAGATGATGCGCGAGCTTATCTTGGAGCACGCGTTTGCTAGGCGAACGGTAACTGCTCTGGAGAGTGCGAAGGAGAGTTATGTTTCTGGCAAAAAAGAAGCCTTGGAGAATATTTTTGAGTTAATGACTGCTCTTGTTAAACTATATCCTGAGCACATTGAAAAAGAAGACAACCGCTTCTTCTATCCATGCATGGAGTATTTTTCTGAGCAAGAACAGAAAGACATGTTAGAGAGCTTTCTTGAATTTAACCGGGATTTCACTGATAAACGGTATAAACAAATCATTGACCAACTGCGTTAGAGCGCTGCATTTGTTGCTCTTTTTTTCTATAGCCCCATTATTTATACTATCAGAGGTTGCAGAGGGGCGAATGCAGGTGGATGTTTGTTTGCTGGGTTCTGTGGCTTTTTTCTAGTCGTGTACACCATGAATTGCTGGCTTTTCTTGCATCTGCAAGCTACTTTATGCCATCCTTTAGGTAGCGGATAAGTACCACAACGGAAACAATCAAAACTGAAAAGAGTATAACCAACGCAATTATGAGCATTGGAATCACAGTAGGAATATTGTTGGACGGTAATAGGGCGTCGAGCAGCGATAGAGTAATTGTTTTTGTGTTGCTCCAGCCGCTTGTTTCTCCAGTGAACGTATAGCTGTAGCCATGTCCGTATGGAGGGTAGAACCAGCTACTAACAGTTTCATATCCTATAAGTGCCTCCACCTGAAAATCTATCTGTTTAAAAGTTACAGATTCCCTTATTCCTAAGTTACCTAAATTCAATGAAATAACCGTGTAATCTGACTGTGAAGCGTTGAAATACCCCTCAGTATAGTGCTTGAGATATTCAGCCCACTCATCACCATAATGCCCTTTGAATTTAACATTATAGTACAGGCTGATGTAGTTGCTGTCTTCATCGTAATAAGGGGTAAAAGGCTGGTTCTTAACTGTAACCTCTATAGATTCATTGCTTGAATATTGCCCTTCTTTGGCAACTTTGTTCTTTCCCGTGTAGGGGTCTATTTCATAGGTTGGCGGTATATGGTAGGGGTAGCTGACATATCTTAGGGTGAATTCTGGGACAGACGGCTTAGGCACTGCTGAACATGCAGGCTTAACCGTTAATGGGGTTGAGAGAGTTAGAACCAGAATAAGCAGTAGCGGGAAAACTTTGCATAATTCCATAGATATTGTCGAAGGGTATGTTGGAAATAAAGGTTCCAGTAAAGAATTCTTGACTAAAACTGGTCAAACTTTTTTGACTAAACTCGCATTTCCAAATCAGCGTTGACTTTTACATGCGAATGGCTTCCGTTGCTCGCGCTATATTGAATTATGATATCTCTTATTGCATGGGGATAGTGTTCTCTTCCCCCATTGCGCCGCTGCACCGGACATTTTCAAAAGTGCTCTCTCTTAAGCTGTCCGCAATATTCAAACGTGCAAGATTATTAGCGTTATCAACGTTAAGGTAAACTGAATCCCACCAAACAGAGAAACCGCGAGCAGTATAAACCGTAAATTTGTATGCTCCATAACCGGGTATGAATAATGCAAACTGGCCAGTCTTGGGCGCCGGATTTGACGCTGCCACTGCGTAATTTGCCTCATAGCTCTCGCCTGTCTCTACGTTTACAGCGACATACCTTACAATCTGGTCACTGTACCAGTTGTCAACCCTTATCCAGCATTGACGCTCAGTCTCAAGCGGTGTGGGCGTGGGAGAGGCGGTCGGCGAGGGCGAAAGAATCGGGTTAACGCTGGATTGGTCGTTAACAAAAAGGCCTAATGGACCGCTTATCGCAACAGCAATTATGACGACGAAAAGAACAAACGCGACAGCGGCAATTACCTTCATGTTTCCCATGTTGCCGCTTGCTTTTAATGAAGAAGACGAAGCGGATGTAAATGAAACTGTTTCTTCACGATTTAATATGGGCCTGCCAAAGGAGGGATGGAACGTTGTTTCTGAGACAGTTTTAATAGGTACTTGGTAATATGGCATGAGGACACTAAAGGAACCTGTTTGTTTTCAGAAGTTATTTAATACTTTCGCTTAGAAGGCCCTTAAGGAATTAACTGCTTTATTCCTAAAACAAAAAAGAAAAAGAATCCTATGAGGCTTATTTAACTTTGTAGTCTTCTGAGTCGACGACATGTTCATGTGGCGGCGCCTCTGGTCCACCGCTTGGAGGCGATTGTGGCCCCGCGCCTGCTTGCGGTCCAGCTTGCTGCTGTTGTTGTTTGGTGTATTCGGCTGCGGCTTGCTGGTAGACTTTGGTTCCGACTTCCTGCAGAACCTTCTGTAGCGCATCCGATTTGGCTTTGACTTGTGCCATGTCGTTGGCTGCAAGAGCGTTTTTGAGTTCGGTTACCGCCGCATCGATTTTGCCTATTTCCTCTTGAGAGAGCTTACCTGCAAGG